>SVQT01000031.1 GCA_015065215.1 Oscillospiraceae bacterium | reverse complement strand
GACCAATGCCTGGAGCTGGTCAGCGGCATCGGCAAGTACTGGGCGGAATGCATCGACGACCCCAACTGGCCGGAGAAAAAATAACCAAGAAGCAAAGAAAGCCCGACACGTGTCGGGCTTTCTTTGCTTTTTAGTCAATGCGCACCAACGCCTTGCCCTTTCGGCTAAGGGTGGGTGAAAGCATTTCCGCAGCCGCCTCCTCCATAGAAAGCTCGCCTGCAATGATCTTGTCGGTCTCCAGCAGCCCCGTTGCCAGCAACTGCAACGCGCGGTCGGTGGTATGGGGATTGACAAAGGAGGTCTTGATGGTCAACTCCTTGCAAAACGCGTCGTAAAGTGAGATGGGCAGCTTGGCCGCCGAATCGCTGACACCGAACATCACCACGGTGGCGCCCTTGCCGGCCACCTCCAAGGCAGTTTCCTGAGCGGGGCCAACACCCACGCACTCAATAACCCGCCCAACGGGATGCGTTTTGGCGTAATCCGCAATAGCAGCGCCGTCGCCTGCCGACAAAAATAGTGTAGCGCCCAACGCCATTGCCGTCTCACGGCGCGCCTCATTGGCATCGATCACCAGCACCTCACCGGCACCGGCCCTGCGAATCAATTGCAGCATGATGGTACCAATGGCACCCAGACCGATCAAGGCCACACGCTCACCCTGATGAATATCCAGCAGATCCATACCGCGCAAGCAGCAGGCAAGCGGTTCACAAAGCGCCGCATCCCGCAAAGAAAGACCATCAGGGAGCAAGTAGACATTTTCCTCGGGGGATACCACAAATTCGGCCATCCCTTTCACCACGCCTCTGCCGTTCTCACAAAAGGAAGTCTGCCCGTTTTTGCAATAATAGCATTTTCCGCAGCTCCAGTTGGGGTCTACCGTCACGCGGTCTCCGGGTCGGAAGGCGGCCACACCCTCGCCCACCGATTCCACTACACCGGAGATCTCATGTCCGAGCGGCACAGGATAGCGCACAGGATGGGTGTTCTTCTTGCCTGCTACCTTGTGAAAATCACTGCCGCAGATACCGCAAAACGCGACACGTACCCGCACTTCTCCCGCTTTTGGCGTGGGAGTGGGGAACTCGCCGACAGTGACATTGCCCGGCCCATTTAAAATTACCGCTTTCATAAACCTTGCTCTCCTTTTTCTCGGAATGGCTTTATTATAGCACAACAAAAAACCAAATGCAATATTTTCAAAAAAAGGTAAAAAAAGAACAAAAATATGTTACAATAGGAACAGCGATAACGCAATTAAACCAACAAAAGGAGACAGACATGTTAAAGATCTCGGTACAATCCGCCGGCTGGTACAAAAAAGAGGATCCGGACGGCTCCTTTGCCTTTATCAAGCAATGTGGCTTCGAGGCGGTGGATTTCAACATCGACCACTATCTCTCGGTCAAGACCCTGGTCAAAAGCGAGACAGCCCCCGCTTCCTTTTTTGATCAACCGATCGAGGATATTCTCGCCTTTTTCACACCCCTGAAGGAGGCGGCCGAAAAGCACGGCATCAGCTTTGCCCAGATGCACGCCCCCGCACCCGTCTGGATCGAAAACCGCTTGGAGCTAACCGACTACATCCTCATGGCTGTGGAAAAGTGCCTGGAGGTCTGCCGTTTTGTGGGTTGCCCCGCCCTGGTAGTACATCCCGACCGTCAGCGAGACAAGGATCTGGAATGGCAAAACAACATCGAAATGTATCGCAAGCTGATCCCTGCCGCCGTGCGCACCGGGGTAAAGGTGTGTCTTGAAAATCTGCCCACACATTTTAACGGTCGCCTGACCGACGGCGTGTGCAACAGCGCCGAGGAGGTCTGCCGCTACATCGACACCCTGAACGCCGAGGCAGACTGCGACGCCTTTGGCTACTGCTTTGACGTGGGCCACGCCAATATGATGGGCTGTAATCTCTACGATCATCTGAGCAAGCTTGGCCCACGCCTCACCTGCCTGCACACCCACGACAACAACGGCACCTCTGACTGGCATACCGCCCCTTATACCTGTGTGGCCCCCGCCGGTCTGCAAACCGATTGGGATGGCTTTATCCTGGGACTGCGCAGGATCAACTATCGCGGTGATTTAAACTTTGAGACCTTCCGCATTATGCGGCATCTGCCAAAGCCCCTGCATGAGAAAATGCTCTGCTACATCGCCGAGGTAGGCCGCTATTTCCGCGACCGGATCCTTGCGCAGGAATAAGAAACCGACAAGCAGCCGTGTCGACGGCACGGTTGCTTGTTTTTTACAAAAATTCTTCCAAAAGCTTGACATTTTGAGAATCCTTTTCTATAATGAAAGCAACCGCGGGGCAAGGGAAATCCCCTCGCGGAATTTATAAACCTTTGGAGGTTTTCATTATGTTAAAAATCGGTGTGCAGTCCGCGGGCTGGTACAACAAGGACGACCCTGACGGCTCCTTTTCCTTTATCAAGGAGTGCGGCTTTGACGCGACAGACTTTAACATTGACCACTACCTTTCCACCGGTGCGTTGGCCAAAAGCCCTGAGGCGCCCCATTCCTTCTTTGACAAGAGTATCGAAGAAATTTTAGAATTCTTTACTCCTCTCAAGGAAGCAGCTGAAAAGCACGGCGTCGCCATCGCCCAAATGCACGCCCCCTTCCCGGTTTGGATCAAGGACCGCGAAGACATCAATGATCACGCCATCATGGCTGTGGAAAAGTGCTTGCAGGTCTGCCAGTACGTGGGCTGCCCCGCCATTGTGGTGCATCCCGTTGGCCGCTCCACCAAGGAAAAAGAGATCGCCTGCAATCTGGAGATCTACCGCCGTCTGATGCCTACGGCCGTTAAAACCGGCGTCAAGATCTGCCTGGAAAACCTCTTTAAAACCTATAAGGGCCGTGTGACCGAGGGGCCCTGCGCCGACATAACTGAGGCCTGCTGGTATCTGGATACCCTGAACGCCGAGGCCGGCTGTGATGCCTTCGGCTTCTGCCTTGACGTGGGTCACGCCAATCTGCTTGGCCGCGACATCAAGGAGTATATCAAAAAGCTGGGTAAGCGTTTGACCGTGTTGCACATTCACGACAATGACGGCAACAGCGACCTGCACGGTATGCCCTACACCTTTACCCGCAACTGGGGTGCCGACTGGATCTGCGACTGGAACGGCTTTGTAGATGGGCTCAAGGAGATCGGTTATCAAGGCGCGCTCGGATTTGAGACCTTCCGCGTCATTTGCTCCAACTTCCCCCGTGAGCTCTGGCCCGAGGCCCTGAAGCTCATTTCCGCTACCGGCCGCTACTGGGCTGCTCGCATCGAGGCAGAATAACCCCCTTCCCCCCGAGCAAAACTCGGGGGGAATTTTTTCAAAAAAGCGTACCATTTACGTTTTTTTATGCAAGGAGGAGCTTTTCATGCTTGAGATCAGCTACCGCGGCACGCTGAACTTTTAGGCCTTCCGTGCCACCAAAACGCTGCCCCGCCGCCCGCAAACACAACTGCTCCACTATATTGCCGAGGTTGGCCGTTATTTCCGCGATCGCATCCTTGGAAACGAGGTCTAATTTCACAAAAAGCCGCCAAACGGTATCAAAAAACGCGCTCTGCTTGTTCGCAGAGCGCGTTTTTTATACGCTTCGGATACTCTGTCCCGCGTGAAAGTGGGTCGGAATGGTTAGGACGAGGGGCGCATTGCTGTGACCGTCGCCAAGGCGACTCTCGATCTCCCGCATCGCAAGGGCGCAGACCGCCTCAATCCGACTATCGATACAGGCCACGTCAAGCCGCTCGTCCAGCGGACTCGGCACATTGTCCATCGAGATCACCGACATATCCTCCGGCACCGACAAGCCCCGTCGGCGCAGCTCGGCAAGAATCCCTTGCGTCACATTTCCGTAAGCGCCAAAGACAGCGCTGGGCGGCTCAGAAAGCGCCAACAGCTGCGCTATGCCGTCCGCGCCGGCCTCCTCAAATCGCTTTTGCGAGCGGATAAAATACCGCTCCTCAAGCAAAAGGTTGTGCTTTGTTAAGCACTCGTGCAGCTTTTCCGCTTTGGAAAGCGTCAGCGGCTCGCTGACATAAGCAATGCGGCGGTGCCCGTTTTTGACCAGATGCTCCACTGCCTCCGCCAAGCCGTCATTTAGCTCCGCATTCACACAAACGCCATAACGTGTTGTGTTTTTGCCGATATTGATAAACACGGTATCATTGCCGCAGGGGAATTCAGCATGGCTGGAAATCGAGACCAAAGCATCCACCTTGCTGTGTTCGCTGTGATATTTGATCAGCGTTTGCTCCATTTGTGGGTCAAAATTACTGATAGATAACAGCATCGTATATCCGTTGCGATCGATGGCACGCTTAAATTCCTCGATAAACTTGATATAGCAACGGCTGTCAATTTCTGGCACGATCAGCACCACCACCGGCCTCCCGTAGGGCGCGTTGTAAAACTGCGCAAAGCATCCGTATTCTCTTGCTACCGCGAACACATGCTCGCGCATGGCATCGCTGACGCCTTCCTTGCCGGAAAACGCTTTGGATGCCACCGAAACTGACACGTTTGCAAGCCTTGCCAACTGGCTGAGTGTCATATTTCCTGACAAGCGGATCCCCCCCTTTTTGCACAAGTCGCCTTGATTATAGCATGTTATCCTTACCGTGTCAAGAACAGAAAATTTTTCTGTTCAATCTGCATTGACATTCCTCTCATTCCGTTATAAAATGGAATTACAAAAAATGTAAAGGAGCATCCCATCATGGCAAGCATCAAGCTCGACCTTCAAAAGCAGATCAAAAAAATCAAGCCGTTGCACGCAGGCGGCCAGCCCCCTGTGATCGCCTCGGCAAAGGATACCTATTTTCACTATCTCACCGAGGCGGGCATTCCCTACTCCCGTCTGCACGATGTGAGCGGCGCCTTCGGCGGCGGCAAATACGTGGACATCCCCAATATTTTCCGTAATTTTGATGCGGACGTGAATGACCCCGCCAGCTACGACTTCACCTTCACCGACCTGTTGCTAAAGCAGCTTCACGAGGCGGGCGTGGAGCCCTACTACCGTCTGGGTGTGACCATTGAAAACGCCTACAAGGTGAAAAGCTATTGGATCGACCCGCCGCGGGATTACGACAAGTGGGCGCGCATCTGTGAGCATATCATCCGCCACTACACTGAGGGGTGGGCGGACGGCTACCACTACAAGATCACCTATTGGGAAATCTGGAACGAGTCTGACAACAAGCCCCTGTGGACGGGCAGCTTTGAGGATTTTTATCGCCTTTACGACGTGACTGCAAAGCACCTGAAGGCCTGCTTTGGGGACAAGATCAAGGTGGGCGGCTACGGCTCCAGCGGCTTTTACGGTGAGGCAGGAGGCAACGATCCCTTTAACATGAGCCTCGCCACCTACCAACGCTACCTTGATTTTTTCCACGGCTTCATGGCGTATATCAGGGAGCACGGCTCCCCCATCGACTTTTTCTCCTGGCACAGCTATGCGCCCACGCATAACACCGTTCTGATGGACAAGTGGGTAGCGGAGCAGCTGGAGGCCTATGGCTACGGACACATTGAGAGCCACCTCAACGAGTGGAATCCCTTCCAGGAGGAGGCAGGCAACGGTCATCACGCCGCCGAGGTGGCCTCTGTTCTGCTTGCCCTGCAAAACGGCCGCGCGGACATGACCTGCATTTACGATATGCGCATTTCGGGTCCCGACTATTCCTCCTTCTTTGACGTGAAGGCGAAGCTCCCCCATCAAACCTACTACACCTTTGTGGCCTTCAATACGCTTTACAAGCTGGGCACACAGGTGGAATGCCTTTCGGATACCGACGGTGTCTTTGCGGTTGCCGCCACAAACGGCAACAAAAACGCTTTGATGATCTCCAACATCAGCGGCAAAGATCACGCTCTCGAGATCGAGGGCGTGAATCTCACCGAGGCGCGTGTCTCCTACATCGACGATCGTCGTATGCTCTCCTGGGCACCGAATGCCAAGGAGCTGAAAAACAACAGCGTTGTACTGATCGAATGGTGAGCGGCACCCCTATTGCTTTTTTTGAAAAATCTGCTATAATGAAAATACACCGAGAAAGGAGGATGTTTTATGACCTTCCATTTGCCTGAGGGCGCCAAAATAGCGTTGGCCTGTCTTTTTTGCCTGATCATTGTGGCTTTCTTCTTTTTTGTACAGCTCTTCTGCTCACTGAAAATCAAAAACAAGGTACTGAAATGTCTGCCTTTGATACCCGTTGTTCTGGGGCTGATCTTTAGTGTGATCATGATGATCTCCACCGCGCGTCTGCTTGGCACCTCTACCGAGGGCTTGGAAGCGGGCGAGGCACTGGGCATTGGCATTGGCAGTGTTTTTTCATTGCTCATCACAGTGGCTGTCAGTGTCCCAACCGGATGCGCCGCCTTAGGCGACGGTGCCGCATGGATCGTCTATGCCATTCTTCGTCGCAGGCAATAACAAACAGGGCGCCACGCAAAAGCCAACAAGCCCTTAAACGGTATAAAAAAACACGGGATGTCCCGTGTTTTTTTATTGGCCGCAACGCATATCATTCCTTCTCCGCGCAAACATCCACCCAGGCGACGGGATTGGTGATCTGCTCCATCTCTGTAGGGGGCGTGGCCGGTCAGCTCTTCTACCCGGTCGAAAGACAGCATTGCCACCTTGCAACCAAACGTTGCCTTATATTTGGCGTTGGCGATCTTGGTATCGCCGAAGGCACTTTCCAGATATGCTTTTACGTTTTACAGGATATATCGTTTCCCTTTCCTTTATTGCTTTTTGAGCAGCTCGCATACCGAGCGGATCACGATCTCCCGCTCCGCCGGGGTCACCTCAACGTCAAAATCGTCAAAGGCATCGGCGCTCACGTCCTTGCCGGTCAGCACACCGTACCACAGCAATGCCAGCGCATAACGTCCGGCACCAAGGCTGGCGTGGTAGGTATCGCGATGGACCTTTTCCATACCGTTTGCCAGCATTTTAGCCATCAGCTCTCCGGAGGGGATGATGGCATCCGCGCCGATGGTCTCGGCGGCCCTGTGATATGCGGCAACAATATCGGCGGTCATCTGCTCAGGGCGCTCATAGCCCATCAGCACCGTCAGCCGCTCGCTATCCCGTTCATACGCCCAGGTTTGATGGATCACCTGTCTTGCCTTAGGACAAAGCCGCCTGACATAGGCAGAAAGCTCTGTGAGATAAGGCTGATAGGTCTCATATTTTGGGCTGCTGGGGCTTGCCTGCTGAAAGGCGATCACGTTCCAGGAGCGGTTTAGCAACGCCTCCTTTAGCGATACCTTAAAGCCGCTTGCCTCACCGTTGATCTGTAGCTCATAGGCGCATTCCTCTGAAAGCATATTGCGATAATGCCGCTCCAGTGAACAGCCGCCGATATAAAGATTCACAACAGTCAGTTTTTCCCCTGCTTTACGGGCGAGGCGGTGCAGATAGCGGGTCGCATCGCTGGAAAAGCTGTTGCCAATAGCTAAAACTTGCATCTTGCTCTCCTTATCCAAAACAGTTTATTGTGTTTGTATTAAAATGCCACAAACTGCACGGTACAGAAGGCGGCGTAAACTGCCAGCAAGGAAATACCTTGCCAACGCGCTAACTTACCGCGGATCAACGCGGGCACCGTCAAAATCAGCATTACGCCCAGCATCAAGGGCAAATCCAGCACAAGCGAGGCGTTCTGCCCAAAGAGCTGTGCCGCCTGCGGAACCGGGAACGGGGAAAGTGTCACCGAAACGCCGCTCACCAAAATCAAGTTAAAGAGGTTTGCGCCAATGACATTGCCCAGCGACAGCGAACCGTGCTTTTTGAGCAACGCGGTGATGGCGGTCACCAGCTCGGGAAGCGAGGTACCAAGCGACACAAAGGTCAGTCCGATCACCGTTTCAGGCACACCCAGCGCCTGCGCGATCAGAATACCGTTATCCACCAGCAGATCAGCGCCAACGGCGATAACAGCGGCACCAATCACCAGCATCAGGATTGACTTCCATAACGGCGGGATCTCGTCAATACCATCCTGGTCATCGTCCAAATAGTCCAGATCCACCTCAAATTCCGGCTCTTTTTTGCGCATTTGCAAAATAGAAAGGATCATATATACAACAAAAATGCCAAGCAGGGCGATACCTACCCAACGGTAAAAATAGCCGGTGGTGTAGGAGATGGTGACATAGAAAGCAGCGGCGGTAAAGAAAAAGGTTACCGGCATTCTCAGTGAGCGGCGGTGAATAGCACCGGGCGCCACCGCAATGGTAATAGCGGCGATCAAAGCGGTATTGCAGATGATCGAGCCGATGGCGTTACCATAGGCGATCGAACCGCTCCCCTCCAGCGCCGCCATGCCTGAGACCATAACCTCGGGCAAGGTGGTACCGATCGAGACCACGGTAGCGCCGATCAGCAGATCCGGGATCTTAAACCGTTTGGCGATGGCAGTGGCACCGTCTACAAACCAATCGCCACCCTTGATCAGCAGCAAAAGGCCAAAAATAAAGAGCAAAATGGTATTATACATCAGTTTTCTCCTTTCAGAGCATTACAAAAACTTACCTATTTATTATATCACAATATTTAGCCAATAGCAAGAGAAAACGATTCCAAAAAACGTTTTTTTCAAAAAGGCTTGACAGCGCTCCCCTTTCATGCTATACTAATCGCACAAACCGATGATGCGGAGATAACGGCAAGAAAGCCTGTACAGAGAGCCCATGTTGCTGCGAGTTGGGTCAGATACTGCTTGTCAAATGGACCGCGGAGGGCGCAGTCAAAGGGCGCGAGCCCGAGTATTCTGCGACGTGTGGCGCACGTTAGACGCCAGAGATATGACGGTATCTCATAGAGTGATAAATCAAGGTGGCACCGCGAATTTTTCGCCCTTGATAAAGACCTTTGTCTTTGTCAGGGGAATTTTTGTTTTTGGAGGTAAAAAATGAAACTCAACGGCATTGATTTTGATACTTATTTTAACCATTACCCAGATCAAAATGGCTATTTCGGCAAATATGGCGGCGTGTACGTGGACGACAAGCTGAAAAGCGCCATGAAGGAAATCACCGAAGCATACTACTCGATCTGCCAATCGAGAAAATTCATCGCCGAGCTCCGTCGCATCCGCAAGGAGTTCCAGGGCCGCCCCACCCCCGTAACGCATTTGGAGCGACTTTCCGATGCCCTTGGCGGCAAGGTACAGCTGTACGCCAAGCGCGAGGATCTGAACCATTCCGGCGCTCACAAGCTCAATCACTGTATGGGTGAGGCTCTGCTTGCCAAGTATATGGGCAAGAAAAAGGTGATTGCTGAAACCGGTGCCGGCCAGCACGGGGTAGCGCTGGCCACCGCCGCCGCCTATTTTGGCTTGGAATGCGACATCTATATGGGTAGTGTGGACATCAAAAAGCAGGCCCCCAATGTGGCACGTATGAAAATTCTGGGTGCCAATGTCATCGAGGTCACTCACGGCCTTAAAACCTTGAAGGAAGCGGTTGATGCCGCCTTTGAGGCATACAGCAAGGAATACGATCACGCCATTTACTGCATAGGCTCGGTATTGGGCCCCCATCCCTTCCCCATGATGGTACGTGATTTCCAAAGTGTGGTGGGTATTGAGGCGCGAGAGCAGTTCATTGAGATGACCGGCCATCTGCCCAGTGCCATTGTGGCTTGTGTGGGCGGCGGCTCGAACGCGGCGGGGCTTTTCGCGGGCTTTCTCAACGATCCCGTTGACATTTACGGTATCGAGCCTCTCGGCAGAGGCCCGAAGCTTGGCGATCACGCCGCCAGCCTGAAATACGGTACCGAGGGCATTATGCACGGCTTTAACAGCATTATGCTAAAAGACGAAAATGGTGACCCCGCCCCGGTCTACTCGGTGGCAAGCGGTCTGGACTACCCCTCCTCCGGCCCCGAGCATGCCTTCTTACAGGAGATCGGACGCGTCAAGTATGACGTGATCGACGACGAGGAGACCATTGACGCCTTCTTTAAGCTTTCCCGCATGGAAGGTATTATTCCCGCGATTGAAAGCTCCCATGCTGTTGCCTATGGCATGAAGCTGGCGAAAAGCATGGAGCACGGCTCGGTGCTGATCAACCTCTCCGGCCGCGGTGACAAGGATATGGACTACGTGATCGAGAATTACGGAATTCGGTAAAAAGATATAATCACAACCACCAGCTGAGCTGGTGGTTGTGATTTTTTATTGACAGATCCGTCAATTTTAAGGTATAATAAGAACAGATCATCACGCCAAGGAGGGATGAATATGACAATGGCTTTGCTCACTGCCCTTGGGGTAGGCGGCGCTACCATGATTGGCGCCCTGATCGGTTTGATTTTCAAAAAAATCTCGCACAAATTTTCAGATACCATACTGGGCTTTGCCGCGGGCGTAATGCTGGCGGCCGCCGTGATCGGGCTGATCCTACCCTCGCTGGAGTACGGCGACTACGCCATCGGCTGGCGTTTGCTTGTGACGGTGGCGGGCATTTTTGCCGGTGCCGTGTGCCTCAACCTGATCGACAAGCTGGTCCCCCATCTGCACAAAATGGCCGGCAACGACAGTGAGGAAAGACACGCGAACAAAAGCCTGAACAAGGTGCTGCTTTTCGTGCTGGCCATCGCCATCCACAATCTGCCGGAGGGCATTGCCGCCGGTGTTGGCTTTGGTACGGGTAACAACGCGCAAGCCCTGATCATTGCCGGCGGCATTGCTTTGCAAAACATCCCCGAGGGCATGGTCATCATCGGGCCAATGCTGTCGGCGGGGATCTCCCCAACAAAGACAATTCTGATCGCCCTTGGCACCGGCCTCATCGAAGTGATCGGCACCCTGATCGGCTTTTTTGCGGTCAGCGTTTCTCAAGCGATCCTACCCTTCGCCCTTGCCTTTGCCGGCGGCACGATGCTTTATGTGATCAGTGACGAAATGATCCCAGAGACCCACGCGCACGGTCATCAGCGCGGGGCAACTTACGCATTGCTTGTTGGCTTTTGCCTGATGATCGCTACTGACGCGTTTCTTGGATAGTATTTTACCCAAAACAGGAGGTCGCAATGAAGAAAGTATTTCAAACCGCGTTATTACTTTTGCTACTTCTCTCACTGTTATTAACGGTATTTGGATGCAAATCGGAACCGGGCGGCGCCCCCAAAGAAGACAAAACGCCCGGAACGGGCTCTGAAAGCGAAGCGAACGGAGAGGAACCCAATCCCACACCCGTTACACCGCCAACAACGCCCGCAGTCCCCCAGCCATCCACCATTGTAGCTTCACAAAAAGAGCTTTGGGTCAGCATGACCTCGCTTTTCAGCATCCCCGCCTTTACCGACTCCAGCGGCGTAAATTGCCGCATTGTACAGGGCGGCTGTACCGACGGCACCTATTATTATGTGGCGCTCAATGACGGTAAAAGCAGCGATGCCAATTCCATTTCAGCAATCCGCAAATTCGACCTTGCCACAGGTAAGCTGCTTGCCACCTTTGAGGGCTTGCAGGTCGCTCACGCCAACGATATGACCTACAATTCCGTCACCAATGAGCTTATTGTGGTGCACAACACCCCTGAGCGTTGGGTGCTCTCTGTTTTTGATGCGGATACGCTGGAATTCAAGAAAAAGATCAACATCATTCCAGAAATCTATTCCCTTGCCTTTGACCCTTATGAAAACTGCTATTGGGCGGGGCTTTCCTACGGCTTTGATTTTGTTAAGCTGGATACCGACTTCAAGCAAATCGGCGAGACCTACACGGGCAAGAATACCGGCTATACCAAGCAGGGGATGGATGTGGACGACAAGTACATCTATTTTTGCCAATACAACAAAAACAGCATTCTCGTTTACAACAAGCAAGGCGATTTCGTGCGTGAAATTCTCCTTTCGCAAACCGCCAAAGAAGCGGAAAATATCTTCCACATCGGCAACACCTTTTATATCGGCTACTACAACTCCCCCGGTGGCGGCGAGCTGTTTCGGACCACCCTTTCCGAGATCGAGGAGGTCGAGGTAGAGATCACCATGACCGAGCTTACCACCATTGACTGTTATACCGACAGTAATGACGTGCTCTACAAGGTGCCACAAGGCAGCTGCACCGACGGCGAGTACATTTATCTTGCTATGAACAACGACATTTCAAGCGGTTATTTAACGGTAATCTGCAAAATTGACCCCCGAACGGGTGCCGTTATTTCCAGAACAGCCCCCTTCTCCGCCGGTCTTAGCAACGATATGACCTATAACGGCAAAACAAGGCAGATCCTACTGGCCCACAACACCCCCGAGGCGACCAAGCTCTCGCTCTATGACGCGGATACGCTGACCTTAGTGGAAACAGTCACCTTGGATTTCAATTTTTTCAGCATTGCCTATGACAGTGCCAAGGACTGCTACTACGCCGGCATCTCCTCCACCTATGCTCTGGCGGTCCTGAACGCCGATTTCGAGCGGATCGGCACCTATGGCGGCTACAATTCAGGCTATACCAAGCAGGGGATGTCCTGCGAGAACGGTTATATCTATTGCATCCAATCGGCCACTAACAGCATCTCGCTTTACCGCAATGACGGCTGCTTTTTAGGGCAATTCGCCCTACCCGTGGCCGAAAACTCCGCCCAAAGCATTTGCCGCATCGGCAACACCTTCTATATCGGCTACAACGTTTCCGCAGCCGGCGGTATTCTCTACACCGCTACCATTACCGTGCAAAGCGTATCTTAACAAGCGTCTTTGCCGATTGGCTGATATTGCTTACAAATAAGGGGCCTTCACATAAGCGCCGAACAAAAAACACACGAAAAAGCATAGAACAAAGCCGCTATGCCATCACTTTTTGATGGCATAGCGGCTTTTAGATATAAATTCTATTGAATTTGATTTTTTGTGTGTTTTTTTACTGGGCGAAAATATTTATTTTTATACGCCCCGTATCGGTTGTGATCTCGCATCTGCCGCCCGCTACGGTTTTAGGCACGTCTATTTTACCTGTATCAGTGCGGGCAATAAACTCCTTATCGGTAAGTAAACTGCCCTCAACATCACCTGTATCTGTTTCTACAAAAATCTCGGCGGCATCACAACCGTCAAATGTCACATCGCCAGTACTTCTCTTGATCGAAAATTTTTCTGTGGCAATAACATTCTTTAAGGAAATATCACCGGTATTTCCGCTTGAAATAACGCTTTTACACGTCATATTGGTCAGATACGTTTTACCCGTGGACACACCGACCGTAACATCACCCTCGCAGGTCACGCCCGAAACAGTCACATCGCCCGTGGAAACGGAAAGCGAAAGCGCTCCGCAGGAATTCCCCTCTGTGAGAATATCGCCCGTGCTCGTGTCGATACGGATACCCCCCGTGGCCGAGGCATAATTTTTCACGTCACCCGTGCTGACCTTAACGTCAATGCTTGTAAATCCAAGCTCCTTCGGGATGCCCACGTCACCGGTGCTCCCCTTAACGGTAAGGGCCCCGTATTCCCCTTGGGGCAGGTATACGGTCACCAGAGGATGACGAAAGTGGATTCCGACATAATGGTACCATTTTCTCGTGTCCTCCACACGCACCGTCAGGGTGCCGTCCGCCACCTCAACGGTGTGCTTCATTTTTTCGGTTTCACAGCACACCACGCGGCACGTATCTCCGTCGGAGGGCAAAAACGCAACGTCCGCCTCCTTGACAAGAACGGAAATGCTGTCAAATTCTTCCGTAATGTCATGTGTGTTGGTTTGATACTTTCTTGTATCAAGTTTTGTAAAATCCCATTTCCAAAAGCTCATAACGCCTCCGAACAGTGCGGCGCCGAGCAACAGCAGCGCCGTGGCCGCGATCAGCCATATTTTTGTTGTTTTACGCATTCCGCTCCCCCTTTCTCAAAAAGCACCGCTTTACGCCGAGCAGCAATTCTCGGGTCAGCCTGCCGATCCCCCCCGTCAAGGCCCTGCACCCGTAAAAGGCATAGACAGAAAGCCCCGCCGACACAAGCCCCGCGGCGATTACCAGAAGGCCGAACGGAGCATTGGCAAAGAGCCAGACCGCGCCCGCTACGGTGCCACCAAAAGCACCCCCCACAAAAGAGACGAAGACCGACCAGCAGGCGATTGCCACAGCCCAGACCGACGCGTACAGGGATAGCCCCACGGCAAAGGCGGCAAGCAACAGAGAAAGCCAGATGGGGCAGCCCAGCGCCAGCAGGACGATCTCCCACGTGCGCAACCGCCGTTTCGGCTTTATCTTCTCTTTCACCAGCCTGGTCAGGGGAATCTCGCTCAAAATAACCGACGCGATGTCCTGCGCGCTTCCCATGGCCGCAACGGCCTGTTCCTCGGAGAGCCCCTCCTCCATACGGTCGTCGATCATTTCCGCATAAAAGCCGATCCGCTCCTCCACGTCCTTTTCGGGCAGACCGCAAAGCCTTTCCCGAAGAATATTGATAAATTCCCGCTTACACATCCTGCGTTTCCTCCTTGGTTACGAACTGATAAATAGACATAACCTCCCGCCATTCCTCCTTAAAGCCGGCAATGCGGGAAAGTCCCGCCCGGGTGATCCTGTAATATTTGCGCAATCTGCCGTCATGCTCGGCAGAGCGCACCGTCAGCATTTCGGCAAGCTCCAGCCGCTTGAGAATGGTGTAGAGGGTGGATTCCGACATTTCGATATACGGCTTCACGTCCTTGATGATCTTATATCCGTAGGATTCCCCGTTTT
Source organism: Oscillospiraceae bacterium (assembly GCA_015065215.1). Taxonomy (GTDB): domain Bacteria; phylum Bacillota; class Clostridia; order Oscillospirales; family CAG-272; genus Firm-07. The sequence goes on along the minus strand of SVQT01000031.1, from coordinate 10,063 downwards.
TGATGGCGGCCAATACGCAAACGTCCAAAAGGCCCCGTTTCAACTGAATATCCATTTTATACCTCCCATCGTGTAATACATCATATCACGAAGTATTGCGTTTGTCAATAGTCTTCCAAAAAAATCGAAAAAAGTATTTGTCCTTCAAGTCGTTGACAAAAAGCGAAAATGGAGCTATAATAAGCATATCATCTTTTATAAGGAGAACCGAATATGAAGCTTTTTTTGAAAACGATGCTTTCCTGTGCGCTGGCGCTTATCATGCTGCTCTCCCTTGTTTCTTGCAGCCTTCTTGGCGGCGGTGACGACGGCGACTTCAAGGCCAACTACAAGAAGCAGGAGATCACCGCCGACGCCGTTTCTGTAATCAAAAGCAATCTGGAATCCAAGCTGGCGGAGAACAGCTCTTACCTGAAATACACCGCCACCTATCACTATGATCTGGAAAACTCCGGCTCGGGTTACGTGTACAACAACAAGTACGACGTGACCATGCAGGTCAACGGTGATGCCGCCGTGGGCGAGGTATTTGCCTACATCGAACTGAAAAGCGTGTATTCCCAGCCCGACGGAAACGCGGGCAGAGATGTTTTTGTAAAATTCTGCATTGTGCGCACCGGCGAGGGCGAGAATTACAGCGATTACAAGGTGTTCGTCAACCTGGACGACCAAACGTACAGCGCCACCTTTGGCGAAATGCTGCAAGCCATTGAGGAGGCAGACATTTATTACGTTTCGGGCGGCACCGACGAGGCCATGAAAGATGCCCTGGACTATGAAATAGGCGATGGCGAGTACTTTGAGATCATCCTGGCATACGCCGCGACCGTTTCGGGCAAGGAGCTCGTTTCCATAACGGATTACCCCTTTATTTACTGCCTGCACGATTTCAACAAGGATAGCTTTCTCAGCATGCTGAGCGAGTTAAATCAGAATTCGGGCGATAAGGGCTACAAGCTTTACACCGACGGCGACAATAAGATAAAGGTGACGAGAAAGTATAAGGACAAAAAGTTCCTGGAGGAGTATGACAACGCCTCCTACCTCTGGCTTAACGACGACGGCACCTATTCCTACCGTTGCGTGGATATGTATAAAACCGATAACCCCGCCAGAGCTAAGATTGTAAACACCGAGCAGGTGCTGAACCCCCTGACCGACACCATCGCCCTTCCCGCTTGGGCAAAATAATTGTACGAGACTACCCATCCGAAATCAAACATCAAAACACCCTTGTGCGAGAGAACCTCGGACAAGGGTGTTTGGTTGTTATCAGAGAATATTTCGTTTTGTCTCAGACACACTGTTCTTGTGTGTTTGAGGATAATTAAATTATTCCCACTCAATAGTGCCGGTGGGCTTGGGTGTCAGATCGTAGAGCACACGGTTGATGCCCTCTACCTCAGCGGTAATGCGGGCGGTGATCTTGTGCAGCACGGCGTAGGGGATCTCCTCAATCTGCGCGCTCATGGCATCCTTGGTATTCACGGCGCGGATGATGGCGGGCCAGCCCTCATAGCGGCTCTCATCCTTTACGCCAACGCTCTTGATGTCCGGAATAGCGATAAAGTACTGCCAGACCTTTTCGGCAAGACCATTCCTGTCAAATTCCTCACGAAGGATGGCATCTGCCTCGCGCAATGCGTGGAGACGGTCACGGGTGATGGCACCAAGGCAACGCACGCCCAGGCCGGGACCGGGGAAGGGCTGACGGTAAACCATCGCGTGAGGGAGACCCAGCGCCTCGCCCACTACGCGGACCTCATCCTTAAAGAGCAGCTTCAGCGGCTCTACCAACGCAAACTTCAGGTCCTCAGGCAAGCCGCCAACGTTGTGGTGAGACTTGACTGCCTTTTTGCCCTCCGCTTGCTTGATGCTTTCCAGAATGTCGGGATAGATGGTGCCTTGCGCCAAAAATTCCACACCCTCCAGCTTGCGCGCCTCGTCGGCAAAGACCTCGATGAACTCCTTACCGATGATCTTTCTCTTCTTTTCGGGCTCGGCAACGCCTGCCAGCAGATCAAGGAAGCGATCGGTAGCATCAACATAAATCAAATTGGCATCCAGCGACTTGCCAAAGATCTCAATGACCTGCTCGCTCTCGCTCTTGCGCATCAAACCGTGATTGACGTGTACACAATAAAGCTGCTTGCCAATGGCCTTGATAAGAAGCGCCGCGACAACAGAGGAATCAACACCGCCGGACAGTGCAAGAAGAACCTTCTTGTCACCAACCTGCGCGCGAACCGCCGCGATCTGCTCCTCGATAAAGACATTTGCCAAGGCAGGGGTAGTAATGCGTTCCATTGTATCGGGGCGCTTATTGCTATTGAAATCCATATTTCCATTCCTCCCACACACAAAAATTAAAATTTCTATGCACTTTATCATACCACAAAAAGCGCAAAATTTCAAGGGGGGGAGAACAGAAAATCCGCAAAAAATCTGCAAAAATTTCAGCTTTTTTCCAACTCCTTTTTGACAGGATATACAAAGGCCAAGGGATAGAGAAAAAATGGATTTCGCCATTGACTTTTCATCGGGAAAGTATTATACTGATTTCATTATCAAAGCCCGTCGAAAAAGGGGGCAAAACCGTGAAAGATACCGCAAACAACGGGGCGTTTCTCGGCACCGAAAGCATCGGACGTATCATGTGGAAATTGGCCCCTCCCGTTATGCTGGCGCAACTGATCCAGGGCCTTTATAATGTTGTAGACAGCTTTTTTGTAGCGCCTTCCCCGCCGCAGAGACCATCTCCGGCGCGGCAGGGCTGTGGCTGTACATCCGCATCCCACGCCACTGGAGGCGGCAACCACAAATGAAATGTTGACAAACAATTGACAGAATGCCCCCTTCAGCGGTATAATAAGATAGATCGCCAAGAAAGGAGCGCGCAAATGAACATCATTACAGAAGCCGATTACCGAAAGCTTATCGGAAAAACCGCCGGCCGCGCTTTTCTCTTTTTCGGCGAGGAGGATTACCTGAAATCTTACGACATTAAGGCGACCCGTGAGCGGGTCTGCCCCGATTCAGCATTCGCGGTTTTTAACGACATTACATTGGATGCCATGGACTTCACCGCCGACAAGCTGCTTGACGCCATGACGCCCCCCCCGATGATGGCAGACGAGCGGCTGATCGTTTTGCGGGGCCTGGACTTTACAAGCATAAAAGCGGCTGAGCTTGACGCCTTGACAGAGGCATTGGCCCTACTTTCCGAATATGACTACAACACCGTCATCATTCACGTAGCGGCCGGACTGATTGATGAGGGATATTTGCCAAAAAGACCCGGAACGGTATTAAAAAAGCTAAGCGAGGTAACAACACCGGTACAGTTCGCCGCTTCTACCGGCGCCCGACTTGCCGCTTGGGCCGGCAAGCATTTTCAGCATCTGGGAGTCACCGTTTCGCCCGCTGATTGCAATTTTCTGATCGCTTTTGCGGGCAAGAGTATGTATCTGCTGGCAAGCGAGATTGAAAAGGTGGCCTACTATGTATTGGCAAACGGCAGGAGCACCGCCACAGAAGCGGATATTCGCCTTTGCGCGGTTGCCGCCACCGATATGGACGCGTTTGCCCTCTCTAACGCTATTTTAGCCGGGCGGACAAACGATGCTTTGGATGCCTTGGCAGTGATGAAATTTGAGCGGACCGAGCCAACCCTGATCATGGCAGAGCTTTCCAAAACCCTTTGCGATATGCAAGCAACCCGTCTGTATTTGGATGCTGGCAAAAACGCCAAGGAAATCGCCGCGCAGCTCAAATGCCACGAATACAAGGCAGGACTGCTTGTAAAGGCGGTTTCCCGCATTTCTCACGCTAGGCTGACCCGGGCAGTGCGCCTTTGCGCCGAGGGCGACGCTGCCCTGAAACGCTCGGCAAGCGACTACACCGCCATTGAAAAGCTGATCTGTTCACTATAGGCAGAGCCCACCGCGGCTCTGCTTTTTTATCTTGACATTTCGCTCAGATGTAGTATAATATAATTATCTATGAAAAAGGAGACTCTGTATGAAGGCCTATCGCATGACCATCGCAGGACTTACACGGGATCTGCCCCTTTGCCCCTTGAATGAGCATTTGCAAATTGGCGCATTTGTCATCTTCGGTGACCCTGAGCTGACCACTGCCGCCGCCACCGCGCTGCTAAAGCTTGCCCCTGACTATGATTATCTGATTTCTGCCGAAGCCAAAGGCATTCCGCTGGTACACGAAATGGCACGGCTTGCCGGCAATCAGAAATACTTCCTTGCCCGCAAAGCGCCCAAGCTCTATATGACCGGTGTACTGGAGGTAACGGTACATTCGATCACCACCGCCAGGGAGCAAAAGCTTTATTTGGATACCGCCGACGCCGCGCTGATGAAGGGCAAGCGGATCCTGATCGTTGACGACGTAATTTCCACCGGCGAGTCACTGCGCGCCGTTGAAGAATTGGTTCGCGAGGCAGGCGGCGAAATTTGCGGCCGTATGGCCATTTTGGCCGAGGGCGACGCCACCGAGCGCAAGGATCTGATCTATCTGGAAAAACTTCCCCTCTTTGATCAAGAGGGCAATCCCCTTTGAAAGGACAAGAAAAAATGGCTGAATTTTTGACTGAAAAAGACCGCCGCACCCATTACTGCGGCACCCTGAATGAAAGCAACATCGGCGAAACGGTATCGGTTATGGGCTGGGTACAGCGTTGCCGTGACCTTGGTGCCTTGGTGTTCATTGATCTACGTGACCGCACCGGCATTCTCCAACTGGCATTCGACAGCGACGCGGATGCTGAAATGTTCGAAAAGGCAAAGCGTTGCCGCGCCGAGTATGTGATCGCCTGCCACGGCGTTGTTCGCGCCAGGGGCGAAGGTGCCGTGAACAAAAATATTCCTACCGGCGGCATTGAGATCGCCGTAACCGAGCTGAAGGTTCTTTCCGCCGCTCAGACTCCCCCTTTTGAAGTCTCGGATAGCAAAAAGACCAAAGACGAAACAGCACTCAAGTACCGCTATATTGATCTGCGCCGCCTCGAGCTCCAACGCAACATCAAAATGCGCCACGATCTTGCCCGTGTCGCTCGTGAATACTACTACGAGAACGGTTTTTTGGAAATCGAGACACCTATGATGATCAAGGCCACCCCCGAGGGTGCCCGTGACTATCTGGTCCCCTCCCGCGTGCATAAGGGCAGCTTTTACGCCCTGCCCCAGTCCCCCCAGATCTACAAGCAGCTTTTGATGCTCTCCGGCTTTGACCGTTATATTCAGCTTGCCAGATGCTTCCGTGATGAGGATCTGCGCGCCGACCGTCAGCCCGAATTCACCCAGATCGACCTGGAAATGTCTTTTGCCACCCAAGAGGACATCATGCAAATGAACGAGGGATTTATCGCCCGCGCGTTTAAAGAGATTTTAAATATTGAGGTGCCACTTCCCATGCCCCGCATGACCTTTGCCGAGGCGATGGAAAAATACGGATCGGACAAGCCGGATACCCGCTACGGCATGGAAATCATCAACATTTCGGATGCGGTCAAATCCTGTGAATTTGTTGTTTTCAAATCCGCTATTGAGAATAGCGGCAGCGTTCGCGCCATCCTGGCCAAGGGTGCCGCCAATATCCTGACCCGCAAGGAAATCGACAAGCTGACCGAACACGCCAAGGGGATCGGCGCCAAGGGCCTTGCCTATGTTCGCTGGGTTGAGGATGCCCCGAACTGCTCTTTTGCCAAGTTCATGACCGCCGAAGAGCTGAATGCTGTCTACGCCACCGTCGGTCTGGAAAAGGGAGACGTCCTCCTCATCTGCGCCGACAGCGATAAGGTGGTTCTGCCCACCTTGGGCGCCCTGCGCCAGATGGTTGCCAAAAAACTGGACCTTGTGCCCGAGGGTCAATTCAACTTCCTCTGGATCACCGAGTTCCCCTTCTTCGAATGGAACGAGGAGACCCAGCATTGGGATGCTATGCACCACCCTTTCACCATGCCGATGGAAGAATGTCTGCCCAATCTTGAAAGCGACCCCGGCTCTGTCCGCGCCAAGGCCTATGACATGGTGCTCAACGGCACCGAGCTGCTTTCCGGCTCGATCCGTATCACCGACTGGCAGTTGCAGGAGAAGATGTTCAATGCGCTGGGCCTCACCACCGAGGATATTGAAAAGAAATTCGGCTTTTTGGTAGAGGCCTACAAATACGGCGCACCGCCCCATGGCGGCTCAGGCATGGGCCTTGACCGCCTTGCAATGGTGATGACCGGCGCCGACTCTTTGCGTGACGTCATCGCCTTCCCCAAGGTACAAAACGCCAGCGAGCTGATGTCCGGCTGCCCCGCCCCTGCCGACCCAAAAGCGTTGGAAGATCTTTCTATTGCGGTTATCCAAGAGGAAAAATAAACAAAAAAGACAATCGGGGTTTTGAGAGCAAAAGCATCAAAACCCCGGTTTTTCAAGCACATCCCGACTGTTTTTTTATAACACAACCGATTATTTCACAAAAAGGAGCCTGCCATGTTCAAAAAAATACTCTCCCTTTTGCTGACATTCCTACTGATCCTCACGCTGGTCGCCTGTGATCGAACTCCACCTGACTCTCCGCCCTCCGGTGACCCAACAGACCCTTCCAATCCCACCGACGATGCCGAAGAGCTCCCGCTCAACTCAGGCACCATTGAAGGGACTGATATTATTTGGGAGGTTTATCTTGACCGCACCCTTTACATCAAGGGGACCGGTGCCTTGCCCGATTATGACATACCAAACGACCAACCCTGGTACGAGCACGGTGGCAATACCAGTATAGATCGCAGTGATAAGGAAGGCGGCTCCCGATTGGTGACCAAGATCGTCATTGGTGAAGGCATTACCGAGCTGTCTGAAAACGCATTCAGTGATTTCCGCCCTCTCACCACCGTCGTGCTTCCTTCCACCTTACGCACCATCCCCTATAAGTGCTTTTTTGACTGCCCCAACCTCAAAGAGGTGGTGGGTGGCACAGGCGTTGTAACCATTGAGGCCTCCGCCTTCCGCTATTGCGGCTCATTGGAGCGCATTGTCCTTTCCGACGCGCTGGCTACCGTGGAGGAGAGTGCCTTTGGCGACATTATTCCCACCAACACCAATCGCCGCCTGAGCCTGAACATATCCGGAACACAAGCCGCCTGGCAAGCCGCTCTTCCCGCAATGGACATCCACGCGGATAACGCGGCCTTTCAAAACGCCACCGTCACCTTTTTTGAAACAGAGTGATCCATTGACGCACTCGCTCAAACAAATCAAGTCAAACAGCGCCGGAGACACCAAAAAGGTTTCTCCGGCGCTGTTTGACTGCGCGTTAAAATCAACTCTGCCGTATCAAAAAAGACAGGGGCTTTGATTACTTTGCCGTAAAATAAGTGCCAACGCGGTTGCCGTCCAAAATTTCGTACAGAACAGCCGGATCCTGACCGTTCAAAATGAACATCGGAATGCCTTTATCCAATACAATCTTGGCGGCAAGCAGTTTGGTGGCCATACCGCCGGTACCGCGCGCCGTTCCGGCACCGCCTGCCATGGCCAGCACACTCTCGTCAATGCCGCGCACCTCAGGGATCAGCTTGGCATCCGGGAATTTGCGGGGATCCTTATCATAAAGGCCGTCAATATCCGACAAATTGATCAGCAGGTCGGCATGGCAAATCAACGCCACATAAGCGGAAAGCGTATCGTTACCGCCAAAATTCAACCCCTCGGTGGAGACCGAGTCGTTTTCGTTGACGATCGGGATGCAGCCAAGCCCCAAAAGCGTGCTGAAGGTATCCTCAGCGGCGGCACGGCGGGCAGGTTGGTCGATTACGTCTTTTGTAAGCAAAATCTGAGCTACCGTATGTCCGTAATCCGAGAACAGGCGGGAGTACAGCTTCATCAGCTCGCTTTGTCCGATGGCCGCCATTGCTTGCTTTTCGGCGGTATTGATCGGGCGGCGGGTGCTCATCTTGGCAACGCCAGCGCTCACCGCGCCAGAAGAAACCAAAATAACCTGTCTGCCTGCGTTTTTGAAATCCGAAAGGGTCTTTACCAACGCTTCAATTCGACGCAAATTCAAATGCCCCTCATCATGGGTCAGGGTAGAAGTACCGATTTTGACCACAATGCGATGAAATCTGGAAAGATCTGACATAAAAAGTGCCTCACTTTTTTAAAAAAATATTTGAAAAATTCGCTACTATGTATTATAATGATAGTATAATAGCCATAAAAGCACCCCAAAAAGCGGGTGCTAACACCATTATACACCCAAAATCCTCCCTTTGCAAGAGAAAGGAGACCATTATGAGACAAAAATTTGCAATTACCGTTGCCGACGTTCCGATGAATATCGTCTGCGATGAAAAGCAGGAGACGGTGGATGCCGCTGTCAATCTGCTGGATCGACAGATCAGAGCCTTAACTGCCGATAAGTCACATTCCTGTACCAAAACCGAAGCGGCCTTGCTCTCCGCTTTGGACTATGCCACCAGAGGGATGCACTTACAGACAAGGCTAAAAGAATTGGAAGATTTTGTGCATGCATCTGACCCCACAGGCGGCACCTTTGAGGCAAGCCTGCTGCGTGGCGAGAATGAAACCCTGCGCGCCGAATTGCAGGTCAGTCGCGGGGCCTATGACGCCTTGCTACAGGATAACGCCACCCTGTTTCAGCTCAATGCCAAGCTGGTGCGCCAAAACAATGAATCCAACGCCCGCGCTGACCGTATGCACGATCAGGTGCTCTCAATTCTGACCGAGGTCCGTGAGCTGCGTGAGCGGCTTGCCGCTATGTGCGTTGAGACCAGAGCCCCCTCCCCAAGCTATGGCCAGTATGAGGCGGAGCCTGCCATTGAGGTTACCCCAATTGAACAGCAGACCACCAAAAAGTATGAGCAAATGGATCTTGACGAAATCCTGAATACCGCTCCCAAGCCCGCCGCCAGGCCCACCCCACCAGCAGGGCATCCTCTGGAGGGGTCTGCCGCACAGGGTATAACAGTCTCCACAGTCAGCGAGCCCGCACGAATCGCCGACATGTTGGATTTTGACGGAAAGAACAATTACGATGCCTAAGTCGAGCTTGCCTGAGCTACTTGCCCCCGCGGGATCGCCGGAAGCGCTCCGCGCCGCCATTGCGGCGGGTGCCGACGCGGTCTATTTCGGGGGCGGCTCTTTCAATGCCCGTATGCGGGCACAAAATTTTACCGACGCGGATGTGGAAAAGGCCATCAAGCTCTGCCATGCCTATGGAGTAAAGGCCTATATGACTTTTAACACCTTGGTCACCGATCGCGAACTGCCCGGCTTTTTGGCGGCGGCACAAAAGGCCTATCTTGCCGGAGTTGATGCTTTGATTGTAGCCGATCGGGGTGCCGCGGAAGTCCTTTGTCACGCCCTACCCGATCTGCCGCTACACGCCAGCACGCAATGCTCCGCCCATAATGTAGCCGGCGCAAAGGCCCTAAAGGCGGGCGGTTTTTGCCGCGTGGTCCCCGCCAGAGAGCTTGCGCGAGAAGATATTGCCGCCATCAAAAAAGAAAGCGGCGCCGAAATTGAGATCTTTATCCATGGCGCTCTTTGCGTTTCGCATTCCGGGCAATGTCTGTTCTCTTCTCTTGTGGGGGGCAGAAGCGGCAACCGCGGTGAATGTGCCCAGCCTTGCCGCCTGCCCGATGCCAAGGGGAACTATCCCCTGTCTCTCAAGGACCTTTGCCTGGCCCGTGAGATCCCCTTTTTCATAGAAAACGGCATTGATTCGCTCAAGATCGAGGGGCGGCTCAAATCAGCCCAATATGTTTATGAGGTGGTATCGGTTTATCGCCGCCTGCTGGACGAGCGGCGCGGCGCCAATGACCGAGAAATGGCAAAACTCGCGGCCATTTTTTCCCGCTCCGGCTTCACTGACGGATATTTTCAAAAAAAGATTGACCGCAAAATGCTGGGCATCCGCACCGAGGCGGATAAGCAGCAAAGCACCACGGGCAACAAAGAGATTCAACTCCCCCCCGTACCCATCGCCTTGCGATTTTTGATGAAAGCGGGTGAGCCGGTCTCACTTTCTTTGCAAA
>SVQT01000078.1 GCA_015065215.1 Oscillospiraceae bacterium | reverse complement strand
TGGCTGCTGCGGGAGGGCACCAGCATGGCCATTTTCAAGTTTGAAAACGGCGCTTTAGGCTTTCACGGCGCCACCTGGGGTGCCCACGGCACCAAAATGGGCTACGACTTCCAGATCATGACCGAGAAGGGGTTGCTGGATTACGACAAGAAGCTTGGCGAGATCCGCTTCTACAGCAAGGATGCCGCCCACGTGCCCGGTGAGGTCGGCGGGGACGGCAAATACGTGGTGCTGCACCGCCACGAGGGCGCGCGGGATAAGGAGACCCACCGCGAGATCACGCACTTTATCGACTGTGTGAATACCGGAAAGCGCCCCATCACCGACGGCCGCGCCGCACTGCAAAGCCTACGCGTCATCTGGAAGATGTACGACGCGGAAAAGCACGGCACCGTTGCCGACCTGCGCGGCCTTGGGCTGGAGAAATAAAGCTACAGCAAAAAACGCAAAAAGTCGCCCCGTTGGGTGGCTTTTTGCGTTTTTGTTTTTGCTTTAGCGAAAATAAATATCTCCCGCGGAGGATATTGATTCGTTATGCTCTTCTTCCTGTTTTGATCTCTCCGTGCTTTGCCTCGTAATGCTCAATCAAGTCGCGGATCAGCACCAGTATCTGACTGTTGGCGCTTCTTCCCTCATAATCAGCAATGACATGCAATTTATCCAACATTTCTTCCTCAATTCTGATTGATAAACTTTTTGTAGCCATAAAAGCCTCTCCTTGAACATATTTTATGTTTACTTTACACCCGTTTTGTGTTATAATGTAAAGTATGAACACAAAATGTGTTCAAAATATATTCAAACAGGAGTTTGATCATGAAATTAGCCATCATAGGATCAAGAAATTTATCTCCGCTCATCATTGACGCGTATATTCCCGCAAACGTTACCGAAATCGTTTCAGGAGGTGCAAGCGGCGTTGACGCTCTGGCAAAGGACTTCGCAAACAGAAAAGGCATAAAATTGACTGAATTTCTACCCCAGTATCACTTATACGGAAGAGCCGCACCGATAAAAAGAAACCGCGAAATAGCGGAATATGCCGATGAGGCCATTGCGTTTTGGGACGGAAAATCCAAAGGAACTGACTACACCATAAAGCTTTTCCAAAAGTTAGAAAAAAAGATATTGGTTGTTCGAAAAAGCTAAATGATAGCGGATAAGAGCGCGCTTAACGGTTGCGTTTTGCGCATCACCGCTCCCAATGGAAGATGCTAAATGCCTCATACTTATTTCACGCATATCGCAGGTAATTGATCTGCGCTAAAGCTACAACAGCAATGGGGCGCTTGTGGCGAATTCGCCACAGGCGCCCCATTGCTGCTTTTTATTTTTGCGATAGATGTCTTTGCGTTTTATTTGGGCAAGTAAAGCTTTAAGGCCTCTCTTGCGGCGTTTTGCTCCGCTTCCTTTTTCGAGCTGCCCTTGCCATTGCCAAAGCAATTGGAGTTGATCAGCACACGCACCGAAAAAATCTTGGCGTTATCCGGCCCCTCCTCGCTGACAAGCTCATAGCGCAGCTCCTCACCGGGGGTCTGCTGCACATATTGCTGCAACAAGGTCTTATAGTCCTCTAAGGGCTGTAGCTCCCGCTCCATTTTACCCAGTTCCCGTTTGATGAAGGGCTCCAAAAACGCAAAAACCGCGTCAAGACAGCCGGCATCCAGATAAAGAGCGCCCAGCACCGCTTCAAATGCATCCTCCAGCAATTTCGGCTTTTCTCTGCCGTCCTTTGCCTCGCCCTTTCCAAGCAACAAAAAGCTGCCCAATTCCAATTCGGTCGCATATTCCGCCAACGCGCGCTGGCAAACCAAATTTTTGCGCAACACGGTCAAGCGCCCCTCGGGCAAGGCCGGATATGTACGGTAGAGATAGTTGCAAACTGTCAGCGAAAGCACTGAGTCGCCCAGAAACTCCAACCGCTCGTTACAGCCCAGACGGCTCCCCATATTTTCGTTGGCAAAGGAGGAATGTGTCAATGCCGTACGCAAAAGCGAAATATTGCGAAAGGTGTAGCCCATTCTCTTTTCCAAAAGCCGCAATTCCAACGGAAACACGCTCATTCCTCCCCTTTCGCGGCAGCGTTCGCCAGCGCTTCCCGCTCCGCCTTTCTGGCGGCAGAAAAGCGCTCCGCTTCCTCGGCGATGTCATAGATCACACCGCTTTCCGCATAAGCGATCGCGGCGCGGATGGCGTTGCGAAAAGCCTTGGCATCCGAAGAGCCATGCGCCTTGACCACCGGCTTTGAAATGCCGAGAAACGGCGATCCGCCATATTCCGAGGCATCAAATTTTTTCAGCATGCCCTTGATGGTGCCCTTGAGCATCAGGGCCGAGAGCTTGGTCATACCGTTTTTCATCAAAGCACCCTTCAGCGCCTTCATGAGCATCTTGCTGGTGCCCTCCATGGTTTTGAGAAAGACATTGCCGGTAAAGCCATCGGTTACCACCACGTTGCAGGCGCCAAACGGAACGGCACTGCCCTCCACATTGCCGATATAGCAAATAGAGCTACAAGCGCGCAGCCGCTTGTTCGCCTCAACATGCAACGGGGTTCCCTTACAGTCCTCAGTACCATTGTTCAACAGCCCCACCGAGGGGGAGCGCATATCAAACATTTTTCTGGCGTAAACAGAGCCCATGACCGCGAATTGCTCGATCTGCTCGTCGGTGACCACCACGTTGGCACCGGTATCCAGCAATACGCACGGGTCGGCGGCGGTAGGCAAAATGGTACCAATGGCCGCACGCTGAATGCCACGCACCTTGCGCACGATCAAGGTGGCACCGGTGAAAAGAGCGCCTGTGTTGCCGGTGCTGACAAAGGCGTCACCCTTGCCGTCGGCCAACATATGCAGACCCACACTCATAGAAGATTCCTTCTTGGCGCGAACCACCGAGAGGGGGTCATCCTCCATCGTCATGACCACAGGGGTATGTACGATGTCAAAACGGCGCAGATCAAAGCCCTGCTCAGCGGCAATACGGTCGATTTCGCTGCGGTCCCCCACCAAAATAAAGCTGGCGTTCATTTCCTTGGATGCTTCTACCGCGCCCTTGACCATTTCAAGGGGGGCGTTATCTCCGCCCATAACATCGACAATCACACGCATAATGGCGCCTCCTCTCTTTTCAACATTCTATGTTTTATTCTTCAATTTCCTCGCGAATTGCCGCAAGGCTGGCCAGTGCCCGCTCTGAAATCGCCTCGTTGCGAGCGGCCTTGCCGCCCCGCACCTTTTTCTCCAATGGCGGCACAATGCCAAAATTGGCGTTCATCGGGCTGAAATCCCCAACGCCGCCTTCCCCGACATAGCGTGCCATGGCACCCAGCATCGTTTCACGGGGGAAGACAAGCGGGGCCATTTCCCTTGCGGCGCGGGCGGCGTTCACACCCGCTACAAGGCCGGAGCCGGCGGATTCTATATACCCCTCCACACCGGTCATTTGCCCCGCGAAAAAGACACGGGGGGCGCGGCGAACCGCATAGGTCGCATCCAAAAAGCCGGGGGAGCGCAGGTAGGTGTTGCGGTGCATCACGCCATAACGCAAAAAGTTAGCGCTTTCCAGACCCGGGATCATTGAAAAGACACGTTTTTGCTCAGGGAAGGTCAGATGGGTCTGAAAACCCACCAAATTGTACATGGTGCCCTCACGGTTTTCCTTGCGCAATTGCACCACGGCAAAGGCCTCTTTGCCAACACGCTTATCCACAAGGCCCACAGGCTTTAGCGGACCGTATCGCAGAGTGTCATAGCCGCGCTTGGCCATCACCTCTACCGGCATACAGCCTTCAAAAACCTTGGGATTTTTTTGTCCCTCTTTATCAAATTCCTTGAGCTCCGCCTCCTTTGCCGTGATCAGCGCCCTGTAAAAGGCGTCATACTGCTCACGGTTCATCGGGCAGTTGATATAGTCCGCGTCACCCTTGTCATAGCGGGAAGCGAAAAAAGCAACATCCATATTGATGCTGGCAAAATCTACGATCGGCGCTACCGCGTCATAGAAATAAAGTCGGTCCTGCCCCGTCATGCGCGCGATGGTAGCCGCCATTGGCGCAGAGGTCAGGGGGCCGGTGGCGATCACCACAATCCCCTCCTCGGGGATCTCAGTCGCCTCCCGCTCCTCCACCTCAATGAGGGGATGCTGGAGAATTTGCTGGGTAACGGTATGCGAAAAGGCCTCTCTATCCACCGCTAAGGCAGAACCCGCGGGAACCAGATCGGAAGA
>SVQT01000003.1 GCA_015065215.1 Oscillospiraceae bacterium | reverse complement strand
TCCCGGCGATGGGAGATAAAATCAATTCCGAGCTTGATTGCTCTTTTACTATTTTTTAGAGTTGTTTTTTCTCTTTCAGAATTCACGAGATGTTCTTCGCACTTGCTACACACTTTCGTGTGTCCTTTTGCTTCATACTTATCTCTTACTGTTCAATTTTCAAAGACCGTTTGCCACCACTTCTTTTTCGCGGCGACCTTTGTATTATATCACATCCCCTTGCCCTTGTCAAGCCCTTTTTTCAACTTTTTTCAAGTTTTTTGGTTTTGTGATATACTCCGTTTTTGCGGAGCCCTTATATCATATCATCTTACCCAATATTTGTCAAGATGTTTTTTTGAGATTTTCACTTTTTGGGCAAGCTGCTATGTTAGTGTGTCCTTTCTCGGTTTTTTTATACATAGTTGCCTAAAAAAGATAGCATACTATATCAAAAGAGACGCAAGGAGACGCTATGATCACCATTTTGATTCGCACCATTATTGTTTATGTTGTACTGATTGCCACATTACGCTTGATGGGCAAGCGTCAATTGGGTGAGCTTGAAATTACCGAGTTGGTCACGACCTTGCTCATTTCTGAGATTGCGACACTCCCCATTGGCGATCCCTCGATACCGGTTGTATACGCTGTCATCCCACTGATCACCATTTTGATGGGCGAGGTAACGCTTTCGGTCATTCTGCTCAAATGCCCCCGCCTAAAAAACCTGGCTTCGGCACGCCCCACCGTGTTGATCCGTCACGGCGAAATCGACCAAAAGGAAATGCGCCGCATCCGTATTTCTGTTGATGAATTGATCAGCGAAGTACGGCAAGCAGGCATCCCCTCCCTGCTGGACGTAGATTATGCCATTTTGGAGCAAAACGGAAAGATCTCTGTTATTCCCCGCCGGGCATCGCAACCGCCAGATGCCCAAACCCTTGGCTTGCATCCACCGGAAAACGGAATTCTACACGCCCTAATCGAAGACGGAGAGATCAACGACTATAATTTAAAGCGGCTCTCTTTGGACCGTGACTGGCTTTGCGAGCGTTTGGCGGAACGGTCTTTGCAAAGCAAAAAAGTTTTTTATCTTGGCATAGACGATTGTCAAAAACTTTACTGGATCGAAAAGGAGAGCGAAAATTGAAAACCTTTTATGCCGCTTTGGTGATTTTTCTCATTTTATTGATATTGATTGTTTGTAACGGTATTTTCATCAGGCGAACCGCAAAAGAACTGGAGGAAAAATTGCAAACGCTCCCCCCTTGCGAAGACGCAGAAGCGGCAGTCGCTGCCTTGAGCGACTTTTGGGAGGCGCGAAAAACATGGGTGGGCCTATCAATACCCAACGAAATTGTGCGGGACATGACGGATCGCATGACAGAAGTCGCGGTAGCCGCAAAGCAAAAAAATAGCGAGAATTTTGATCTTGCCATTCAGCTTTCTATCAACGCCGCCCGCCAATTGCGCTACGCCGAGCAAATCTCGATCGAAAATCTGCTATGACAAAAGTCTCCTATCATGTATGCAGTAGAAATGGCAAACAATCTAACAGTGTTTCGACGACAGGAGTGCCACATTCAAGCAAACGCTCTTTGCTATGATGCCCCGCGGCGATCAAAATACAGTCCGCCCCTATTTCACGCGCAACGGTAAAATCGTGAACAGTATCGCCAAGCATTACCGCCACCGCTTCCGGATGGGCCGCGCGCCAGGCCGCGGCCAAACCAGATTTACCGTATGCGTGGATGCTATCATTCCCCCAAATCTCATCGAACCATTCAAGAGCCCCACGCTCCCGCAATTGCTTACGCATCATTTGACTTTGCGAAGCGGAAAGAATTGACTGCGCAATTCCCCCTTCCCTCAACGCACGTGTCAAAGGCTCTACGCCAGAAAAAAGACGCGCGTTTTTGCTATGTTGCTCATAAAGCGAGACCCAGAGGGGGGCCAAACAGGTTTTATAATCCTCTTTTTCAAAATCAAAGCCAACACGTTGATAATACGCTTCTACCGGGAAATCAAAAACCTTGCGGTAAGCCTCTAAATCCGGCAGAACAGGCAGTCCACGATCTGACAGCATGATATTAATGCAGTCAATGCCAACCTGCATATCATTGAGGATGGTACCATTGAAATCCCAAATTACGTGTGTGTATTTTTTCTTCATTTATAATATAAGGGGCTGTCGCATAGCAACAACCCCTTCTCCTTTTTATGAATTGGCGATCATCAGAAACCGTTTACGGTACGCCAGTTAAAGTAAAGCGCATAAGGCGACTGGAGAGCGCCCTCTGTCTCTTCATCCACAATTCTGGCCTTCATGCATCCGAGCGCGTCCTCCAATTCCTCTATGGTAAAGGTCTTGGTCTCTTCGCCCTCGACATAAGTCATATCGCCATCGATGATCTCCAATAGCAATGCTGCCATATTCTCATCGTTAATGTTTCGGCCCACCCTGTTGTCGTAGAAGTCAATCACCTCTTCAGCCGTGGTCAAGGTGGCCAAGAAGGTTTTTACATGAGCAGAAACCGCATTGATGATACGAACGCTCTTGAAATCCAGATCATAGCTTTCCAAATCCAAGTAGAAGCCCAGCGTCGGATACATGGTGGCATCCAAATTCTGACGCTTACCGTATTCCCACTCAAACACATCCTCTTCGCGTGAAGGATATGCCAAGAAAACATTGCCGGTCTTATAGACATCCATATCGTACAGGTTGCCCTCGGTTTCTACCGCGTAGTAGTACTCTACGTCAATGCCGTTCTCCTCTCTGGTGACAGAGGACAGCGTGTAGTTTACATTTTCAATACCGTGCTGCACCAGGTTGCGAAATTCCTCGTTGGTGTTGAGGTAAGTGATAATCTCCATGGAACGGGCTTCATCAACGGTGTGCGCACCAATAGCGAACATAGAATCGTAAACCTGTTCGCCAACAGCGCGGGGGTTGGACATCATCAAAACCTGATAGCCGGCATTCTCGTACTGCTCACGAAGCTCCCATCCGCCGGTGATAACACAAGCGGCCACATCAGCCTCGGCATCCGTCGTCACAAATTCTGCCTCATACTCCAATTTTCTTGCCAGGTATTGCTTCATGAAAATCTCATCGGAAAGCATATTACCACATGTCAGAACATCGTTCCGGGTGGTCAGCAAGCCATCTTGATTTAAGTTGTTATACACACTGCCGAACAAAGAGAACTCGCCGGGTTTGAGTAAACAGTCGCCTGCCCGGGTATCCAGATCATAATTCCAATAGTGGATCAGCTCAAGGGGCAACTCACCTTCAGCGCTATTGGTGTAAATAGGATACACCCCGGTAGTGCCCTGATTTGCCTGCACCTCAGAAATAAACTGATAGAACTTATCATCATAGATGGAATAGTTTGTGAAGTCGGAAGTGTTAAAGCCGTACTGCTCCATTTCGGAGGTCTTGATGCACAAATACGTATATTCGCCAATGGGGCGGTTGTTGGGAATCGCATAAGTGACGCTATTGTACATGGCGGCATTCAAGAAAATCGGGTTGACATAGTAGGCCAGCTGCATTGCAGTGTTTTCCAGCTTGTCATCCAAGGTTACCATAAGATCGTTATCGGCATACTCGCGATATTTTTCAAAGCTGCCTACGAAGAATACATCCACCTGATATTCAGCAGCTTCGGGATATTTCAATTCAGGAATGCCGAGCGCATTGATCTCGGTTTCCTCCACAGTCTCTGTTTCCGAAGCCAGTGTCTCACCATTCTTGAGCGCCTCACGCTCTGCCTTAGCGGCAGCTTTGGCCTCTTCAATCGCCTTTTCGTGATCAACAAACGCCTTTTCCAGCTTTTCGTAGTATTTGTCCGCGGTGACATATACCATGTTCAGCATGGTCTTGAACTTCTGCTTGGTGATCTTATTGATCGCTTCGCCGATGTCGTCAACCTGGATCATCGCCTCTCTTTTCGCAGAATCCCAACCGTCAAACTCGCTTTGCTGCTCGGCAGTCAAGCGATCCGGATCCCAACCGCTGCGAAGCAACTCGCTGACCTCGGCCACCAAGGCACTTTCGGTGATCACCCACATATTGAGCGTAGTGGTGTTACGGGACGCATCATCCAAAATGTCCTGCACCGCATCCTGATTGTTTCCGCAAGAAGTCATTACGGCCAGAATCATCAGCAATCCGAGTGCCAGGCAGATGATTTTTTTCATCATAATCGGAACCTCCCTTTCCCGCGCACGGGAACATATATTATAATACATGCTATATTTTACACGATTTTCAGATTTCTGTCAAGACGTATCTTTTTTGCCTCTCTGCCACTATCCGTTCAAACAAATAGCAAGTCGGCAAAAAAGCCGTAACTTTACACAAAGAGCCCGCTTTACATTCTAAAATCCAAACAGCAAAATCGTGATTTTAGTGCAAACAAGCACCCTCTTTTTGTGCATTGTAACGATAATAAAATTCAATCCAAAAAACCGCGCAAATGGCGGGCACGGCTGGGATGACGCAGCTTGCGGAGTGCCTTGGACTCGATCTGGCGGATACGCTCACGGGTAATATCAAATTCCTTACCCACTTCCTCAAGTGTGCGCGTGCGGCCGTCATACAAACCGAAACGGAGCTTAATCACATGAGCTTCACGAGGGGTCAGCGTGTTCAACTCACGCTCAATCACCTCACGCAAAATGGTGGCGGAGGCTGCCTCGGCGGGAGCGGGCGTATCTTCATCGGGAATAAAATCACCCAGGTGGCTATCCTCTTCCTCACCGATCGGGGTCTCGAGCGAAACGGGATCCAGAGCCACCTTCATGATCTCGCGGACTTTATCGGCGCTCATGCCCATTTTTTCGCCGATTTCGGCGGGCGTTGCCTCACGGCCCAGCTCCTGAAGCATCTGGCGTTGATAGCGCGAAACCTTGTGAATGGTCTCAACCATATGTACAGGAATACGAATGGTGCGGGCCTGATCGGCAATAGCGCGAGTGATCGCCTGACGGATCCACCAGGTAGCATAGGTAGAAAACTTATAGCCCTTGGTGTAATCAAATTTATCGACCGCCTTCATCAAGCCCAGATTGCCCTCTTGGATCAGATCCAGGAAAAACATCCCCTTGCCAACATAGCGCTTCGCAATACTGACAACCAGACGCAAATTGGCCTCTACCAGCTCGGTCTTGGCCTCTTCATTCCCTTCCGCCATGCGCTCCGCCAGCTCCTTTTCACGCTCGGTGGTCAGCAGCGGCACCTTGCCGATTTCTTTCAAATACATGCGGACAGGATCGTCGATCGAAAGGCCCTCCTGCTCCAGCAGGCGCTCCATATTTTCGCCGCCGCCAAAGCGCTCCACTTCAGTCTCGATCTCGTTGATCTCGGAAGAAGAAATATCATCGGGCAAAGCAATACCGTTGTCCTCAAACGCCGCGTAAAGCTTGTCCATATCCTCAAAATCCATGCTCTCCAGCACTTCATCAAGATCACTGGTCGACAAAGCGCCCTTCTTTCCTTTCTCCAGCAACGCGTTCACGTCCACTTTCTTTTCAGGGGTCTCCTGCTCGGTCTCGTTGAGGATCATTTCCTCATTTTTTTCTTCCATTTGTTCCATTTTGCTCATGAAAAGCACCTCCGAATTTTATGATTATACATCTTGTTTTTTCTTCATTTCAGCGCGGCGGCGAGCGATCTCACTTTGCCAATCACCGCTTTGACGCGCCTCCCGCTTTTGGCGACTTTGCCGTAGCGACGCGACGGCAGAGGCGAGTACAGCCTCGTCATTTGTCTGTAATTTTTCTCTTTCCTTGGTTAAGCGCATCATGCGCCCCATTTCATCCGCATGAAAAAACTGACCCATAGCGGAAAAGACAAATCCGCCCTCGCTTGCCTCCATTTTCATCACGGCTTCAAAAACGCGGCGGCCGAAATCGGTAAAAAAATCCTCGTTTTCCAATACCGTTTGGCCGGATAATACACTTTTACGGTGTTCAGGATACAGCAACAGCAATCCGAGAATCGCATCCTCCGCCGCCGCGGCCGCAGGGTCTTTGGCCGCATCCGGATTGATTCGATCTCCAAAATTTCTGGCAGAAAGGAGCGCCTCTTTGCTCTCTTTTTCCTTGATCTTTTTCACCGCCCGGGAACGGTTGCGCCTGACATCGTTGGCCAGCCCTTCTTTGGAAACACCCAAACGCTCAGCGGCGGTTGCCACATACAGCTCTCGCTCTACGCCGGAATGGACGGTGGCAATGATCTCGGCAAGCTCTCTTGCCGCACGGATCTTACCGTCCGCGCCGCTAATATCATGCCGCGCCAACACATTTTCCAGTTTGAAATCAAAGGCAGTCCTGCTCTGCTCAATGATTGAGCGGAATGCGTCCGAACCGTAAGTACGGATATACTCATCCGCATCCTTTGCGCCGGTAAGCTTGAGAACGCGCACCTCCAAGCCCACTTCGTCAAGCAGTGCCATAGCTTTATTGGCTGCTTTTTGTCCTGCCTCGTCACTATCATAGTTGATCAGAACACGTTTTGTATAGCGGGAAAGCAGTCTGGCATGCTCTTGGGTGATGGCGGTACCAAGCGTGGCCACCGCGTTTTCAAAGCCGGCGGCGTGCATGGCGATGGCATCCATATACCCTTCGCAAAGAATCATTTGCTCGGCACAATGGGCCTTGGCGTAATTGAGGCCAAACAGAACGCGACTTTTTTTAAAGCCGGGCGTATCCGAGGAATTGAGATACTTTGGCTTACTGTCATCCATCACGCGACCGCCGAAAGCCACGATGTTGCCGGCTGTATCAATCACAGGAAAGATGATACGGTTGCGGAACAGGTCAAACAGTCGCCCGGTTTTTTGCGATCTGCCGCAAAGGAAAGCGGCAATCAGCTCCTCCTCGGTATATCCACGCTGACGCATGTGTTTGGTCAGCATTGTGAAATCGTTGGGGGCAAAGCCAAGCCCAAAGCGCTTGATTACCGCGCCGGACATCCCGCGTCGCTGGGCAAGATAAGTCATCCCCTCTGTGCCCAGCACCGGGTCAAAAAGGCAATTGCGAAAAAATTTTGCCGCCTCTAAATTCATCTCATAAACTCGCTTGCGGCTAACCGTTTCCTTTTCCATATAAGCGGTATCATTTGGAATGCTAATGCCCGCCCGCGCGGCTAAAAATTCCAGTGAACCCACATAGTCCAGGTTCTCGATTTTTTGAATAAAGGTAATCACATCTCCGCCGGCGCCGCAGCCAAAGCAATAAAAGCTTTTGGTTGCGGGAAACACCGTAAAGGAGGGGGATTTTTCGCTGTGAAAAGGACACAAACCGTTCCTGTTAGAGCCGGCGCGTTTTAATGTAACATAAGAGCTGATCACATCTTCTATGTCGCAACGGTAGCAGATTTCATCAATAATTTCTCTCGGTATCATTTTACACGCCACACCTCCGGAATGAAAAGCTCACGGTACAGCTCGATGGCGTAGCGGTCAGTCATGCCCGACAAATAATCACAAACGGCACGCTCCACCGCTTCCTTGCTGATGATTTCCAGACTGTTGATCGGCAATTTTTCAGGATGCTCGACGAAATAGCAGAAAAGCTGCGCCAGCATTTCCCTGGCCTTAACCTCCTCGCTCTTGGCGGCATTGTCCCGGTATACTCTGGCAAACAGGAATTCCCGCAAGGCATCGGTCGCCTCCTGAATATCCGGCTCCATACAAATTTCGGGGCGATCCGCGCTGGCGCGGATGATCGAAGTTACCATCGTATTGATGCGCTCTCCGTGCCGTTCACCCAAAATGTGGCGCAACGTCACCGGGATTTCCTCCTGCCGCAGAATACCTGCGCGCAGGGCATCGTCAATGTCATGATTGATATAAGCGATACGGTCCGCGTAACGGACAACAGCGCCCTCTAAGGTCTGCGGCATAACAGGGCCGGAATGGCAAGCAATGCCGTCACGCACCTCAAAGGTCAAATTAAGTCCTTCGCCGTCGTTTTCCAGCTTTTCTACCACACGCACACCTTGCAAATTATGTGAAAAGCTTGGGGAATACTGCTCGCGCATCACCGTTTCGCCGGCGTGCCCAAAGGGCGTGTGGCCCAGATCGTGTCCCAGGGCAATCGCTTCTGTCAGATCCTCATTCAAACGCAACGCGCGGGCAATGGTACGGGCAATCTGCGTGACCTCTAACGTGTGGGTCAAGCGCGTACGGTAATGATCCCCCGCAGGCGCCAAAAAAACCTGGGTCTTATACATCAGGCGGCGAAAAGACTGGCTGTGGATGATGCGATCACGATCCCGCTGAAACGCAGTACGATTGTCACAGGGGGCGCACGGCTTTTCTCTACCGCGGGTATTTTCGGTTAAAAAAGCGTATTTTGATAAAGTGAGCCGCTCTCTTTCGTAAATCAGATCGGTCATACCGGACATCTGCACACCACCCTTCCTTGAAATTCATTTATATTTACAATATACGAGCAAAAAGCGCAAATACTCTTTTTTTCGGCAAAAAAATTTTATCTTTCCAAGCAACCGGCCAAATACAGCACCAACCGCGCCTAAAACAATAAACGACAAAAGGGGCAGACCTTACAGTCCGCCCTGATTGTTCATATCCCCAATGATACGGGGGATGAAATCGAAACTATCTGCCAGCTCCCGTGATCGAAAACCGATTTAACCGCGCGACACGCCGCTTACCTCTTCAAGCCTATGCTATTCCTCTTTGGGGGCAGATCGGGAAAACCGAAGCTCGCCCACCAAGGCCGCGCCAATAACCAAGGCGGCGCCCACAATTCCCCACACGCCAACCGCTTCTTGCAAAATGATAGCGGAAAGCAAAATGGCCACAGCAGGGTCAATATAGCTACAAAGCGCGGCGGTCTGCGCCTTCAACCGACCGATCGAACCGAAGTAAAGTCCATAAGCAACACCCGTGTGCAGCAGACCGATCAACACAAGAAAAAGAATTTCTCGCCCTGTAGGGCGCAGATCAAAAACCGGCTCAAAGGCCAATGTATAGGGCAGCATAACAATGGCCGAAATGCCAAGCTGCGCTACGGTACGGTCCATAGCACAAATATCAACCATCTTCTTGTTAAGCAAAACAATCAAGGCGTAAAGCACGGCGGCACCCAGCGCCAACAGAATGCCCAGAAGTTGCGATCCGCCAGCGTCAGTTCCGCCCCCGGAAAACAAAGACACCAGGATCACACCGGCAAACGCCACCACCACGCACAGAGATTTTTTGACGGTTAAGCGCTCCCTCAACACAAAAGGCGCCAACAGCGTCACGATTACCGGAGCCATATAATAACAAATGGTGGCCACAGTCACAGAGGTATGGCCCGGCAGGTTGTTGTTATAGGATTCAAAAAGCAGGATCCAATTCGCCCCCAAAAAAACGCCCGAAACGCATAACGGTATCAGATTTTTGCGCCAAGCGGACACATCAGGTCTCCTTTTGCCAATCAACATGACCAGCATCAAAAAAAGCATGCCGATCAATCCTCTGGCAAAAGCAATCAAACCGGAGGGGAGACCGATGTATTGGCGAAAAATGCCAATGCTCCCCCAGATCACCATTGAAGCGAGCAATGCGGGCAAGCCAAGCAGCCGCTCTTGAAAATTTTGATTCATAAAGCCTCTTTTTCGACCCGTTTCGCGGGTTATTTCAAATCCATTCCCTGACTGACCTCTTTGGGGATGCACCTTCCCGCAGTCAACTCAGTCACGCGGCGGCAAAGCTCTGGCCCCATTTCTACCGGCAGTCCAACCTCCATGCGAACACGCTCAGCAAAATCGGTGCCGCGCTCTCGCACAGCCAAGCGGCTCAATTCAGGCAGAACCCTTTGATGGTCCGGATAGGTAAGGTCAAGCGAATAATAGGCAAACGGTACGTATTCCGCGACTCCCGCCGCCTCCAGGGCCAGATGGGCGGCACCGGCATAGGCACGTGTCAGACCACCCGCGCCAAGCAGAATTCCGCCAAAATAACGGGTGGTGGCCACGACCACATCCTCAACCCCCGCCCGGCGAATTGCTTCTAAGGTTGGCAGCCCCGCCGTGCCTTGCGGTTCACTGTCATCCGAGTAGCGCGCGGCACCCTTTCGCAACAGGTACGCAAAGACAGTGTGCCGTGCGTCCGGATGCATTTTTTTTCGTTCTTTCACAAACGCCATGGCCTCTTCCTCGGTAGAGACCCGCCTGACGGCGGCAATAAACGAAGATCGCTTTTCTTCTAATATTTCTTCACTATCCCCCGCAACGGTACGAAAAATCTCCTCACTCATCCTCAATCTCCTCCCGTCCGGGGGCGACATCATAGTCACGCAAGGGGCCGTAAGTTTTGCCATCAACAACAGCGACAACTGTCACGCCATCGGCACCGTACTCCACATTTTCAACAGTTGCGTTTTCATAGAGCCTGTTCAAAAGTCCTTGCCGCGCGTTAGGGATGAAAAAGGTCACACGGCGCTTGCCCTGATGCAAAATTTCCTCGATTTTTTCCATCATCATAGCAATCCCCTGGCCTGTCACGGCGGAAACATATGCCACATGCTCTTTGCCAAGCGACATCCCCGGGCGCGCCGCGCCCAAATCGCACTTGTTGAAGACATAGAGCGTTGGCTTGCCACCCGCGCCAAGGCTTTCCAAAAGCGCCTCGGTAACCTCCAGCTGAGCACACGCCTCGGGATCCGACGCATCAATCACAATCAGCAAAAGATCAGCATAAACGGCCTCCTCCAAGGTGGAGCGGAATGCGTGGATCAGATGGTGCGGCAAATTGCGGATAAAACCGACAGTATCTGTCAAAAGCACCGTTTCACCGCCCGGCAGCTGACATTTTCTGGTGGTGGGATCCAAGGTAGCAAACAACTGATCTTTGGCCAAAATACCCGCATCGGTCAAATAATTCAGCAATGTGGACTTACCGGCGTTGGTATAGCCAACAATGGCCACACGCGGCAATCCCGAGCGATCTCTTGCCTGCCGCTGTGTACGGCGCCCCGCAGCCATTTCCTCCAGCGAGCGTTCCAGCATACGCACACGGCGTTGCAAATGACGGCGATCGGTCTCCAGCTGCGATTCGCCGGGTCCCCTGGTGCCGATGCCGCCGCCAAGGCGGGAAAGCTCAACACCCCTACCCATCAAACGGGGAGCGGTATATTTGAGTTGCGCCAGCTCCACTTGCAGCTTTCCCTCACCGCTCACGGCATGGAGGGCAAAAATATCCAAAATCAGCATAGAACGGTCAATGACACGCACATCCCCCAAAACCTCCTCGATATTTCGGATTTGCGAGGGGGAGAGCTCACAATCAAATACCGCAAGCGCTACCTCGTTTTGCGCGCAGTAGTAAGCCAGCTCCGCCGTCTTGCCGCTACCAAGATAGGTGCGGACATCCGGCGTTTCTTTGTTTTGTATAAAGGTAAAGGCGGCCGTACCGCCGGCGGTTTCCAATAGACGGCGCAATTCCGCAAGACTTGCCTGTGCCTCTTGCTCACTCCGCTCTCGCGTTACTACGCTGACAAGTGCCGCTTTGGCACCGACCGCCAAATCTTTTTCTTCCATTTCAGCCTCCTTTTTCCACCCCGTTTTGGGGGATATGCGTTTGGCATAGTGAAAAGGGGACCATGCGTTTGCATAGCCCCCTCGCACACCGCCGCCATCGCGGCGTGGGAGAAACGAATTACTTCTTTGCCTGGAGTCTTCTGTTGAACTTGTCAACACGACCGCCCACATCAACAAGCTTCTGCTTGCCGGTAAAGAACGGATGACACTTCGAGCAAATTTCAACCTTCATTTCCCCGCCGTTGGTAGACTTGGTTTTCACCACATTGCCGCATGCGCAAATGATGGTGCAGTCCTCATAGGTCGGATGAATTCCTGCTTTCATGTTTTACACCTCGCTTTTTACAAATTACAGTTGATTATAACATATTTTTTCTTCGATTGCAATAGGTTTTAAAATTATTTTTTAAATTTTTCCCGCGATTTCGCCTTTTAACTCCGCGATAATCTTTTTTTCCAAGCGTGAAATGTAGGATTGCGAAATACCCAGCAAGTCAGCAACCTCTTTTTGCGTCATCTCACGTTGACCGGAAAAGCCAAACCGCAATTCAATAATCAATTTTTCACGGGGCGGCAACGCCGCTACCGCTTCGTGCAGAATACGGCGTTCCTCTCTTTTTTCCAGCTCAAATCCAACGCTGTCCTCCTCGCTCCCCAGCACATCCGACAAAAGCAATTCATTACCATCCCAATCGACGTTGAGCGGCTCGTCGATCGAAATCTCGCCCCGCTGATTGCTTCTTTTGCGAATATACATTAAAATTTCGTTTTCAATGCATCGGGAAGCGTAAGTAGCCAACTTGATATTTTTATCCGCGCGAAAGGTATTGATCGCTTTGATCAATCCTACCGTGCCAATAGAGACCAGATCCTCAAGGCTTGTTCCGGTATTCTCAAAACGACGCGCCACATAAACTACAAGCCGCAAATTGTGTTCAATCAGCAACGATTTTGCCGCCTCGTCTTCCGGTAAACGGGCAAGCGCCTCGCTTTCCTCCTCTTTGGAAAGAGGGGCCGGCAACACATCCGGACCGTTCACATAATAAACACCGCGGGGGCGACAAAACATTTTTCCAAAAAACGCTTTGATGCGATCAAATAGTTTCATATCATTGTCCTCCTTTTACTCCACGATCAGCTCAGCGGGGAGAAGCGCTTCGCATTCCCCCAAATCCTCAGAAAGGATGACCGGTGCCAGTAGTAGCTCCACCGCGACATTTCCTTTCCCCACATCTAAAAAGGCTTGATCCGGGCTGACGGCCAAAAGCAAACCTCGCCCCACCGCCGTACTGGCCGGAACCCATCGAATGCGGCGCGCCAATTCCGCGGGGAGCTCCGCGACGGCGCTTTCATGGCCCCGCTCGGTAGCGGCAAGCAAGCGAGCCGGCAAAAAGTCTTTTGCGCGCTCTTTTTTTAATAAAACGACCGACTTGCCCCCAACCGGATCCCGTAAAAGGTTGCCGGTATCCACCAAACCTTCTACCACAAGCCGTTTGCCCGCCCATTCTACCGTCAGGGTAACACGCCTGCCCTTGGCGCGGCGTTGACAAAACCGCCCCCACAAAAAAGTAGCGATCCCACCCACCGCGGCAAGTAGGAAAAAGCCGACCGAGGAAATTTCACCGTCATCAAGACCGATTGGCGCCTCTATATGAGCGAGCAGGCTCCCCATGCCGCTGATCACGCCTCCCACAGCAAAGGAAACACCGAAATACAAGGCAAAAGGAACAAGCAAGCGCCAAAAGGCTTCTTCTTTTCTCCAAAAAGCGCCAGCGCACATCAGAAAACAAACAGCGCAATCAGCCAAAAACGCCCAGATGCCAGAGACTGCTAAAAAGAGCGCCACACAAGCATACAATGCTCCCACCGCGGCAAAAATCACACTGCGCCAAAGGCGAAATGGGCGACGCAACAGCTTTGCCGTTAAAAACAAGCATTGGAAATCCATGCAAAAATTCACAAAAAACAAAATGTCGCCATAAACCGTTTGCTCCACACTCTCACCTCTCGCTTATTATATCGCAGAAGAAACGCAAAGTCTGTCACAAGCGGTCTGCATGGCAAATTTTTTTGCCGCCCATCAATACCGAACATATTACGCTAGGATGAGAATGCTCACGCGACACTCCTCGGTATGTGAAAAAGTCCGCCCGCTTTGCGTTTGAAACGCAAAGCGGGCGGACTTTTTATAAGTCAAGCGGGCATCAGATCGACCACGCGAAATCAGCGGTCGCTGTTCATGTCGGTTTCTTCAAATTTCGCCTGCTCCTCTCCCATATTCTCACTGTCCGCATCACCTGCTTCGTCGCCCTGTTCAGCATACCAAATCGAGAACATATCCATTTTATACCGTTTCTCGAAGCGCACGCTGATAATGGCAAGCACCAATGTAAGCACGCACAACACTCCCACAATAATCAGCGGACGGTTGAGAATGACATAGATCACGTCACCTACACCGGCACCGCGCAAAAGCAAATGCTGTCCGATCGCGGAAAAGTACTCCGGGAACAGAACAGGAACCAAGAAAAGCAAGGTGGACAGATAGAAAAGAATCCGATTGGCAAACGGGATCTGAAAAGCTACCTTCATCCGGTTGCTTTGCTCACTTTCGTGACCGGACCTGAAGGCGCGCCATGAGGTCACTGCCGCAAGGATTGCCAAAAACATGCCTGACAAAAACAGCAAAATCCCCACGATGGCACCGGCCACGGTCAGGCCGTAAAACCAGCTTAAGGTAGGTATGGTGCTCCCCCGCCAATAGGCACCGGCAGCACTGAAGGCATTGAAGTAAAGCCGCACGATAGACAGCTCCATAGAAGAAGCGCCCACCGCTATTTTCGTCATATAACAACAGGAAAAAAGCAACGCCGCAACGCCGACAATTAGCGGCATCCAGTAGCGGGCATATATCAAAAAAAACGGCAGGCCTTTTTTGATTTTTTCAGCAAAACGAGGCTGAGCTTCACGATCGCCGTCTTCCTCCCGGCCGGGTTCGTCTTCCCACGCCGTTTGACCGTCAAAATCCGCGGGATCCCCCTCAACGGGGTCTGTATGATATTTTTTTCTCATCATTTTTTCTCCGGGGTTTCCTCCAGGAAATATGCCGCCTCCATATCAGCGGTCGCCAATGCCATTGCCAAGGGAAATTTTGCGAACGCGGAGCCAACCGTGTTGGCGTCCTCACATCCGGAAAAGCCCATATGATAGCGGATCGCAAACGCCTCGTCACGGGTAAGGCGCATATAGCCGGAAGCGATATAAACCGATTTTTCACCGTGACCGTAAGGCAGCTGGTCATCAATGGTGTAATAGGGGACCGTTTTCCAAACACCGTTTTCTTTTACGTTCCGGGTGCTCTCGACATAGAAATTCACCTTGCAAAGATCATGCAAAAGCGCCACAATGGCAACCGATTCTTCTGAATAATCCAATCCGTAGATCTCACGGACACGGGGGCGTGCCAAATAATCACAAAGGCAGTCATACACATTCAGGCTATGCTCTAAAAGCCCGCCCGGATGGGCACCGTGATAGCGGGTACTGGCGGGAGCGGTGAAGAAATCTGAATTGTCAGAGCAAAGAAAATCCAGCAATCGCTCAGAGCCCTCACGGCGAATCTTGGTCTTGAAAATATGAATAAACCGCTCCTCATTGGTCATCGGCACAGCCGCTGGTGCCTGCGCAGGCTCGATCTCCTCATTAGCGCTGGCAAAGCTCATGCCGCCTTCAAATCCATGATTGCCAAAAATATCGTTATTCATAGAACCCTCCTGCTCTCACACGGTATTGCTCTTATTTTATCACTTTTTGGGCCACTTGTAAAGAGGGTTTTCTTTTTGAAGAAAAAAAGACGGATGTATAGACAAAAGGGGTTTTCTGTGTTATAATATAAAATCATATTATTTATTTTAAGAGGTAGACGAAAAATGGACGTTAAACTTTCTGTCACTCCCTATAAAGGCACAAGAGATTTTTATCCCCGGGATATGAAGCTGCGCAACTGGTTCTTTGGTAAAATCCGCCGCACGCTGGAAAACGCCTGTTTTGACGAATATGACGGCCCAATGCTGGAAAGCCTTGACCTCTACGCCGCCAAAAGCGGTGAGGAATTGGCAAAGGAGCAGACCTATAACTTTACCGACCGCGGCGGCAGAGATCTTGCGATCCGCCCCGAAATGACCCCCACGGTTGCCCGTATGGTCGCCGGCAAAATGGGAGAGCTCAACTACCCCCTCAAGTGGTTCTGCATTTCCAACATGTATCGCTATGAGCGCCCGCAAAGAGGGCGCTTGCGCGAATTCTGGCAGCTGAATGTGGATATTTTCGGCTGTGACACCTTTGAGGCGGATCTGGATGTACTGCAAAGCGCCATCGCGATCCTTCGCGCTTACGGTGCCGACGAAAGCATGTTCAAGGTTCACATCAACAACCGCCGTTTCTTTAATGATGTCATCGCCGCCATTGCCGGTACCGATGCCGAGGGCAGCAAAAAAATCTCCAAGGTGGTGGATCGCAAAAACAAGATCACCCGTGAAGCGTATGAAAACGCCATGGAAGAAGCGGGACTATCTGAGGAACAGATCGAGCAGATCGACGCCCTTTATTCGATGAATGTAAAAGAAGCGACAGCACTGTGCCCCAACTCGGTGGGCGCGCAGGAGCTGACCGCTTTGTTTCACGCTTTGGAAAAAACAGGCCTTGACAAGTATTGCGTGTTTGACTTTGGCATCATTCGCGGTTTGGACTATTACACCGGCACTGTATTCGAGGTCTTTGATCTGGCCCCCGAAAACAACCGCGCCATGTTCGGCGGTGGCCGCTATGACAACCTGGTAGGGCTATTTGTTAAAAACGCTAAGATTTCGGGCGTTGGCTACGGAATGGGAGACGTAACGCTGGAAAACTTTTTGATCACCCACAGCTTAGTACCGAACTTGGATCACGAGGGCACCAAGGTTTTGGTCACCCGTTTTGATGATGTTCCGTATGAAAAATACACCGCTTTGGTAGACACGCTGCGAGGCGCCGGTATCACCGCCGCCTTGTATCTGGGCGCCAAAAAATTCGGCAAGCAGATCGACTACGCCGTAAAAGATCACTATAGCCACGTGATCATCATGGGCGGTGACGAGCTGGCAAACGGCGTGGTCAAAATCAAAAATCTAATGACGCGTGAAGAAAGCACGGTCTCTGTTGCCGAGCTTGCGACCTTCTTTGCCTGACCCCTTGCGTAGCATTTCAAAAACACAAGGAGACTGTTGTTATGATCTATATGTTTTTGGCCAATGGCTTTGAAGAAATCGAGGCGCTTTGCCCACTGGATCTTCTGCGCCGTGCCGGTCTTGAAGTCACAACCGTTGGTATCGGCGGTGACACCGTTTGCGGCTCTCACGGTATTGTGGTGCACGCCGATATGCCCGAGGGAATGTTCGCGGATGCCAATCCCGACATGATCATTCTCCCCGGCGGTATGCCCGGCTCGAAAAATCTGGATGAAAGCCGCGTTGTGGATATGGCATTGAAGGCCGCCGCGCGCCGCGGCGCGTATCTTGCCGCCATCTGCGCGGCACCTATGGTATTGGGCCGCAGAGGCCTTTTGGAAGGCAAAGAGGCGATCTGCTACCCTGGCTTTGAGAAAGAATTGGCAGGCGCCAAGCTTTCAGATAAAAAAGTGGTTGTTGACGGCAACATCATTACCGCTGCCGGTATGGGTGTCGCGCTGGAATTCGGCCTGACATTAGTCAAGCTGCTGAAAGGCGAGCAGGTGGCGGCAGAGCTGCGTCACGCCATCCTTGCCGATGAAACGCAATGACCCCCATCGAGCAAAAAAAGCGGCTACGTAAAGAATGCCTTGCCCGCCGCTTAGCCCTTTCCCCTGAGGAAAAGCAAGCGGCGGACGCCGCACTCTGCCAAACGATTGCCAGCCATCCCGCTTTTTTACAGGCGGACCTCGTTTTAACCTTTTCGCCAGTGCGGGGCGAGCCTGATCTCTCCCCGCTTTTTACCGTTGCCAAAGAAAAAAACATTTTGGTGGCATACCCCCGTTGCGCCGGAACAGAAATGACCTTTCACACCGTCAACGCGCTACAAGATCTGCGCCCTGACCGTTTCGGTATTCCCGCGCCATCGGCCGATACGCCTTTGGCTAGAGCAAGCGACTTGACCCTTTGCTTATTGCCCGGCCTTGCCGCCGGACGGGACGGAACCCGTCTTGGCTATGGCGGTGGCTTTTATGACCGTTTTCTTGTCACGTTTGCGGGCGTTTGTCTGTTTCCCATTTACGAATGTCTGCTTTTTCCAACCCTGCCTACAGAAAAAACCGACCGCCGTGTGAACTGGATTGTCACCGAGAAAGGAGAATTGCCGCCAAATGCATAAGTTTATCCCGGAGCGCCCCAAATATCGCAAAGAGCGCTTGTGGGTGGGTTTCCCCCTGCTAACGGTGTTCTCCCTGCTCTTTCTTTTTCGTATTCTGGATCGTTATACCGGTTTTTCGCTGGACAGCATCTGGGCAAAGCTCATCGCTATTCCGGTTGTATTTTTGATCCCAACCATCGTATTTTTACTGCTGCGGGGGCAGGGCTATAGCCGTGTCCTGCGCCTGCGCGCCCCGCATGCCATCCATATTCCTTTGTTGCTCTCCGCCTTTGTTTCGCTACTTTCCGGATGTATTTTGCTCTCTATCCTTTGCGGCGGCATAGAAACGCTTGGCAACAGCTCGGTGCAGTATGAAGCTGTGCGGATTTCTGACCCCATGCAAGGTGTTCTGCTCACCTTTATACTGGCCATTTGCCCCGCTATATTGGAGGAACTGCTTTTCCGTGGCATCGTGACCGCGGAATATGAGCGCCGTGGCGCCATGAGAGGCGTATTGATGAGCGCTTTGCTATTTGCCCTTTGTCACTTTGATTTGCGCAATCTGTTGGTCTATCTGTTCTCCGGAGTGCTGTTCGCATTGGTGCTGTTTGCCACCGATTCCCTGTTTTGCACCATGCTGTTGCATATTTTTTATAACATCGCTTCGCTATTTGGGCAGCGCTATCTCAACGCCTTCTACCACTTTACCGGCAGCGTAGAGCTTTTTCTCTTTTTGCTCATTCTTCTGCTGCTCCTTTCCCTGATACTCTTTTTGCGCTTCGCGGCCATGCTCTACCGTCGGCGCGAACGAAACGGACAAAGCAATCCCCAGCGAGACGTGCCCCGCAATGTACAGTTTTATACCATTCTGGATGCGCTAAAGGATCCCCCCGTGGTTCTCTGCATTCTGCTGTCAATCCTTGGTTTTATCTTTCTCTAACAGAGGTTCCTGCCATGCTACAATTGCTGTCGCCCAGCGAAAACGAAACCATCACCTTGCAAAAGCCGGAGCATTTGGACTACATCCGGGAGCCCAAAAATACCGCGGTCGCTGATGTGGATTGGCTACGCCTGAAGGAAACACAGCAGGACCTCTCCTCCCCGAATCCGGTCCGCTTCCGCTTCTCCCCCGCTATAGACGCGACCGTATTGCTCTATCATCCAAACGGTGATGTCACCCGTCATCCGGCTGTGGGCGGGGCGGTTGATGTTTTCAATCTGCAAATCGGCACCACCTATTACTGGCAGGTAGAAGCCGGAGACGACCGCTCCGCGCGCGCATGCTTTCACACCGCGGATATTGCCCCCCGCTTGCTAAATATCGAAGGGATCACCAATGTACGCGACTTCGGCGGTTTTACTACTAAAGACGGCAAAAAAATCAGACAAGGCCTGCTTTACCGCTCCTCGGAAATGGACACTCACGTCAACATCACACAGACGGGAAAGCAAGCGTTAAAAGCACTGCACATCCGCACTGATCTGGACATCCGCGGTTGTCACGACGAATACAGAGCCCCCAACCTGGAGTCTTCGCTGACAGAATGGGTCAACATCCCGTTGGTTGCATACGAAAAAATCTTTACCGACAAGGCTTATATGGCTGCCTATGGCAAGGCGTATGCTCTTTTGACCGATGCCACGCGCTTTCCGATGATTGTTCATTGCTGGGGCGGCATCGACCGCACCGGTTGCTGGCTCTTTATCTTAGGCGGCATGCTGGGTGTGCACGAGGATCAGCTCTTTCTTGACTATGAATTTTCTTCCTTTTGCAAATGGGGGCAACGCTCTCGCCACTCGGATCAGTTCTCCGCCTTTCTCGCACAGCTTATGACCTTGGGCGACACGGTAGAGGTCGCCTGTCGCCATTTTATGCTTGCCGCCGGTCTGACATCGGAGCAAATAGAACAAATCAAAAATATTTTTATCGAAAAATAAACAAAAAAACGCTCGCAGACAATCTCGTCTGCGAGCGTTTTTTCGATACCGTTTCGCGCTTTTTACTTGATGCGACGGCACTCAGTATAGTACCGCTTATCAGCCGCGGCACCCATCGAGAAGGTTTTACGGGGCAAGGCGCCATCATGCATCACCGCCCCAAAGAGCTGACCTTTTTCCATGCCCGAGAAAAGAAAGCCCACTGCCTTTTCCCTGGTGGCAAGCGCTTCCACACTCTTGGTGCCATGAATATAGTCTACACTGGCCTCAGGATGCTTGGCAAGATAACGGTCGATAAAGGTCTGTAGTGTGCCCACCACCAATTGCTCAGCAGGGGCGCCAAAATGAATGGTCCCGCGCCGTTCGGCAGAGAGAAAGCGTGCCTGTTGTGGGGCGGCGTTACCGTGCAGTTCAAAAGAATATTGCTCCAGTTCAGCCAATACGTCATCAGGCTCCACGTTAAACATAACACGGTAGATCGGTTCGAAATGCAGTGCCGGATCGTGCAGGTTCACCACCTCGACCAACGCGTAACGGGCGGGGTGATAGAGCGCCGCGGCAGCACCGTGCTTTGCCTTGATCTCCTCATAAGCGGCCTTAGCGGTAGCAAGCGAGTGGTTGCCGTCACCCACGGCAAACAGCAATGGGGCAATTCCCTCTCCATAACGGGCCTTCACCTGCTCGGGAGCAATAAGACGGTTCAGTGCAGCGGCTATGCGGCCAATACCAACGCTATCCACAAAGCGGCCTGTGACCTTTCCGCCTTTTTCCATGAGGCTGTAGGAATAGGCAAGGGGCAAGGTCTCGGCACGGGCAGCAAGAGGCTCGATCACAGTCTTGCCCGGATCATCAATGAGCAGCATCACATGAGGAAGCTCCAGGGCGGCATCCCGACGCACTTTAAGGCGAGGAGGAATACGGTCCAGAACGGTACCCTCGGTGGCGCGGATCAAGGATTGAGATCCTTTGTTATAATCGTAATGCTCCAAATCAATCATGCCAATCAAGCCGCGGCGCACAAGGCCATTCGACTGCGTTCGCTCGAGATACACCATCTTATTTTGATGACGCACCAAAACATTTTTGAGATAGTCCTCCATATTGGCATAAATGCCGGATACACGGTTTTCTGTCTCGCTCAAATACACTTCAGGCAGGATCAGGCGCAGCGTGGACGGCTTCTCTCCCACCTGCTCTTCTACTGACGCCCAGTATTCAGGCTCACTGGTATACTGATCGCAAGCAACCACAGACCACGCTTTACCATCCACCTTATCAAAATCCGGCAACAAAATATCTGCCGGCAAAAAATATGCGGACATACCCATCCCTCACTCTCAAAAGATTATTTTTATTTTATCATTTTTATCTTTATAAATCAAGAGAATAGCAAAAAATTTTTCTTGCCAGTTATATGAATTTGTGTTATAATTGGTTTGACAAGCTCTGGATAGACACTTTTACAGAAAGAAGGGATACAATGAACGGACCGCCCCCCTCTTATCAGTATGATAAGGTGCCTCCCCCCAAATCGCCCAAAGATCTTTTCCGTTATCTGCGCCAGCTGCTCGGCGGATTTTTCAGCCGCCTGTTCTATATTTTCAAATTGGTTTGGGAAAGCGGCCCCATCTTTCTCTTTCTCATGTCCTTCGTCGCTCTTTTCAATGGCCTCATGCCGCTAGTCGGCGCACTGCTCTCTCAAGGTATTCTCAACAGTCTGCAAGAAGTCATCCTACAGCAAAACGATGGCAGGACCTATGACCTGCCTACCTTTATGGGATCAATGGTCCTCTTTTTACTCATCTGGCTTTTCGTCTACCGTATTCTGAACAAAGTGGTCAGCCGTCTCTCGCACGCCATCAATCGCATCGCGGGTGAGCGCGTGGTGCGGCATGTGCGCATACGGATTATGAAAAAGGCGCAGTCGCTGGATCTTTCCTCTTTCGATCTGCCCGCTTTTTATGAGAAGCTGG
Organism: Oscillospiraceae bacterium; assembly: GCA_015065215.1. GTDB lineage: Bacteria > Bacillota > Clostridia > Oscillospirales > CAG-272 > Firm-07. Next base: position 82,202 of record SVQT01000003.1, on the reverse strand, counting down.
AAAACGCGAACCGTGAAGCGGGCAACCGCCCGATCAGTATTCTGAATTCCACATTTGAGGTCATCAGCGCGGTGATCTCTCTGGTGGGCTATATTGTTATTTTAGCACAGCCGCTGCCCCTTGCCACGGTTGCCATTATCCTGACCGCCATACCCGCCACTATTGTGAATTTCATATACCGTAAGCGGACTTTTTCCTATATGCGCCGCCGTTCTTCTGACAGGCGACAGATGAATTATTTCTCTGAGCTATCGGTAAACAAGGACCTTGCGAAAGAAATTCGCATCTATGATCTTGGTGATGAGCTAACGCAACGTTACGATACCGTTTTTACCCGCTATTACAAGGGCTTAAAGAGCCTGATCATCAAGGAAAACATCTGGCAGGTAATCTTTGCTATTATTTCTGCCGTGGTGAATTGCTTTTTCTTCGCCTATATCGCTTACGGTGTCTTTCTTGGTGATTACCGCATCGGCGACTATTCACTCTACACCGGCGCGCTGACCTCTATCGCCACCGGCGTCAACACGCTGATCACCACCTCGGCCTCGATTTACGAGGGTACCCTTTTCATTGACAATCTCCTTTCCTTTATGAAAGAAAAGCCCCAGATCATCCCCCGGATCGAGACGCCATACTCCCCAAAGCGCGGCACCGCCCATACGCTGGAGCTGCGGCATGTTTCCTTTGCCTATCCCGGCTCTGACCGCGCCGTATTGAAGGACATCAATCTGACCCTGCGCCCCGGTGAAACAGTGGCGCTTGTAGGCCTCAACGGTGCTGGGAAAACGACTCTGATCAAATTACTCACCCGTCTCTACGACCCCACCGAGGGTGAGATCCTGCTTGACGGTAAGGATTTGCGCGACTATGACGTAAAAGAGCTTTACCGTTTATTTGGCCTGGTTTTTCAGGATTTTGGCAAATACGCGGTCAGCTTTGCCGATAACATCCGCTTTGGTGATCTCAGACGAGAGGGCTCGGTCGAGAATGTCGTACACGCCGCCAAGCAGGCGGGAGCGGACAAGGTTGCCGAGGAACTGCCACAAAGCTACGATACCCAGCTCATGCGGTATTTTGACCGAAACGGCATCGAATTATCCGGCGGTCAATGGCAAAAGCTCTCTGTGGCCCGTGCCTTTTACAGCGATGCGGATATTCTCATTTTAGACGAGCCCACCGCCTCGCTCGATCCCTTGGCCGAGCAGGAAATTTTCCGTCGCTTTGATGAATTGCGCAAAGATAAGACAACCATTTTCGTGTCACACCGCCTGTCCTCAGCTACAGTGGCAAGCAAGATCGTGGTGCTGGAGTACGGACGTGTGATCGAGGAAGGCACTCACCGGGAATTGATAGACAAAAACGGCAAATATGCCCTGCTCTTCCGTACCCAAGCCGAGCGTTATCTGGAAGAGCAAAAACAAAAAAAGGATGAAACGGAGTCACCTCAAAAATGAAAACCTTTCTTCTCCCTGAAACCGGCAATTTCTACAAGGTCAATTTCCATTGTCACACCAACATTTCAGACGGTACGATGACCCCCGCGGAAATCAAGGAAAAATACAAATCGCTGGGCTACCATGCGGTTTGTTATACCGACCATGAGGTGCTGATTCCCCACCGGGAGCTTTGTGACAAGGATTTTGTGGCACTGCACGGCTACGAGGTAGCCATCAAGCAGGATCTCACCAAGGGAACCGCCTTTTTCATGCCTGTGTATCATCTGAACTTGATTGCCGAGGATCAGGACACGGTACGAATGCCCCGCTACTTCGCAAGCAACCCCTCAATGCCCGGCAATGCCCGTGAGTGGGCAAAAGAATGGGCTGTCTATGACCAAGCAGATACAATCGAGACCACCCAATACGATGTGGCATGGTTAAACGATTATATCGACGCCTTGCGAAAGAGCGGCTTTCTGGTAACCTACAATCATCCGCAATGGTCGCTGCAAACCGCCAAGGATTATCTGGGCCTGCGGGGCCTACACGCCATCGAGGTCATCAACGGCGGATGCCGCTTTCTCAACGACAACACCTCCCTGCACTATGAACAGATGCTCCGCGCGGGGCTTGACGTGATCCCCAATGGCGGGGACGACAATCACAGGGATTGGGATTGCGGTCATGCCTGGACGATGGTCAAGGCCCCCCAGCTAAGCTACAAAGCCTTGATCGACGCTTACAAAAGGGGCGATTGCTACGCCACCGAGGGACCGGAATTCCTTGAGCTCTACATAGAAAACAGTGAAATCGTAATCAAAACCTCCCCGGTCGTGAGCATAGTTCTGCTCTCAAAGGGCAGAGGATGCCAATGCAAGGTGGACGAGAAAAATCTTGTCACACAGGCGCGCTTTCCCTACAATCCCAATATCTACGGTGACTACTTCCGCTTCGAGCTAAAGGACGCAACCGGCCGCCGCGCCTACTCCAAGGCATACAAAACAGCTGATCTCTCGCTGTAAATGGTCAAAACCTGACAAAAAAGGGCGATTCCCTCTTGACAGACAAGCCTATAGAATCATATAATAGTAAATGTATTATTTTATCAAGGAGTAACCGAAACCATGTTGACAAAGGTTGTAAAATTCGGCGGCAGCTCTCTTGCCGATGCCGAGCAATTCCAAAAGGTCGCAGAAATCATTCATGCCGACCCCTCCCGCCGCTATGTTGTGGCATCCGCGCCGGGCAAACGCTTTAAGGACGACATCAAGGTCACCGATATGCTGTATCGCTGCTACGAGATGATCCGCGCACATGAGGACGCTGCCACCATTGACGCCTATTATGAGAACATTTGTAACCGCTACAACGGGATTATTGCCGATCTTGGCATCAATTTTGATATTTCCGGTGAGCTGTCCTATGTTCGAAACGCGCTTTCTCATGCCTCCGGCCGTGACTATGCCGCCTCCCGCGGTGAATACCTCAACAGCCTGATCCTTGCCAAATATCTGGGCTTTTCCTTCATTGACGCCGAAAGCGTGATCTTTTTCCGCGAAAACGGCACCTTTGACGAGGAACGCACCAACGCGGTACTCGCCGAGGAACTGAAAAAGCATGAGTACGCCGTTATCCCCGGCTTCTACGGCTCGATGCCCAATGGCACCATCAAGACCTTCTCTCGCGGCGGCTCTGATATAACCGGCTCTATTGTCGCCCGCGCGGCCGACGCCGACCTTTATGAAAACTGGACCGACGTTTCCGGCTTTTTGATGGCAGATCCCCGTGTCATAGATAATCCCCCTCCCATCGAGACCATTACCTACCGTGAGCTACGCGAGCTTTCTTACATGGGTGCTACCGTGTTGCACGACGAGGCGATCTTCCCCGTACGTTACGCCAATATTCCGATCAACATCCGCAACACCAACGCTCCTGAGGATGCGGGCACCATGATCGTTTCGGCAGCCACCGGCTATGACGCCAAGCGGATCATCACCGGCGTTGCCGGCAAAAAGGGCTTTTCGGTTATCCATATCGAAAAAGACATGATGAACGCGGAGGTTGGCTTTGGCCGCCGCGTGCTGGAAATACTGGAAGATCATGAGATCTCCTTTGAGCATCTCCCCTCCGGCATCGACACCATGAGCATTGTGGTGGCCACGCAAGCGCTTGAGGGCCGCCGCGAGCGGATCATCAACTCGATCAGTCGCCTGGTCCGCGCCGATCATGTGGAGATACTTGACGGTCTTTGCCTCATTGCCGTGGTAGGCCGCGGTATGGTTAAGGCCAAAGGCACCGCTGCCCGTGTCTTTAACGCTGTTTCTGCTGCAGGCGTCAACATCCGTATGATCGACCAGGGCTCCAGCGAGCTGAACATTATTTTGGGTGTAGACGAGGATGCTTACGAAACCGCACTCTCCGCGATTTTTAAGGAATTTGTAAAATAAGGAGGTCGCTTTGATGGACTGCCTTTTCTGTAAAATTTTAGCAGGTGATATTCCCTGTGCCAAGGTGTACGAAAACGAATGGATCTATGCCTTCCGTGACATTGCGCCCCAAGCGCCGGTTCACGTGCTGGTCATTCCCAAGCAACACATCGCTTCAGCTGACGGCATTACCGCCGAGAACAGCGCTATGATAGCAAAGATCTTTGAGGCCATCCCGGCAATTGCCAAGCAAGAAGGTCTTGCGAACGGTTACCGTGTGCTTACCAACTGCGGCGAGGACGCTTGCCAATCGGTAAAGCATCTGCATTTCCATATTCTCGGTGGCAAAAAACTCTCTGAGCAAATGGGCTAACTGCCAAAATAAATGGTGCTGTCCTTGGACGGCACCATTTTTAACGGAGGAACTATGATAAATACTACACCGGATCTTTTTCAGCGTTTGGCCACAGAAAAACGTGCTATCCTGCTATACGGTATGGGAAATGGTGCGGACAAGATCATAGCCGAGCTTTGTGCCAGAGGCATTTCCGTCGTAGGCGTTTTTGCCAGCGACGGCTTTGTGCGGGGGCAAATATTTCACGGCATGCGCGTGATGTCCTTTTCTGAGGTCAAAGAAAAATATGCCCCCACCGATTGCGTCATTCTGTTGGCTTTTGGCACAGCGCGCCCAGAGGTTTTAGCGCTGATCTGCCAAGTGGCGGAGCAGTTCGAGCTGCTGGTGCCCGATATGCCTGTATGCGGCGGCCCTTTGTTTGATAGCAATTTCTTCAAGCAGCATTCAAAAGAGATCAACGCCGCCCGAAACCTTTTTGCCGATGATCTTTCCAAAGAGCTATTCGATCGCATCATAAAATTTCGGCTTTCCGGCTCGCTTTCCGACCTGCTCTGGGCGGTCAGTGAGGAAAGCGCGTGGGAGATCTTACAAAAATCCCACAAAACGGTACGAAAAATTGCCGATTTCGGCGCCTATACCGGAGATAGCGCGAGAGAGGCCATGCAACGCTTCGCGTTGGACTTTCTTCTTGCCGCGGAACCTGACCGGCGCAATTTTAAAAAGCTCTCAGCCTGGCAGGAGACGGTAACGGATTGCGAGGTCGAATGTCATCAGGTGGCAGTTTGCGACAAAGTGGGCGAGGCGGCTTTTGATGATACCGGCAACCGCAACGCGGGACTTTGCACCGGCAAAAGCCGTGTCACGGTGCCAACCGCCACCCCTGACAGTCTTTTGCGCGCTCGCCCTGTGGACTATATCAAATATGACATCGAGGGCGCTGAGCAAAAAGCGCTACAAGGCTCAGTGGAGACCATACGCCGCCATCATCCCATCTTGCGCGTCGCCCTTTACCACCGTAGCGCCGATCTTTTCGAAATTCCGCTACTCTTGCGGACCATTTGCCCCGATTACCGTTTTTATCTTACCCGAGAGCGCAGTGTGCCCGCCTGGGACATTGATCTGGTGGCCATTCCTATCTAAAATATCGTTTTTTTGCACTATATCCGCTATTTTTGCATTGCAATTTCAGCTCAAACTCTTTAAAATAACAGTAAAGTGATTTTTGGAAAGGATGCTGACTATGGCAGAATTGAAAGCGCTCGCAATGACTCCCTTTACAACCAAGGAAATAAAGCCCCGCGGCTGGCTTCGCCGCCAATTGGAAATTCAAGCAAATGGACTTGCCGGCAATTTGGATAAGATTTGGCCTGATGTTGCCGACAGCAGTTGGATCGGTGGCGCCCACGAGGCGTGGGAGCGTGTTCCCTACTGGCTTGACGGTTTCATTCCGCTCGCCTATCTGCTGGAAAACGAGGATATGATAGCCAGAGCCAAAAAATATATCGACGCCATTATCGCCCGTCAACAGCCGGACGGCTGGCTCTGCCCCTGTGAGGACAAAAAGCGTGGCAGCTATGACACCTGGGCTCTGATCCTGATCTCCAAGGTGCTGGTGCTGTGGTACGATTGCTCGGGTGACAGTCGCATCCCCGATGTATTGTACCGGGCGATGAAAAATTTTGACAACCACACCGACAAAAATATGCTTTTGCGGTGGGGCGCCGCCCGTTGGTTTGAGATCCTGTTTGCTCTTTACCGCCTTTACGATTGGTATCATGAAGATTGGATCATTGAGCTGTGCGACAAGATCGCCTCGATCGGCGTGGATTGGCGGAACATTTTTGCGTATTGGCGGCACAAAGCACCGCGCTTTGGCGGCAACACATGGGGCTTTTTGCATCATGTGGTCAATCAGGCCATGATGCTGAAGAGCCGTGCCCTATACAGCTTGCGCACCGGTGAGGATCCCGAGGACTTTGCCAACAAGGCTCTCTCACTGCTACAGGAACACCATGGACAGCCTTACGGCATTTTTTCGGGCGACGAGTGCTTGGCAGGCAGATCCCCCATTCAGGGCACCGAGCTTTGCGCCGTAGTAGAGGCCATGTTCTCCTATGAAACCCTGCTTTCGATCACCGGCAACGCTGTCTGGGGCGACCGCACCGAGCTTCTCGGCTTTAACGCCCTGCCCGCTACCTGCTCACCCGACATGTGGGCCCATCAATATGTGCAGCTCGCCAATCAGAACGCATGCCGCATCATGCCCCGCGAGGTGGTGCAATACACCACCAATAAGGGTGAGGCGCACCTCTTTGGTCTAGAGCCTGAATTCGGCTGCTGCACCGCCAATATGGGACAAGGCTTTCCCAAATTTGCTCTTTCCGCCTTTATGAAAACAAAGAAAGGCATTGCCTCCACCCTCCTGATTCCCGCCGCGGTAGAAACAGAAATTGACGGCACGCCTGTATCGGTTACGCTGGATACCAACTATCCCTTCCGCAATACCCTGACCTATACCGTCAGCACCCCTAAGGCGGTAAAATTCCCTCTCTCGATCCGCATACCCGGCTTTGCGAGTGCTGCCACGGTAGATGGAAAATCTGTACCCGTCGGTGCCTTTTTCGCGGTTGAGCGGGAATGGAGCGGTGAGTGTACCGTAACCGTCACGTTAGACTTTGAAACGCAAATGACGCCCACTTATGAAGGCATGTTCAGCGTGCGTCGCGGTCCCCTGCTTTACGCTTTGCCGATCGGTGACAAATGGCACCGGCTGGAATATGAAAAGAAAGGCGTGCTACGCAAATTCCCCTACTGCGATTACGAGGTTCTTCCCACAACGCCCTTTGCCTATGCCTTTACAGAGGACGCCTTCCATTATCTTGAAACAGAGAACGACGGCACGTTCCTATTCTCTCCCGAGGGCGCTATGACCGCGCTGGAAACCACACTGGTCCCGATTGATTGGGGAGAAGAAAATCAACACTGCAAGGCGCTGCCCAACAGCCGCAAAGCGATCGGCAAGCCACAAAGGCTCCGTCTTATTCCCTACGGCTGCACCAATTTGCGTATGACGGTACTGCCAATGGCAGAAAAATAAAAACGCCGCCCGGCAGGATCTCCTGATGTCTGAACGACAACCAAGAGATTCTGCCGGGCGATCCTTTTTGATAGGCTCAAAGCTCTTCTACCGAGACAACGCCTTCAATGCCGGCCAATGCGGTCATCAACTTGTCATGGCTCATCTTCATCGGCATTTCCAATGAGAAAATCGCACACGGATTTTTGGTGACGGTAGCGGATTTTGTGATCTGCAAATCGGTGATATGTACCCGACGGTCCCGCAAATAATCGGTCATTTGCGTCAACGCCTCTGTCTCTTTGTACTCTACATATAAATTGATGTTACGTGCCCGAGACATAATGAAATACTCAAAGCGCGACAGCAGCAATTCAACCACAATCACCAAAGCGGTGGTGATCAGAGCAGCTTCTACATAACCGGAGCCAATGGCAAGGCCCACAATAGCGGAGGTCCAAAGACCCGCCGCGGTCGTGAGGCCCTTGACCTGACGGCGCTTGGTAACAATAATGGTACCCGCGCCGATAAAACCAATACCGGCAATGACCTGTGCGCCAAGACGGGCAACGTCGGTAACCTCCTCCAGATAAAGCAGGAGATATTGACTGGTCAGCATGGTCAGTGACGCGCCAAGACAGATCAGAATATGCGTGCGGAAGCCGGCCGGGCGGCGTTTGAATTCTCGCTCGATACCAATGATGCCGCCGCAGACAACCGCCAAGCACATCCGGATCAACGCTCCCCACATATGGAAGCCGTCTGAAAAACGGATCACCGTGTCCCAAAAATCATAGAACGCTTGCATCGACAGTCACCTCCTTACAGTTCTTCTACCGAGCGAACATTTTCCACATCGGCAATCAACGTTAATACTTTTGCGTGGTGCATCTTTTTGGGCAATCGAATGGAAAAGACAGCACTGGGGAAGCCACCTGTGCTACTTTTGTTTTTGTGGATCTCCACATCAAAAATGCGAATATCCTGTTCCTTGATAGCGGAAATGATCTTACCCAAATCATCAATATGTAAAAACTCGATGTTTAAATTCAGGTTACGAGACCTGTTCATCACGATGCGCTCCACACGGGTCAGCACAATGATGGTCACGCTGATCAACGCACAACCGATGATCGCACCCTCTACAAAGCCCGCGCCAATGCAAAGCCCCATACATGCTGACGCCCAAAGGCCAGCCGCCGTTGTCAAGCCCTTGACCTCCTGCTGACCGGTAACAATGATGGTGCCCGCGCCAAGGAAGCCGATACCGTTGATCACCTGTGCCCCCAAACGGGCGGCATCGGTAGGCGTAATATTTAATTTTGTATAGATCCATTGCCAATCGGTCTGCGCCATCATCGTCAAATACTGGCTAATCAGCATAGCAAGGGCGGCACCGATACAGACCAGCATATGGGTACGGAAGCCGGCGGGCCGGCGTTTTCTGCCACGCTCTAAGCCAATAACACCGCCGCAGATTGCCGCAATGCCCAGCCGGAACAAGGTGACATATACACCGTTTGCCGCCGTCAAATGACGTAATGGCTCCATGAAACTTAAAAATTCAGGCATAGTCGTATCCTTTCACCTATACTTTTAGTATAATGCTTCCTCATACAGCAGGATTTCCATCTTGATCTCCTGCCCGTTGCGCAAAATGGTCAGTGTCACCCGCTCGCCCGCATAGCAGCGATTGACGGCAGCGATCAAATCTACGGTATTTCCCACCCGCAAGCCGTTCACTGCCAAAATAATATCTCCGATCTCTACCTTGCCCGCGGAGTTGGTGCTGTTGACGCCCATGACATAAATGCCATTTTCGGCCATATAGTGATAACCCGGCTTTTCGGTCTCGGATGCCGCCATGCTGCCGTTCGCATCGGCAACATCCGCGTACCAAAGGCCTTTTTTACCGCCATGTCCTGTTACACCCAGCAAAGAGCGCCCCTCGGCAATGGGATTTCTGCCGGAAAAGGAGCCTTTGGCGATGATCTCCTCTGCGATCAGTTTCACACCGTCAATAGGCAGGGCGAACCCAATGCCCTCAAAAGCGATGCCGCCATAATCGGTGATCTTCATCACCACAACACCAATCACATTGCCGTACATATCGGCAAGAGGGCCGCCCGAATTACCCGGGTTGACGCTGGTATCGGTCTGGATCAAGGTCATTTTCTTAGAAACAGTGCCGCTATCGTTGGAAATGGATACCAACCGACGTGTAGCTGAAACGGTGCCAAAAGTAGCGGTAGCCGCATAATCCAGCTTGGCGGGAGTGCCAATGGCAACCACCGCGTCACCCACCAAGAGATCCGCGGATTGACCTATGGCGGCCGGCACCAAATCAGATGCCTCAATCTTTAAAACCGCTACGTCAGCCGCTATATTGTAGCCCCGAACAGTGGCATCACAGGCCAGCCCATCCGGCAGGATGACCTGTACCGTGTTGGCTTTTTCAATAACATGATAATTGGTAATAATATAGCCGTCTGCCGAATAAACAAAACCGGAACCAATGCTACTGCCTGTATCGGTGGTGGCCACAATACTGACAGCGGACTGCTTCACCTTATCCGCCGCCTCGTTGGGGGTCAGCAAGCCGCTGGTGCCGTCATCCTGACGTACATAAACGATGCGCTCACGCAACACGTTGCGAATAATCTCAAACTTGCCGTCACCCAAAAACAAAACCAATACAAAAAGCAACATGCAAACGCCAAACGCCATGCCAAACACAGCAAAAAAGTTGATCCGTTTGCCCTTTGTTTGGGCGCCTTCCCCTGTTTGACCGCCAAAATCCCAAGCGGTCCCGTTTAGGGTAGCCTCTTTAGCGCACGGCTGCTGTGCCCCTGCCGCAACGTCTTGCCCGGCAACTGTTTCCGCCTCCGCCGCGCAATCGCTCTGTGCCGCATCAGGATCAGCCTCAGCCGACTGTCTCGGGGTGCCTTCCACCTGTTCAACTGTATCGGACGGTTCCCCTGAAAGCGCCGTGTCCTCGGTTCTCTTTTCCTCTTCCATACGCACTCCTACACCAAAGGTAAAATAAACTTAAAGCAACAGTACCGCCCCTGTTCGCTTTCCACCCATATCCTTTCATGGTGGGCATCCATGATGGTCTTTGCAATAAAGAGGCCAAGACCCGCACCGCTTTTATCCAGACCGCGACTTTTGTCGCCCTTGTAAAAACGCTCAAATACAAAGGGAAGGTCGTCTTTTGCAATGCCCTCACCCTCATTATAGACAGAAATGACCGCGCGTTGTTCCTCAGTAAAGCGCAAAGAAACAGAAAGTTTTCCGCCTTCTTTTGAGAATTTTACCGCATTGTCGCACAGGTTATACAAGATTTGATAGATGGCGTCATAATCCGCCAGCACCGTCATTCGCTCCTCATCGCAGATAAATTCCACGTCAAGGTGCTTCGCCTCGATCTTGGCCTCAAAGGAAATCAGAATTCTACGGGCCATTTCGCAAATATCAAAAGGCCTATGATCAAACTTGCGGTCTCCGGCCTGAATACGGGAAATATCCAGAAGAGATGTCACCAAGCGAGCCAGCCGCTGTACCTCAGTGCGGATCAGCTCCAGATAATATCCTCTTTTTTCCTCAGGGATCGCCCCGGACAAAATATTGTCGATAAAGCCGGAAATGGTGGTCATCGGCGTGCGCAAGTCATGAGAAACATTCGCCACAAACGTGTTGCGCATCAACTCCAGACGAGAGATTGACTCAGCCATGTTATTAAAAGCTCTGGCCAATTGCGACACCTCATCGTTGCCGCGCACACGCACACGTGCCTCATAGTTACCCGCGGCAAACTGTTTGGCCATGCGACTCATATCCTTCAAAGGACCAATAACTCGCTCTGTGAGAAGATATACCGCCACCAGTGCCGCCAGCATCACCCAAAGCGAGGCGATCAGGATGGTTTTGATCATCACGCCAAGCAGTTCATCTTGGGTTCTGGTAGAGGAACAAGCAAACACCGTGCCACAAGCATACCCGTCATCGGTATAAACAGGTGCCGTACGAAAAAAATGGTCGGTATCAAAAACACCCGCCAAGCTTTCCAGTCTGCCCGCGCTGTTGCCCGCGTTGACTTCTAATATGATATGCCGCGGAATGACCGCTTCGCTGGAGGCGGTCTCACCGCTCGGCGTAACCATGCGGATCACCGAGCCATCGGCGTTATCTACCAGCAGAATGGTCACGTCATCATCCATGGCGGCAAGCGTCCGTAGCATGCGGTCCACGTCATCCGATACATTGTCGATCATTTGCCCGAAGTCGGTTTTCAACCCACTGGAGGTCCTTGCTTCCAGGAACTCCGCCGCACCCGCCGCCGCATGATTCAACACCTCCTCTTTGGTGTTGGAGGCATAGTTGTTGACCATGCCGGTGACGATCAGCACAAGGATCAGAAAACTGACGAAAATGATCAGCATAAATGTCGAAATATATTTGGCATATACGCTTTTGAACATAATCGCCCTCGCTTTTTATCATTGCCCGCATCCGGGCACACGCCCGCGCATATAGGGCAATGCCGCCGCGGATGGATCCGCAGCGGCGTTCTTTTGTTTAATTATAAAGCTCAAATTTGTAGCCAATGCCCCAAACTGTCTTGAGCGCCCATTTATCCGAAACGCCCTCCAGCTTTTCACGCAGACGCTTGATATGCACGTCTACGGTACGGGAGTCCCCGAGAAAGGCAAAATCCCATACATGCTCTAACAAAAGCTCACGGCTGAACACACGGTTGGGATTAGAAGCGAGACAGTACAGAAGTTGCAGCTCTTTTGGGGGAATATCTACCTTTTTGCCACGCAGCTTCAGCTCAAATCTCTCCTGGCTGATCTCAAAATTCTCATATCGGATCACATCACCCTCATCCTGCTGCAAATGTGCCTGACAGCGACGCAGGACCGCCTTAACACGCGCGGAAAGTTCTTTGAGATCGAAGGGCTTGACCACAAAATCATCCGCACCCATTTCAAGGCCGAGCACTTTATCAAACACTTCCCCTTTTGCGGTAACCATGATCACCGGCTTCGCGGATTCCTTGCGAATTTCAGCAAGCACCTGCTGACCGTCCATTTTGGGTAACATAATGTCCAATAAAACAAGATCCGGAACCGCGGACTTGAACATAGCAACGCCTTCTACACCGTCACTGGCGGTCACAACCTCGTATCCTTCTTTTTCAAAGTGTGTTTTCAAAATATCACAAATGTTAGGATCGTCGTCCACAACAAGCAATTTTGTTCCAATCACAAAAAAACCTCCTTTCGGGTTTGCGCGATTAACCCCTTCCCTTTGCGTATGCTCTAAAGAGAATTCTGAGTTTTTGGGCACTTTTATCTATCAAAAACAAATTTACTTTTATATTATAACATATAATTTTAATTTTGAAAACCCCTTTTTCAAAAAAAGTAGCGCCTTTGCCAATCAAGCGGCACCTTTCAGTGCCAAATTTTTGCAAGTAAATTTCTCTCCCCTATTGAAAAAAAAAGAAATTTGCGATATAATGAGATGATTGACAAACACAGGGGATGCCCCCTTACAGTAAGGAGATTTTTATGAAACTTGGTATCGTAGGACTTCCCAATGTGGGAAAGAGCACGCTCTTTAACGCTTTGACCAACGCGGGCGCTGAATCCGCTAACTATCCGTTCTGTACCATCGAGCCCAATGTGGGTGTCGTAGCGGTACCGGATAGCCGTATGGATTTTCTTGCCAATATGTATACCCCCGAAAAATACACCCCTGCCGTGATCGAATTTGTAGACATTGCGGGTCTGGTCCGCGGCGCCTCGAAAGGCGAAGGGCTTGGAAACAAATTCCTGTCGCACATCCGCGAGGTGGACGCCATCATCCATGTGGTACGTTGCTTTCACGATGATAACATCATCCACGTAGACGGTGCGGTTGACCCAATGCGTGATGTGGAAACCATCAATATGGAGCTGATCTTCTCGGATATGGAAATGGTGGAACGCCGCATTGACCGTGTCAAAAAGGCGATGAAGGGTGATAAGACCCTTGCGGGGGAGCTGGCGCTGTTTGAGCGGATCTATAACGCCCTTGCTGACGGCTTTACCGCCCGTACCGTAGCGCTGACCGATGATGAGCGCGCTATGCTCTATGACACCCCCTTGCTCACCATGAAACCGGTCATCTACGCGGCAAATGTCAGCGAGGATGAGGCAGGTGAGGAACCCTTAGATAACCCCTACTACGCAAAGCTGAAGGCATTCGCCGCCAGCGAGCATGCCGAGGTGCTGCCTGTTTGCGCACAGATCGAGGCGGAGATCGCGGAGCTTTCCGGTGAGGAAAAGCAAGCGTTCCTGGAGGATCTGGGCATTGCCGAGAGCGGCTTGGACCGCCTTATTAAAGCAAGCTATTCCCTGTTGGGTCTGATCAGCTTTTTGACCGCGGGCCCCAAAGAGGTTCGCGCGTGGACCATCGTGCGCGGCACCCGCGCGCCCGGCGCAGCCGGCAAAATCCACAGTGATTTCGAGCGCGGCTTCATCCGCGCCGAGGTGGTCAGCTTTGCTGATCTGGAGCGCATCGGTTCGATGAACGGTGTCAAGGAAGCTGGCCTTTTGCGTAGCGAGGGCAAGGAATATGTGATGCAGGACGGAGACATTGTTGTCTTCCGCTTTAATGTCTGATGCGGGCCCGCAAGAAAAAGCACGGGGCCGAGCGTATTGCCGCCTGTGCCCACCTGCTCATTGAAGATCCGGCGGCGCTGATAACCGATCCCCAAACCCATTTTTCCAAAAAGCGCCCCCTTCATCTAGAGATTGGATGCGGCAAAGGCAACTTTGCCTGCGGCATGGCCGCCGCCCACCCCGATGTTAACTTTATCGCGATGGAGCGTGTACCCGACGTGGCGTGTCTTGCGCTGGAAAAAGCCGAAGCAGCAAAGGATACCCGCCCCGACAATCTGCGTTTTCTCATTGGCAACGCAGAAAATCTTGTGGCGTGGTTCCCGCCCCACAGCATAGACTGTCTGTATTTGAATTTCAGCGATCCTTGGCCGAAATCCGGTCATGCCAAGCGGCGCCTTACACACCGCGTTTTCTTAGAAAAGTACAAAACGGTATTGAAAAACGGCGGTATTCTTCGCTTCAAAACAGACAACGTTGGATTGTTTGACTTCTCACTTGAGGAGTTTGAGGCACTGGGGCTGCCGATGACCGATCTGACCCGTGATTTGCATAACAGTCCCTTGAGCGCGGGCAATGTCATGACCGAGTACGAAAAGAACTTTTCCGAAAAAGGCTTTCCCATTCATGCCGTAACCGTACATTTTAAGGAGTAATCTATGATGACGATGGAATCTTTGGTGCTGCGCAACCGCACTTGTCGCAGCTTTGATGAAAGCGCGCCCATCACCCGCGAGATCATGACCGAGCTGGTGGATCTTGCGCGCCGTACCGCTTCGGGCATGAACAAGCAGCCCCTGCGCTATCGTATTCTGACCGAGCGGCAGGATCTGGATAAGATGGTACGTAATGCCCGTTTTGGCACCGCGCTCAAAAATATCAAGCTCCCCCCGCAGGGCGGCCATCCAACCGGCTACATCATCCTCTTCACCGACAGTGAAGCAGGCAGCCCGGATAGTCTTGCCCTGAAGGATGTGGGAATTGCCGCTCAGACCATTCTACTGGCGGCCACCGAACAGGGCTTCGCCGGCTGTATGCTGGGCAGCTTTAATCCCGAAACGCTTGTTGCGGATTTCGCGATTGAGAAGCGCTATCAGCCCCAGCTGGTCATTGCGTTGGGCAAACCGGCCGAGCGGGCTCTGCTTACCGACCCAAGGGATGGCTCTCTTGCTTATTACCGGGATGCCGCCGGAAATCACTGTGTACCCAAGCGGGCACTGGAAGATGTATTGATTTAAAACAAACAAAAAAGCCGCAAACGGTACGAGATTTCCCGTATTTTTGCGGCTTTTACCAATGGAGATCTTTATGGAAGAAAATTTTGAACCCTGCGGTGTATTGGTGGTAGACAAGCCGCAAGGCATCACCTCGCATGACGTGGTCGCTAAAATACGCAAGCTCTATCACACCCGCAAGGTGGGGCACACCGGCACTTTGGATCCGATGGCCACCGGCGTGCTGGTGATCTTGATCGGGCGGGCGGCAAAGGCTGCGGAATACCTCACTGTTAAGAAAAAATCCTACCGGGCTTCTTTGCGTCTTGGCATCACCACCGATACCGAGGATGTCACCGGACAAATTCTGACAAAAAGCGACACGCTCCCCGCCTGTGCCGAGGTGATCGCTGTCGCAAAGACCTTTGAGGGCGAGATTTTACAGACGCCGCCTATGTACAGCGCCTTGAAGGTTGATGGGCAAAAGTTGGTGGATCTGGCACGCAAGGGCATTGAAATAGAACGAAAAGCACGCCCCGTTACAGTACATTCTGTTTCCTGCACCCCTCTTGAGAATGGCGACTACGCGCTGGACGTGACTTGCTCAGCGGGCACTTATATCCGCACCCTTTGCGCCGACATCGGCAAGACTCTGGGTTGCGGCGGTGCTATGTCCGCCCTGCGCCGCACCCATTCCGGTGAATTTTCGCTGGAGAATGCCGTAACTCCCGCGCAGTTGGAGGCAATGAGCGATGCGGAGCGCATCGCCCTACTCCGTCCCATTGAAAGCCTATTTGAAGATTTGAGTACCGTCAAGCTCCCCGCTTTTTACGAGCGGCTCTGCCGCTGTGGCTGTGAGATCTATCTAAAAAAGCTCGGAACCGACCTCCCTGTCGGCACCCGTGTGCGGCTTTGCGATGCCGCAGGCAGCTTTTTCGCCCTCGGCGAGGTGCGGGAATATGAGAACGGCACCGCCATTAAAGCGATCAAATATTTTAACGTCTGAGCGCGAAAGCCGCCGCATTTCACTTGAAATGCGGCGGCTTTCGATACCGTTTGGGGTCATACGCGATAAATATGCGTGCTGACAAACCTGCCGTCGGCAGAGATCTCATGCAATGTTCCACCGGTTGAGCCTTTGCGCCAATAGGTGCAAAATCCTGTTTTCAGGCCATATCCAAGCTGCACACCCTGCCAGCCAATAATGCTGTTATTGTTGTGTTGATGCCCCGCAAAGATGGCGCGGCAAGCGCTCTCTTTCGCACAGCGAAAGAAGTCGCCGCTTTGATCACAAAAACGCTCTGGGCGCATATGCTCTGCATACTCGCCCCTATCGCCGTCTTGATCGGTTGCCAGATCAGTACCAAATTGATAATGATATTTTTCTGTGATCGCATCCAAATATGCACGCGGTTGGATATGCAAAAAGACAGCATTGGGCAAATCATGGACCGCTTGCCGATACCAAGCGATTTGATCCGGATAAATTCCCTCTTTGTGCTCAACTAAATCATAATCGATATTGTCTGGCGTAATCCCTTCCTCCGGTGCCGCGGGATTACCTACCTCATGACAACCGTTGCTATCCATCATAGCCAAAGCAAAGCACGGTTTGCCCTCTCGGGTCAGGTAAACAGCATAATTGGAGTTACCGGTCACATGCCCCCGATCAAAGAGGCAATGAGGGGCGTTTTTCAGCTGCTCGCATTGCCAATTAACCCCCATACGGGATTCGTTATCATGATTTCCAAAAACAGGCGCCCAGGGTATAGCGATTTCTTCAAACAGCGCGATCAGCTCTCGCATCATCAGCCCAGCATCGTCAAACTCACCGTATACATTGTCACCGGTCAGCAGAATCAGATCCGGTTGTACCTTTTTGACCAGTGCCCGCACGTGGGCGTAGGTACGCTCCTCCATTCCCCACACGCCATTTTTAAAATAGGCTCCCTTGATCTGCCGATCTCTGGTTGCGTTGCGAATATGTGTGAGGTCAATGGTTTGCATGTCGGTCAGCTGTAGCGCGCGCAAAGGGCGATCGGCAGGCATTTCCAGCAAAAATCCGTACCCGTTTGCGTTTTTTTGCCAATTTTTCATCTTGTACACCCCTCTTTTTGGAAAAGCGCATACCGCCGCGGCAGTATGCGCTTTGTTATCAAAGATCGAAGTAACGCTTGGCATTTTGGTAGCTAACGCCCTCTACCAGCGCTTTCAGCGCCTTTTCATCGTAGGGGAACTCGCCGTTTTCTACCCAATCGCCCACAAGATCGCAGAAGATGCGGCGGAAGTATTCGTGACGAGGATAGGATAAGAAGCTGCGGGAATCGGTCAGCATACCAAGGAAGTTGCCGATCGAGGCAAGCCCGGCAAAAGAACGCATTTGCTCACGCATACCGTCCAGACGGTCCTGGAACCACCAGGCGCTGCCCTGCACCACACGGGGGGCACCGCTCTCATTGCCGGTGAAGGCGCCGCAAAGGGTGGCGACGGCGTCGTTATCCGCGCCATTTAGCGAATATAGAATGGTACGGGGCAAGCCCTCGCAGCCGTCAAGGTAGTTGAGCAGATCAGCAAACTCGGCGGTGTTATTGGCGCCATGAATAATATCATAACCGGTATCCGGACCAAGGCGGCGCAGCATACGGTTGTTGGGATTGCGGTAAACGCCAAAGTGCAATTGCATCACCATACCGCGGCGAACATACTCCTGACCGAAGAAGCGGAGCATCTGGCAAACAAACAGCTTGACCTCCTCCGGCTCTACATTCTTGCCGTCACTGTCCAGCGCACGGGCAAAAATCTCTTTGGCATGGAATTCATCAGGGGCAACAAAGCGGAAATTATCAAGGGCGTGATCGGCGGCACGGCAGCCGAGAGCCTGAAAACGATCCAGCGCTACCCGATAGGCCTCTAAGAGCGTGTAATAATCGGTGATCTCAACGCCGTTTGCCTTACCAAGGGCAACCATGTAATCCTTAATCCCCTGCCGGCCGATGGCAAGACCTTTATCGGGGCGGAAGGACGGCGCAACCAAAGTAGCAAAGCCCTCTTTTTGCAATTGAGCGTGGTATTCCAGGCTGTCGGCGGGATCGTCGGTGGTACCAACCATCTCTACCCCGGAATGAACGATCAGGTTACGGGCGCTCATCTTGCTGTCGGCCAGTTTCTCGGCGGTCATCTTCCAGATGGCATCACAGTTCTCCTCGTTCAAAATCAGATCGCAATCAAAGAAACGGCGAAGCTCCAGATGGCTCCAGTGGTAAAGAGGATTGCCGGCCAGCTTTGGCATACAGCCGCAGTAGGCGCGAAATTTTTCATAATCCGAGGCCTCGCCGGTGATAAATTTTTCCGAAACACCGCAGGAACGCATGGCGCGCCACTTATAATGGTCGCCGTAAAGCCACACCTCGGTGATATTGTTATAGCGCTTATCCTCCGCAATCTCCTTTGGTGAGAGGTGGCAGTGATAATCGATAATCGGCTGCTTGGCAGCATAGTCATGGTACAGATGCCGCGCTGTTTCGGTGCGCAACAAAAAATCCTGATCCATAAAGGTTCGCATTGGCAGTATCCTCCTCAAATTTACTATCTGCATTCTATCACAATCCGCCTTTTTTGACAAGTCAATTTTGAAAATAAAAACAATTTTGCAATATGTGAAATAAAATATTTGCTTTTTTCCTTGCGTTATGATATAATGAATTATCTATTATCTGTAGGAGGAAAACAATATGCGCGCCGATCTTCACACCCATACGCTGTTTTCCTTTGACGGGGCCCCCGCGGCAACGGTAGACGCCATGTGCGAAAGTGCCATTGCCAAAGGGATCGGCCTTCTTGCGATCACCGATCACTGCGACATCAACGGCGAAATAGAGGGGATCTATGCCATACTGGATAAAGAAGCTGTTTTTCGGGCTATTGAAGCGGCCAAAAAGAAATATGCTAACCGATTGCAGCTGCTCTTTGGCATAGAGCTTGGGCAAGCCACGCAGTATCCACGAGAAGCCGCCGCGTTACTGTCACGTTACCCTTACGACATTGTGCTCGGCTCACTGCACAATTTGGCCAATACGCCGGATTTTTACTATATGAGCCACAAAGACGCAGAAATTTCGGCCATACAGCTGGCAGATGCCTCAGACGCGGAGATCACGTCGCTTTTCCACCGGGTTTTAGACGAGAGCGCGCAGCTGCTGGATTTTCCTGGCATACATGTGCTCGCTCATCTGACCTATATGCACCGCTATGTGCTGCAAGTAGGTAAAACGCTTGATTTTAAGCCATTTTTCCCAGAGCTGACCGCTCTTTTTCAAAAAATGATACAAAAGGGCATCGCGCTGGAACTGAACACCTCCACCGTCGGCAAAAGGGGCATTACCATGCCAACCAAAGAGCTCCTGGCTCTTTATCACAGTTGCGGCGGCAGGCTGATCACGCTGGGCTCAGACGCCCATACACCCAACGCCATCGCCCAACATTTTAACTCCGCCGCCGAGTCGCTGTTGGATTGCGGCTTCACCGAGCTGGCCTTTCCTACCGCAAACGGTCTGATTACCCTGCCCATTCCGAAAGGAGAACGATATGTCGCAACCGAACTTTAACGAATTCAGTCTGCTCTACCCCACACCTGAAACAAAACGTGCCCACCACGCGGGAACGGCTGTTCCTCTGGTTGACGAATTCACTCTGGAGGAGCTGGGGCTGCCCACTGTCCTCCCCTTGAAAAATACCAAAATCTCAGAGCATCTGACCACCGATCCTGCCGTCATCCGCTATCGCCAAGAGGTCTTTTCAGATCTGCTTGCCCACGAAGAGATCGGCAAAACGCTTGGAAAGCTAATGCCTGTACTGTTTGACATCATGGAGCTCCGCCGTCTGGAAAACGACAGCGGCGACACCACCGATTATCTTTCCAGCATGACCGAAATCGAGCTGTATATTTCCAGCATCGACATTCTGCACGAGGGACTTGGCGGCAAAACCTACGACAGCTCCGCCTTTACAAGACTTTCCCGATACATCGCCGAATTGGTGGAAAGCGAATATTACGCCGAGCTCAACCAGCGCCTGGAGGAGCTGACCAACCGCGTGCGCGAAATCCGAAGCGTAACCGTCGGCGTCAACCTTGACGCGCAGCTGCGCCCCAAGGATGCGGGCGTTCTTTCGATCAACCCCGAATATTTCCGCCCCGGTGACACCTTGCACAAAATTCTGCGACTGAATTTTAAGGACGATCAATATACTTGTATCGCGGACCTGACGCCTTTTGGCAAAAAGCAAAGCGAAAATCAAAAAACGGCACTTTCGCTGGCTTTCAATTCTGCCATCAACGAGGTCTACCGTCAATCGCTCCGTTCCTGGAAGAAGATCGTGCAAACGTATGTATTGGAAAACACCGATTTCCTGCTGCATCTGTTACCTGAGTTTGAGCTGTTGCTCAAGGGTACCAATTTGATGCGCGCGCTAAAAATCAAGGGCAACACCATCTCGATCCCTGAGATCCTGCCCCCCGCAGACCGAACCTTCCGCGCCGTGGGGCTTTATAATCCTGAGGTGGCCTTAAAGATCAACGACCCCATTGTCACCAACGATCTCGTTTTCGATGAAAACGCCACCATTTATGTGCTGACCGGCCCCAATCGCGGCGGCAAATCAGTCATTACCTGTGCCTGCGGACTTTGCCAGGCCATGGCACAGCTTGGCTTGTTTGTGCCAGCCGAAAAGGTAACGCTCAGCCCGGTTGATGCCATCTTTACCCACTTTCCCACCGGCGCCGACGACACCATTGACAAGGGCCGCCTCGGGGAAGAATGTGCCCGCCTTGGCGAAATTTTTGATAAAATTTCAGAACAGAGCCTGGTTTTGCTGGACGAGTCGCTTTCCTCAACCGGCTCCTATGAAGCCTCCTATATCGCGGCGGAAGTGCTTTCCGGCCTTTCCCGTGTGGGCTGCCGTTGTATCTTCTCGACCCACTTGCACGAGCTCGCCGCCGAAATCGACAATATCAACGCACGCACCCAAGTGGCGGGGGGAGCCCCCATTGACACGCTGGTAGCAGGCATTGAGGAGGAAGGCCGCCGTTCCTTCTGCATCACGCGAACCAAGCCCGACGGCAAGAGCTACGCCCGCGACATTGCCGAAAAATACGGCCTTACCTACGATAATATCGTAAAAAAATTGAAATGATCGGAGAAAAAGCAATGGATACCATTTTGAAGCTATTGGAAGATAACGCGAATCTGACCCACGAGCAGCTTGCCGTTATGTGCAAAAAGGAGGTCGGTGACATCAAAAAGCTCATCAAGCAATATGAGCAGGATGGCATCATTTTGGGCTATAAAACCATGATCGACTGGGACAAAACCGACCGCGAGTATGTCAGCGCTCTGATTGAGGTCAAAATCACCCCTCAGCGCGACCGTGGCTTTGACCGCGTTGCCGAGCGCATCTACAGTTACCCCGAAGTACAAAGCCTTTACCTCATGTCCGGCGGTTATGATCTTGCCGTGCAGATCGAGGGCAAAACGATGAAAGAGGTCGCCTATTTCGTGGCACAGAAATTGGCACCCATCGAGGACGTCATTTCCACCGCCACTCACTTCGTATTGCGCAAATACAAGGACAAAGGTGTTATCTACGGCGTGGTAGACGTAGATGAGAGAGGAAATTGCAACTGATGATAGATTATAGTTCTGTTCTTTCAAAAACAGTTGTGGATCTAAAAAAATCCGGCATTCGGAAGTTCTTTGATCTGCTCAACGACGAAAGCATGAAGGATGTGGTGGGGCTTACCGTCGGCCAACCCGATTTTGTAACCCCCTGGCACATCCGTGAAGCGGGGATCGAAAGCCTGCAAAAAGGTAAGACCTACTATTCCCCCAACGCCGGCTTTACCGAGCTACAGTTAGAAATTTCCCGTTATCTGGAGCGCCGCTTTTCTTTGCGCTATAAACCAAGCCAGACCATTGTAACGGTAGGTGGCAGTGAGGCCATTGATCTGGCCATCCGTGCCGTGATTGAGGCCGGGGACGAGGTGATCATTCCCACCCCCTCTTTTGTATGCTACGAGCCCATTGTGCGCATGATGGGCGGTGTCCCTGTCATTGTGGAAACAAAGTTTGAAGAAAAATTCAAATTAACCCCCAAGGCACTGAAGGCCGCCATGACCCCCCGCACCAAAATGCTGGTACTGCCTTTCCCCAACAATCCCACAGGCGCCATTCTCACCAAATCGGAATTAGAAGAGCTCGCCGCCCTTGTGCGTGATACCAACATCGTCATTCTGGCAGATGAAATCTACGCGGAAATGACCTACGGTCAAAATCACACCTCGATCGCCACACTGGATGGTATGTGGGAGCGGACTATTTTGGTCAACGGCTTTTCAAAAGCCTACGCCATGACCGGTTGGCGACTGGGATTTCTTGCCGCGCCCGATCCTATTACCGAGCAAATGCTGAAAATCCATCAATACGCCATCATGTGCGCGCCCACCACCAGTCAGTTAGCGGCTGTGGAAGCATTGCGCAACGGCGACGAGGATATTCAGATGATGGTAGAAGAATACAACCGCCGCCGCCGTTACATCTATGAGGGCCTGAAAAAAATTGGCATTGATTCCTTTGAGCCGGAGGGCGCTTTCTACATCTTCCCTGATCTTCGCAAATTCGGACTTTCCAGCGATGAGTTTTGCAACCGCTTGCTTTACGAGCAGCGTTGCGCCATTGTGCCGGGCACCGCGTTCGGTCAGGGCGGTGAGGGCTTTGCCCGCATATCCTATGCCTACTCGGTCAAGCACATTACCGAGGCACTTTCCCGCATTGAAAAATTTGTCAAAACCCTGCAACAGGAAGCATAAGCAAAACCCCGTCAAACGCACACCGTTTGACGGGGTTTTGCTATGTAACAGGAATCACCGCGCGTCCCAGTTTATCAAGCTTGGGCTCTTTCATAATCCATTCCTTTCCTTGCTTTTTTGCTGATTTTATCACATCTTTGTCTTGTTGTCAATTGCAATTTACACCATATTATTAAAGTGTAAAAATATAGTGTATTTATTCTTGTGAAAATTGTGTACAATAGAGTCAAATAAAACGCAAGGAGTGATCCATTTGTTTGAAGTGAAAAAAACGGAATACATCAATAAAACCTTTCGTATGCCCGTTGATCTTGTGAAGCAACTTGAGATTTTGGCTCAAGCAAAGCAAGTATCATTGAACAATCTCATCATTCAATGCTGTGAATATGCTCTTAACAGTCTTGATAATGACAAGGGCAAACAATAACGGGCGCCGCTGTTTTTACATCGGCGCCCGTTATTGTTTGCGCGCATACACCTTAGCAGGAAGTACCCGTAACAATCATAGAGCATCATACTTTTTCGCAAAAATTCATACCGTTAGGGAGCTTTTTAGGAAAATTCGCCGTCCCGAACGGTGAATGCCTTTTCCAATGCGCCCGCCAGCAGCACCGCCACCGAGGAGACCAGCAGGTCAATTTCTTTCGGGGAAACAAAGAAATTCTTCCCCTCTTTTAAGGCTTGATGCAGCTCCCCCGAAAAATACTGCGGCTCATACCCTGCGCGACGCAACGCGTCATATACCAAGGTAGAAGAATCCACAACCGTAGGTACACCCAACGCCATTACCGGCACACCCACCGTTTCGGCATTCAGAGCCTTGCGGCTGTTACCGATGCCGGAGCCCGGGTGAATGCCGGTATCCGATAGTTGCACCGTCGTTGCCAACCGCTCTACTGAGCGAGAGGCAAGCGCGTCCACCGCCACAACCAAATCTGGCGAAGCCGCCTTCACCGCCCCCCGCACCAGCTCTACCGTTTCCAATCCGGTTTGTCCCAAAACGCCGGGGACAAGCGCCGAAATTTCACAAAGCCCAACCGTGGAAAACAGGGCGTGATCCAAGCGCCGCAAATGCCGTGTAACCGCCATACGGCGTACCGTCTCAGGCCCAATGGCATCAGCAGTGATTTCCGCGTTACCAAGACCCGCTACCAGAACCGAAAACTGTCCGCCAACCCGTTTGCCGCACATCCGCTCCGCCATCTCCCTGATCTCTACTGAAAGGGCGCACCGCACGCGGTCAAATTCATTCTCTTCTAACATGCGGATGTTACCGCAATCCAGCGTGACATAGCACCCTTCAGGCTTACCGATCCGTTTTGCCGCCTCACTGCTGCGCACCTGCACTTGCAGAATGCGGCAGCCGCCGCTCTCGCTTTTTCTGACCCGAATTCCCTCTCCCTCACGCTCTCCGCCGCACTCGGCGGCAAGATCGCTACGCGCAAATTCTTCCATAAACGCCCTCCCCTTCACGTGTGTTTTAAATTTATATTCCCTTTTTTTCTCTCATCTATGTGTAAACTGCCCAATTTTGTCACAAAACATTGTGCAAGTGTCCAAACCTTTTTATTTTGTTGGCCCGAACGCTTGAATTCGAACGCAGATTGTGTTATAATATGGAATGTTAAAATGGCATTGAAATTATGCTGTGTTTTCAACAACCAAGTCAAGGAGGATTACCGAAATGACGAAACGAATGATAGCGCTGATCCTTTGCGTGGCAACCGTTCTGCTCTGCCTGGTCGGTTGCGCCAAAAACGAAGAGGATAAAGGCGCATATATCCGCATGTATCTGACCGAGCCAATTTACGACGTGGATCCCTTGCAAGCCTTTGATAATGAGGCCACCTTGCAGCTTGTCAGCCTTTTGTTTGAAGGCCTTTTCTACGCCGACGAAAACGGCAAGCCCCAAAAGGGTTTGGTGGATAAATACAAATACACCGAAGACAAAGAAGAGGGCGATTACATCCTACAGCTGACCTTAAAAGATACCAAATGGTCTGACGGTGTTCCCGTAACCGCAAACGACGCGCAATACGCTTTCCTTCGTTTGCTGGCGCCTAACTTTACCCACCCCGCTGTCTCTATGCTGTATGACATCAAAAATGCCCGTGCCATTGCGGCAGGGGATGACTCGGTAGGCCATCTGGGCGTTACCGTTGTTGATAATGCCACCTTGGAGATCGCCTTTGAGCACCCCATCGACGTGGATGAGTTCCTATTGGTTCTTTGCAGTCCCGCTCTCTACCCTCTGCGTGACGACATCATTGATGCCAATCCCGACTGGGGCAAGAAAAGCACAACCATCTTTACCACCGGTCCTTTCATGGTTCGTTCTATGAGCTACACCGAAAAAGACGGGTTCATCCTGGAGCGTAACAGCTACTACTACCGTGACCGCAACAAAGATGACTTGGATAAGCGGGTTCGTCCCTACCGTATTGTGGTGGATTACTCCACTGACCTTGCCGAGCAGTTCGCTATGCTGGGCAGCAGTGAGGCCGGCGCCCTTTACTACTTTGGCCGTATCCCGTTGGCGGTGCGCCAGGGCGGCGAATTCGCGCTGGACGAGGTTGAGGTCACCGATGCCGCTTCTACGCATGTTTATTATCTCAACGAAAACGCAGAGATCAACGGCGAAAAGCTATTCGCCAAGAAAGAAGTCAGACAGGCGCTGTCGCTTGCCATCGACCGCTCTGCCATCGCTGAAGCAATGGTTTATGCCATTGCCGCTGACGGCTTGGTGCCCTGCACTTTGCGTAACAGACCTGACAAAAAGGCCACCTTCCGCGCGAAGGCAGAATCCTACATCGCTTCTACCGCTAACATCAATGAAGCCAAAACACTGCTTTCCACTGCCGGCGTGACCCCCGGCTCCTACTCCTTCTCGATCACCGTCGCTTCTTATGATGAAGATCATATCGCTATGGCAAATTTGGTAAAAGCCGCTTGGTCGTCGCTTGGCTTTAACGTTTCGCTGAACATACTGACGCCTTTCGAAATCATCGACTATGTTGACGATGACAGCAATCCCGACACCCCCGAAGTCGCAAAGCCTTCCGGCATTTTCTCCAACCCCTATAAAGACGCAATCGACGATCTGATCTACACCACCGAGGATAGCGAGGGAACCACCGAGCATGTGGTCGAGGCCATCGCCTTGGATTTGATCGCCTACTCCCCCGATGCCTTCTCTTATCTGGCTCCGTTCGCAAAGGCCTTCTCCGGCAACAAATATAACCATACCGATTACAACCTGCAAGGTCATATCATCGGTTATGACAGCGAGGCTTACAACAACAAAATTGAAGAAGCCTTTGCCGCGGAAGATTTCAATGCTCGCGCCGACCGATTGCATGAGGCAGAAGCGATTCTGATGGACGAGATGCCGGTGATCCCGATCGTTTATAACCAAAATGCCACCGTAAAAGCAAAGGGTATTTCCAAACTGGACAGCACCTTCTACTGCTGCTCAATTTTGACTGAGGTCAAGTTGAAAAACTATTGGAACATTGCGCTCCGCGACGAATTCGTTGTTATCGAGGAAGAAGAAGAGGAAGAGTAATATTCCACTCCCAAAAATTCCTGCCGGCAAGCCGGCAGGAATTTTTTGATATACCTTCATTTTTATTATAATATTTGGTGGAAACGGTAGACAAAGCAGCGGGAATGTGGTATACTTACTTTGTATTGATTAGCGCGGAGGTGAGAGAAACGAAAATCATCAATCTCTATCCGGGTGGTTTTTCTTCGTCTTGCTATTTGCTCTTGAATGGGCCGGATGCCTTGCTCATTGACTGTTCGGCACCCACCCCTGCCGTTGAGGCCGCTTTGCAAGAGCACCGTGCCACATTAAAGGCCATTCTCTGCACACACGGGCACTTTGATCACATTCTATCCGCTGATCAATTGCGTACCCGCTTTGGCGTTCCGCTTCATCTGCACGAGGCAGACGCGGAAATGCTGACCGACTGCCACAAAAACGCTTACGCCCTATTTTTCAATCACCAAAAAAGCTGGCTGCCCGCCGATCATACCTTTGCCGATGGCGACAAATTAACCTTCGGCTCAATCACACTGACAGTACGGCACACCCCCGGTCACTCCAAAGGCTCCTGTGTGCTACTGACGGCGGATATTGCCTTTACCGGCGATACCATCTTTGCCGCGGGGTATGGACGAACCGATCTTTACGGCGGAAATGAGCAGGCACTGCTGGCCTCCTTGCGGGGACTATCTCAGCTGCCCAAAGAGATGAAAATCTACCCGGGACACGGACCAAGCACCACGCTGGGTATGGCGCTTGATCGCCTATTTTAAACGATTCGAGGTATCAAAATGTTAGACACGAACGCACTTGCCGAGTTGCTATTTCCGCATGTAACGCTGACCCCCGAGGATATGGAAGCCCGCTTCCCCGTCCGCAATCTTCCGGAAGGCGCAGTGGTCTCCCGCATGGCTCCCAGTCCTACCGGCTTTGTCCATCTGGGCAATCTGGTACAGGGCCTGACCTCCGAGCGCATGTGCCACCAATCCGGTGGTTTGCTCTTCCTTCGCGTAGAGGATACCGACGCCAAGCGTGAAGTGCCCGGTGCCGTTCAGACGCTGATCGAGGGACTAAAGCACTACGACATCAACTTTGACGAGGGTGCCACCATAGATGGCGACGCTGGCCATTACGGTCCTTACCGTCAACGCCAACGTGTAGAAATCTACCATGTTTACGCAAAACAGCTGGTTTTGCAGGGCCAGGCTTATCCTTGCTTTTGCACCGAGGAGGAGCTTGCCGACATTCACGCCAGGCAAGAGGCGGAGAAGGCCAATTTCGGCTATTTTGGCAAATGGGCAATCTGGCGTGACCGTTCGATTGAAGAGATCAAAGAGGCCATTGCCAACGGCATGCCCTATGTACTCCGTTTCCGCTCTACCGGATCAATCGAAAACAAAATCAAGTTCACCGATCTGATCAAAGGCAATTTGGAGCTGACCGAGAACGATATTGACCATGTTTTGCTGAAATCTGACGGCATCCCCACCTATCACTTTGCCCATGCGGTAGACGATCACTTGATGCGCACCACCCACGTGGTTCGTGGGGACGAATGGTTGCCAACCCTCCCCTTCCATCTACAGCTCTTCCGTTCACTTGGCTTCAAGCCCCCCAAGTATCTCCATATCGGCCCTTTGATGAAAATGGATGGAGATAGCAAGCGAAAGCTTTCCAAGCGAAAGGATCCCGAATTGGCCTTGACCTATTACCGCGCCGCAGGCTTCCCGGTACAGTCGGTTTACGAATATCTCATGACGGTACTGAACTCCAACTTTGAAGACTGGCGCCGTGCCAACCCCGACGCTCCGGTTGACAGCTTCAAGTTCTCTCACAAAAAGATGAACCCCGCCGGATCGCTTTTTGACGAGGCAAAGCTGCGTGACGTTTCTAAAAATGTCATATCCCGTATGAGTGCCGAGCGTGTTTATGAAGAAGTCGTCTCTTTTGCCAAAGACTATGACAAAGATCTCTTCGATCACCTGACGGCCGATCCCGCTTACGCGAAAGCCATTTTGGCTATTGGCCGCGGCGGCAAAAAGCCCCGTAAGGATTTTGCGGTATGGGCAGACGTCAAGCCTTATCTGGACTTCTTCTATGACGATTGGTTTGCTGTGACCGACGCTTATCCCGCCCAATTTAAAAAAGCCGACATCAAGGCAGTGCTGGATCGCTTTAAGGCAACCTTTGATCCCTCTGACGATAGCAACCTCTGGTTTGAGAAAATCAAGGCAATTGCTGACAGCCTCGGCTTTGCCTCGGACATGAAGGCTTACCGTGAAAATCCCGGTGCCTTTGCCGGTAGCATTGCCGATGTCAGCATGTTCCTGCGTGTAGCGGTAACCGGTCGCCTCAACTCGCCCGATATGTACGCTGTTATGCAGGTGCTGGGCGCCGACCGTGTCATCGCCCGTATCAATGCCATGCTTGAAACCCTTTGATAAAAATTTGAATATAGAAAAGGTAAAATTATGGAAGAACTCATTGCAAGCAATTTTATACACGATATTATTGACGAAGACCTGCGCCGTGATCCCAACCTGAAAATTCACACCCGCTTCCCACCCGAGCCCAACGGCTATCTGCACATCGGCTCCGCCAAGGCCATCATGATCAATGTGGAAGCGGCCAAGAAATATGGCGGACTTTTCAATCTGCGCTATGACGACACCAATCCCACCAAAGAAGATACCGAATACGTTGACTCGATCTATGAGGATCTTTGCTGGCTGGGTGCCACCCCCACGGGCGGCGTGTTCTACGGCTCTGATTACTTTGAAAAGTGCTATGAATTCGCCATCAAGCTGATCAAGGACGGCAAGGCATACGTCTGCGACCTTTCCGCCGAGGAATTGCGCGCCACCCGTGGTACCTTGACCGAAAAGGGCACCGAGAGCCCCTACCGCAACCGCACCGTAGAGGAAAATCTGGATCTGTTTACCCGGATGCGCGACGGCGAGTTCCCGGATGGCGCCAAGACCCTACGTGCCAAGATTGATATGGCATCGCCCAATATCAATATGCGTGACCCTGCCATCTACCGCATCGTGCGCGCGCACCACCACCGTCAGGGCGATCAGTGGTGCATCTATCCCCTTTATGACTACGCGCACCCCATTCAGGACGCATTGGAAGGTATTACGCACTCGCTTTGCTCGTTGGAGTTTGAAAATCATCGTCCCCTTTACGAGTGGGTCATTGATAATATCGGCTTTGAAAAGCCGCCCAAGCAGCGTGAGTTCGCACGCCTCAACATCACCAACACGGTCATGTCCAAGCGCTATCTGCGCTCGTTGGTGGAAAGCCACACCGTAGACGGTTGGGATGACCCCCGTCTGCCCACCATCTGCGCCCTGCGCCGCCGCGGCTACACCCCCACCTCGATCTTCCGCTTTGTCCGTGAGGCGGGTGTTGCCAAATCGGATAGCCTGGTAGATATTGGTATGCTGGAGCACTGCATCCGCGACGAGCTCAACGAGAACGCCCCCCGGCGCATTGCCATCAAGAAGCCTATTTTGGTTGAGATCACCAACTACGACGCGAACAAGGAGGAGACCTTCGACCTGCCCAACCATCCGCAAAACCCGGATATGGGCACCCGCGCTATGCCCTTTACCCGTGAAATCTATATCGACGCCGATGATTTTGCCGAGGTGCCGCCTCCCAAGTTCTTCCGCATGAAGCCGGACGGTGAGGTGCGACTGATGGGCGCCTATATCGTGCGCTGCAACGAGATCGTGAAGGATCAGGACGGCAACGTGGAGCGCATCCGCTGCACCGCCGATCTGGAAACGCGCAACGGCATGCCCGCTGACGGCCGCAAGATCAAAGGCACCATCCATTGGCTCTCCGCCAAGTACGCCAAGGATGCGACCTTGATGCTCTACAACAACCTGCTGACCATTGAGAACCCCGGCGATCTGCCCGAGGGCAAGACCTATAACGACTATCTCAACCCCGAATCCCTGACCAAGGTAGAGAACGCCAAGGTCGAGATCGCATTGGCGGATGCCAAGGTGGGCGACAAATTCCAATTCGTTCGCGACGGCTACTACTGCAAGGATTCCAAGTACGAGAACACCTTCAATCGCGTGGTCGGTCTGAAGGATAGCTTCCCTAAAAAATAACCGCTAACGGTATCAGAAAAGTGAGGTTTTAGTATGAATACGATCAAGATCACCGCCGAAAAAAAGCCATTGATGATTGCGCACCGTGGCTGTAGCGGTCTGGAGCGTGAAAACACCAACGCCGCCTTTGTTGCCGCCGGAAACCGCTCCTACTTTGGCATTGAGACCGACGTTCACAAGACCCTTGACGGCAAGTATATCATCATTCATGACGACACCACCGCTCGCGTAGCCATCGACGACCTAGTGGTGGAGAAATCTACCTTTGATACCCTGCGCAAGCTTGTGCTGCGCAACAAGGCCACCCACGTAAAGGATCGCTCCGACCTCGTCCTCCCCTCGCTGGAGGAGTACATCGGCATTTGCAAGTACTATGAAAAGGAAGCGGTGCTGGAGCTGAAGAACGCCTTCGAGGAGCAGGATATTTACGAGATCTGTGACATCATCGCGGGACTGGATTATCTGGATCACACCACCTTTATTTCCTTCTGCTACGACAATTTGGTTTATCTGCGCCGCAAATATCCCACCCAGTCCGCGCAGTTTTTGATCGGAAAAACCGTTCCCGAAAACTGGCTGGAGATGCTTAAGGATCAAAACGTGGATCTGGACATCTACCACAAGGTATTGACCAAGGAAATCGTGGATACCTGCCACGCAAATGACTTCAAAGTCAACTGCTGGACGGTGGATAAGCCGGAGGATGCCGAGCGTGTCATCGCCCTCGGCGTTGACATGATCACCTCGAACATTTTGGAGTAACGAATGCAAAAAGGACGAGAAGATTTTCTCGTCCTTTTTGCGTTTTTTACTTGTTTTGTGCCGCTTGATTTGATATAATGAAAAAAAAGAGCCGGAGGTGCTTTTATGCAGACCACCCTTTACATGCTGACCGAAACCAGCCCTTACATGATGTCCTTTGTCATCTTCACCGAGCAGAACAACTGCATCGTGGTGGACGGTGGCAGACCCGAGGATATGCCCCTCTTAAAGGAATACGTAGGCGGCAGACACATCAGCGCGTGGTTTTTAACTCACGCCCATTGCGATCACATTACGGGCATTATGAGCGAGATGGAAAAGAACGGCCTGGCCGATTTCGACCTGGAAAAGCTCTACTACCACTTCCCCGACTACGATGAATGGATGAAGCATGTGGACGAGGCCCCCAACCCCACCTATATGCGCAACGAGCTGAACGAGCAGATTCCCAAATTCAACCGCCTTGTTCCCTGCCTTGGCGACCGCGTGCACATCGCGCAGCAGGGCGAGAGCATTCAGGTGGATGAGGTAAAGATCGACATTCTCTACACCACGCACGATGGACTTTACGCCAACCCCATGAACGACAGCTCCATGGTCTTTAAATTGACCACCCCACGCAAAACGGTACTCTTTTTGGGCGACCTCGGCCCCGACGGCGGTGATATTCTCTTTGACGAATCTCGCCATCTCTTAAAGTCCGACATCGTGCAGATGGCTCACCACGGTCACGAATGCGTGCAGATGCACGTTTACGCCGAGATCATGCCTAAGGCCTGTATGTGGTGTGCCCGGGATTGGCTCTATAATGAGCCCGAGCTGCCCGGCTGGCTGCAAGACCGTGAAAAGCTAAAGAAAAGAGGGCGCATCCGTATGTACGGTGTGGCACTCACCCGCCGCTGGATGGATATTTTAGGCGTAAAAACGCACTATGTCACCGCAAACGGCACCCAGACGGTGCTACTGTAAGGATAGCACAAAGCCTCATAAAACGTAAAAGCCCGTGTCCGGCCGGACACGGGCTTTTTTGATTATTCCTTAGAGCTAAAGATATGCTTCACAGCCGAGACGGCGCTAGCGATCAGCTTTGCTGCCTGTAGGGGCACCAAAGGCGCTTCTGTCAGGCGTGTGATGATACTGCGCTTGGTCGCTGCTTTTTCCGCCTCCCGGATTTCACGACGGCGGCGGCCACCCCTCTTGATCGCGGGAAGCTGCTCTTTTTGCACCGCGCCGGGCAGGACTATTGCCTCCTCGGGCAGCGTCAGCTTGCGTTGGCGCATGGTCATAGCGGTAAAGTCACCGTACACAAGAGGCGTATTCTCAGCAATATCGTTGTCTAACACGCAGTATTTGCCAAAGCTCACGCGGGAAACGATCTCTTTTTGAAAGACAAGATCCAGCATGTGACCGCCGCCATTGGCAGTCAGAATGCGGTTTTCGGTCACGATCAGATCCTGATCCTGTATGAGAGAAGTGCCATAACGGGTATTGAAATCGTCAGCTGTCAAGGGGGCATCCGCTGGCTTTACCCAAACGGTCAGCGTGCCACCCGCCGGAATGGTGTAGCCATCCAACGCCAAGCAACGCTCAGGCAAAGGCGCCACACCGGAGGCGTGCCAAAGCTTCAAAACATATTTGCTCAGATCCACCGCATGAGGCATTGGATTATACAGCTCCACATAGCGGAAGGGATTTTTGATCTCCTCCCCGCCCACAGTGATCGGGGCAGTCTGAGGCACCAGCTTGCTGATGCGTACAGGAGTAATCAGGCGGTAGGCGGTATCGGCATAGCGCTCCTTGCCGCAAAAGCCGCTGACAACTGCCGTCACACGCCGGCGGCCGGGTACTGTGGGGAAGAAACGGGAAACGGTGCGGCTCTCCTCCGCCTCCAGCTTACCGATATGCACCGAGGCAAAGGGGGCCAGATGGCGTAGCTCAAAGCCGCCAAGGGGGGTAACATAATACTGCACTGTTACATCCTTCATCGTCTTGCCGCTCTTATTTTCCACGGTCACATCAATTGCGTGGGGCGTTTCCGCGTCCTCGGCGCAAATACCGTAAGAAAGCTGGCTGATCTGTAGCAGATCCCTGCCCTCCACAAAGACAGGCGCAGTCACGGAATACAAGCTGCCGTTATTGACGCGCAAGTAATAATAATCGAAGTCGGGATCCATCTCTACGTGCCAATTGAACTCGCGCAAAGGCCCCGCGTCGATACGGGCAACCACGATATTATCCTCGGTCACAATAGACAAAAGCCCAATACCGTTTTCGTTTTCTGTGGTAATTTCCACATCCGCTGTCAGCTTTTTGGGTGCCTGTAAGCGGCTACCCATCCATTCACCGTTCACGCGATAACGGATTTTCATGGTATTATCGCAGGTGGTATAGGTGCGGCGGCGGCGAAAAGCCTCCATCACATTTTCCCGTGTCAGTGAGGGGGCAAGCACGTAACCCGTTGTGGTGGTGGCAGTGGTCCAGTTGGCGGCGTGATTATCCTCGTTGGCCACGGGGGCAGCATGCCAACCCTTGGAGAGCATCAGGGTATAGCCGCGGTCAAAGCCGCTGCCCCGAATCTCGGCCAGACACATCTTTTCATCACGCTCAGGGGTCCAACCGTCAAAATCGTCAAAAATGCCCCACGCATCACAGGGGTGGTTAAACATGCCAATGGCATCCGGATCAGCGACCAGCATATCATAAAAGGAATATAGGTCGATATTCTCATGATACGGGGTAATCCAATCGGTGTTCAGCACATTCATGTGCCCCCAAAAGCCGCTTGTATAATTCCAGGTCATTTCAAAGCCGTGCATGGTCGCGTATTTGCCGTTGACATTAAAGCTGTCTGCCACCTTGCGCTGAGCACGCATTTCATCCAAAGTCAGATAGTGCGAGTGGTCGGTAACGGCAAAATAATCCACCTTGCCCTCGTCACGCGCATAGGTCAGCGCGTCGGCAGGAGAGCCCAGGCCATCTGAATCCAGCGTGTGGCAATGCACCTCGCCACGGTAGCACTCCATTTTACTGCCATCACAAATGTGAAAAGCGATCTTACGGTAGGTACGGTTGCCCAGCGTGTCACGCAAAGAAACCTCAAAGGTATGCGCACCGTTGGAAAGCGGTTTTTCGGGGCGATAACGCACCCCGTCTGCCTGCCAATCGGCAAGAGCGCTGACATTTTTTCCGTCTACACAAAGAATAGAGGTGCGCAAATTAACGCCGGAAACGTCATAGTAATCCAACGCAATCTCGGGGGTGTGCTCCTTTTCCAAAAACTGTCCCTCAGCCGGGTAAGCGCGCAAAATAGCGGGGCCTGCGTTGTCGGTTACACGCTGTACGCAGGGTGCCTTGTCCGTACCGTACGTCGCGGTATAAAGGCCACCGCTGACTTGAATGTAATATTCCAATTTGCCCGGCATACGGCCAAGCGTATCGGCGGGGATGACCGCCTCAAAGATGCCGTTGTTATTGAGTGCGGCAGGATAGGGCCGATACGCTCCCTCTACCTTGACGAAAACAGTAGGCAAAGCCAGCTCTGGACCGAGAGCGGCAAACTTTATCTTACAATCGCCACTTGCCAAATGCACTCTCCCTTCCGGCTCCAATGTCAAAATCGCGGGCACTGTAACAGCGTTGGGCGCCGGCAGATACTGATACGGATCGGCAAAGCCGGGGGTAGGCATTACACGGGAATGGGTGCAAACGGCAACCGAGGGGTCGGCAATATCCACGGTCCAGAGCGAGGAACGGAACTTGCGCACGTGCAAATGGTTTTTGTCAGGGTTGACCGACATGCGGTAAACCGCATCGGACAAGGTGCCGCCACGGGGCAGCACACGGTATTCCCGCTCACCCAGCCAATGGTAAATGCTAAAGCATCCCTCCTTGGTGTGCCATTCTTCTTTTTCGTTTTGATAGGAAAGGTCCACCTGCATCCACTGAACACCGCGCTCTGCCAGATCAGAACAGCTTTCTGGGTATTGCGCCGCCAGATAGGAAAAAACGGGGTTCTCCTCCTGCGCGCGCGCCTCCAGCTCCTTGCGCACGCCGGAAGACACAAAATTGAGCACGCCAATCCCGCCGGGTGCCAGCAGGTTGATTCCCGCGCCGTCCGCCAAGGGATTGCGCTTAGCGATCTGCCCCTCCTTATCCAGGAACACCAGCTCAAAATCGTATAGATCAACCGTCTCGGTGCCGGGATTATACAGCTCCATGCACTGCACCGGACCGCCCCCCCAAGGAAACAGCTCACTGACGATAAAGGGCGGAAACACAGGGGGATCCTGCAAGCGAATGTGATAGGTTTCGCTTGCGGCTCCCTCTCGCTCAAACCGATAGGTCAGAACCTGACCTTTTTGTAGCTCCCCAGCAGGGATCGTCACCGCATAGGCAGAATAACTATCCTCTACCACAATACCGTCTATCGGTAGCATACGCAATTCACGATCCTGTGCTGTTTCCTCTACACGATACAAAAGCGAAAGATTGACCAAACTGCTTTCTTCATCGGGCAACATCACCTGCAAAATCAAATCACGATCACGAAAAGCAAGGGTAGCGGGGGCATGAAAAAACTCAAACGCGCTCATGTGAACTCCTTTCATCAAAGCATAGGGATCAGATCAAACAACGGGCAAAGGGCAAGGGGAAAGAACATCGCCGGCACAAAATTCATTACCTTAATTTTGGTTATCCCCATCAGGTTGGTGCCAATGGCAATTACAATCAGCGAGCCGACCGCAATCATCACAGAGGTGATGGCCGTTGGAATAACATTGCCAAGCAACACCGCCAGCATCGTAAGGGTTCCCTGCACCACAAAAACGCCAACAGCGGAAAAAGAGACACCCACACCAAGAGAGGAAGCAAACACCACTGCCGACACCATATCAATCAGTGATTTGGCATAATAGGTATCATGCTTTAACTGTATACCGCACTCCAGCGCGCCATTCACTGTCATGGCGCCTACACAAAACAGCATCGTCGCGGTCACAAAGCCCTCGGCGATATTGCCGCCCTTGCCTTTCATTTTACGCTGAATAAAGTCGCCGAAGCGGTTGAGCAGGCCATCCAGATCCAGTAGCTGACCCACAATAATCCCCAATACCATCGACAGGATCACAATCAAAATCTCGCTCTCGCCAACAGCGCCTTGTATACCGATTAAAAGCACGCAAAGTCCAAGGCCCTTTTGCATGACATTCGGCAGCTCCGCAAAGCGAGAAGGCTTGCTCTCCTGCGGCATGGGAAGCGTGTCCTCCCCCACTGCCTTCTTCTTTTTAGCGGCTTTTTCAATCACAACCTTGATCGCAAGACCAAGCAAAGCACCAAAAAGCACCGCTACTGTATTAACGATGGTGCCCCAAAGCGGCCAACTTGTCATACATTCTCCTTTTTCGCACGCGCGCATGCGTAACTGCAATATGTTTTATTATAACATTGTCACAAAAGAATTGCAACCGCAATCTCAAAAAATATAAAATTTACGCAGGAGCACCAAGAAAAAGCCCCCCACACGATACGTGTGGGGGGCTTTTTCTTGGTGCTCCTGCGGAGACTCGAACTCCGGACACCTTGATTAAAAGTCAAGTGCTCTACCGTCTGAGCTACAGGGGCATGCTTTTGGGCACCTGTATATCATACCACAAGCACAGTGATTTGTCAACACCCTTTTAAAAAGTTTTCTCAATTCTCTTTTTTCAGCCGCAGTTTGTCTGCCAAAACACGGATATGCTCAGGCATCAGGCAGGGCAAGACCTGCTCACCGTCCTCGTCTTCTATGATCGAATTGCGCATCATACGGGCAATCCATTTCTCAAAGCCCTTTTGCTTTGAAACATCCAGCACACCGCCAAAATAAAGCATGTCATCGGCGCTCTCACGCACCGCCGCCGGAAACGTCATTTCCATATAATCCATCAAAAGGTCAGCATAGGCACAGCACAGAAAAAGCGTGTGCGGCACCGCGCAAAGCGCTTTCTCCTGTTTTTTGATATATTGGCGCAGTGCCTTGTGCGCCCTACCGGCACGAATCGGTCCGCCAAGCACAATATAGTCAAAATCCCCCGCAACGGGGTCGTTTTTTCCAAGATCGGCCACTGTAACCGTATGATTTTGCAGGTCGGCAGCCAGCAGCTCTGCCGCCTCTTTTGCAGTGCCGCTTTTGGTTGCGTACGCAATCAATATTTTCATATGCGCCTCCGTGATTTTCTTTTTCCATTTTATCATATTCCAGCAAATTTGTATAGAGAAATAAAAAAATTCACATTTTCTTGACTTTTCTCACTATGAATGATATACTAAAAAGTACCACATTAAGCATTAAGAAGGAGGACATCATGAAAAAACATTTTTTCTTTGCTATTCTTCTGCTTTCTCTTGCTTCTCTGCTGTGGTCATGTGACAAGGAGCACACGCATACGCTGTCCAGTCACGAAGCCAAAGCCGCCACCTGCGCCGAGGCAGGCCATGCGGCCTATTGGGAATGTAGCGATTGTGAAAAGTATTTCTCGGATGCCCAGGGCACTGCCGAGATCACCGATATTTTCAGTCTGACCGTCTCTCCCCTGCCTCATCCTTTCACGTGGGAAAGCAATACCGCAAGTCACTGGCGCTCTTACACCTGCTCCTGTACAGTGGCAGCTGACACGCCCGCTGCCCACGTGTTTGAAAGCAACAACTGTACCGTTTGCGGAATAAACAATCCCGACACAAGCGGCTCAACAGAGGGTGATGCCGCCAGCGGCCTGGAGTTCTTTTTGAATGCCGACGGTCAGTCCTATGCGGTCTCCGGCATTGGTGAGGCACGTGCGAATATCGTTGTGGAAAGCACCTACAAAGGGCTGCCCGTGACGACTATCAAAGCAGACGCTTTCAAAAACAGCGATCTTTTCACCTCTATCACACTGCCGGAGGGATTGACCACCATTGAAGAATG
Source organism: Oscillospiraceae bacterium (assembly GCA_015065215.1). Taxonomy (GTDB): domain Bacteria; phylum Bacillota; class Clostridia; order Oscillospirales; family CAG-272; genus Firm-07. Next base: position 43,778 of record SVQT01000003.1, on the reverse strand, counting down.
GGCCTTTTATAATTGCTCCACGTTGAAATCGCTGCACCTGCCCTCCACGATAGAAACCATCGGCGAGGGGGCGTTTGGGGTTTTGACGGAGCTGACCACACTGACCATGTCAGCCGAAGGAGAAAACTACGTGCTGCAAAACGGGATGCTGATCGACAAACGCACGCAGGTACTGGTACTGGGCGTTGGCAATCAGATTCCCACAAATGGTGTCACAAAAATCGGCGACTACGCCTTCAGCTACAGAAAGAATCTCTCTGCTATCACCATTCCCGCAGGCATCACCGAGATTGGCACCAATGCCTTTATCGGTTGCACAAGCCTGCAATCGGTATCCTTCTCCGAGGGACTTGTCACCATTGGTGGAGCGGCCTTTGCAGGCTGTGACTTGCAGTCCCTCGCTCTCCCCAACTCTCTGCGCACGATCAAAACATTCGCCTTTGGCTCTAATCGAGATCTGACCCACGTCACCATTCCCAAATACGTTACGTCTATCGAGCGCGGCGTACTGGAAGGCTGCACCGCATTGCAAAGCTTGAGCATCCCCTTCGTCGGCACCTCGCCCACCGATTCAGACGGCGAGCTAACCGATATTCTGGCGGAGCATCCCGCTTTTCTGCAAATGGACAATCTGCGCACCGTTACGTTAACCAATACCATACATCTGCCCGACTATGCGTTTTACGGCTGTGAAAAGCTGACCAACATTCATTTGCCCGCGGGGCTGCTGACCATCGGCAGCAGTGCGTTCGGCAGCTGCTCTGCCCTGAACGAGATCACCATTCCTGCCGAGGTCACAGAAATCGGGGATTTAGCCTTTTTCGGTTGCGATGCACTGAATTCCGTTTCCTTTGCCGTGCAGAACGGATGGGAAAGAATCTCTGTTGTGGGCAGGACTGATTCATTGCCTGTTTTAAGCAATCCCACCGACAACGCCACCTATCTTACCGACACCTACGACAGTTACACCTGGAAGCGCAGCTGATGCGCAATGCCCCGAAGCACGCTATGTTTCGGGGCTTCTTTCTGTTTTTCAATTGACTTTGCATCTGATTTGGGGTATAATAAAGCCAGAAAAATCCACCATGGAGGAAAGCCACACATGGAAATCAAGGAAAAAATCGACAAGCTACGCCGTCAGCTGACCTATCACGCAAGGCGCTACTATGTTGACGACGATCCCGAAATCTCGGATTTTGAGTATGACCGTATGTACGCCGAGCTACTGGCGCTGGAGGCTGAGTACCCGGAGCTGGATGACCCTGCCTCCCCCACCCATCGTGTGGGCGGCGCGGCATTGGACAAATTTGAAAAGGTCAGTCACCGTGTACCGCTGAACTCGCTTTCCGACGTTTTTTCCTTTGAGGAATTGACCGATTTTTTAACCCGTGTGGCGGCTATTTTGCCAAATGCCACCTATTCGGTGGAGCCCAAGATCGACGGTCTTTCGGTGGCGCTCCGCTATGAAAACGGTGTCTTTGTGGAGGGGGCCACCCGCGGCGACGGTCAGGTTGGCGAGGATGTCACCCAAAATCTGAAGACCGTCTTTTCCATTCCGCTAAAGCTAACTGAGCCCCTTTCGCTCACCGTTCGCGGTGAGGTCTATATGCCAAGGGCCACCTTCCAGCGGATCAACGAAAAGCGAGAGGCCGAAGGCCTTGCGCTGATGGCCAATCCGCGCAACGCGGCGGCAGGCTCGCTGAGGCAATTGGACCCTAAGATCGCCGCCGAGCGCAAGCTGGATATTTTTGTATTCAATTTTCAAGAGGGACAGCTTTACGCCGACGGTCACGCGCCAAAAAGCCACACCGAAACGCTGGAGCGCCTCGCCGAGCTTGGCTTTTGCGTACTGACCCACAGAACGGTAGCGAAAAGCGCCGAGGAGATCATTTCTCATATTCAAAAAATGGGTGCGCTCCGTGACACACTTCCCTTTGACATTGACGGCGCGGTCATCAAAATTGACAGTCTTGCCGACCGTGTGACCTTGGGCGAGGGCACCAACACCCCCAAGTGGGCGGTGGCCTATAAATACCCACCCGAACAGAAACCCACCAAATTAGAGGATGTGGTGATCGCGGTAGGGCGTACCGGCGTACTAACCCCCACCGCCATTCTCTCGCCTGTACGTTTGGCCGGCACCACCGTTTCCCGTGCAACGCTGCACAACGAAGATTTCATTTTGGAAAAGGACATCCGCATCGGCGATGTGGTCACGGTGCAAAAAGCGGGGGACATCATCCCTGAGGTGGTTTCTTCCCACCCCGAGCTACGCGCTGGCGGAGAACGTATCTTCCGCATGCCCACCGTCTGCCCCTCCTGCGGAGAGCCGGTCATGCGGGATGGCGACGAGGGCGCCGCCGTCCGTTGCACCAATAGCGCCTGCCCCGCCCAGCTTTCCCGCGGCATCGAGCATTTTGCCTCCAAGAACGCCATGGATATTGAGGGCCTCGGCCCCCAGGTGGTGGAGCTGCTGCTGCAAAACGATCTCATTCACGACGCGGCAGATCTCTATTCCTTGCGCGCTGAGGACATTGCGGGATTGGATCGCATGGGCGAAAAATCCGCCGCCAATCTGATCGCCGCCATTGAGCGCTCGAAATCCGCGGGGCTGGAGCGATTGATCTTTGCCCTTGGCATCCGCAGCATCGGACAGGTGGCCGCCGCCGCATTGGCTGCCCGCTACCGCACCTTGGAAAATTGCTTTGCCGCCACCAGGGAGGAGCTTTGCGCCATTGAGGATTTTGGCGAGATCACCGCTGACTATGTATTGAATTATTTCTCTCATGAACAAAACAAGGAGCTCTGCCGCCGCCTGATCGACGCGGGACTTTTGACCGAGGCCACCGCCGCTCCCACCGGCGACAAGCTGGCCGGACTGACCTTTGTGCTGACCGGCACCCTGCCCGATATGAGCCGCGACGAGGCATCCGCCCTCATCAAGGCTGCCGGCGGCAAGGTCACCGGTTCTGTTTCTAAAAAGACCTCCTTTGTGGTCGCCGGCGAGGAGGCCGGCTCCAAGCTGACCAAGGCGCAAGCCCTTGGCGTGACGGTGATCGATCAGGAGGAGCTGCTGAAGATGTTGAAATAACCGCCCCTCTCATCTCCGCCCCAAATCTTTGCTCAAGCGCCCTAAATGCCCCAAAAGTTTTGGTCAAGCCTTTTCAAAAGCTTGCGGGGCTTGGGGCGGCGCCCCCTATACGGCATTTCTCTTTTGATAGCTTTTCTCTTTGTGCCTCACACAAGCAAAGAGAAAAGCGGGATCGGAGCTATGCGCACCAAAGCGGCTACAGTCAAAAAGGCGCTACCCCATCGGTAGCGCCTTTTTTGTTATTTTTCCAGATAATACCCGATCTCAAAGGGCTCCTCGCTCTTTGGCTGCAGGCGGTAGAGCGCCATGTGACCGGGGAGCAGGCTGCCGACGATCTTATTGTCGGGATCGTCAAAGACCAATCGCTGCTCGCCGTCCTCATCGCTGACGCGATAGACGCGGCTGTCCTGCTTCATCTTCAAAAAGTAGGAGGTGACCTCTCTGTAATCACGGTTCGCCACCATCAGATAGCGGTTGCCGTAATCATCCGACATCTCGGAGATCGAGATACGATCAGGCAAATTGCCGACCAGCAGCTCACTTTCCTCCATGGTGGCAAAGGTCGCCCTCTCCTTGTAGGGGGTGATATTGCCGCCGTGGATCACACGGTCGCAATGCAGCGCCATCAGCGTGTTACCGAGAGCGGTAATGCGGCGGTTCAGGTCTCTTTGCTCCTCAAAATAAAGCCCCCTGTCACCCGTTTCGGGATCCAGCACGCCGTTGCACTCGATGTAGCAGGAAAGCTCCTTTACGCCGTAAAGCAGCGCGGTATTGGCCATCATGCGGGAGGCGGCAAAGGTGTATCCGTCAAAGCAGGGGTTGTAAGGCAGCACGTGTCCCTGATAGACGAACCAATAGGGCGCGCCGATCCTGTCGGCAGCCAGCCGTGCCACCTCCATATTTGTCCAGTACTTGCTGCAGCCGTCCATCTGCGTCTCGGGGGTCATACCATCCCCCACCCAGCCGCCAAAGGGGTACTGGTCAAAGGAAAGCTGTGCGGGATCCACCTCCTCGGCCAACTCATTGCTTTGCGATGCGGTGGTCACCGTAAAGGGCAGCAGCTCGGGGCGCTCCCGCTCGGCATCCTCGATCATTTTGCGCACGGTCGCTCTCTGCTCGGGCGTGCAGGGCTCGTCGTACATATAATAGCCCATAATGCAGCCGTACTGTGCCGTATCACGCATGGCACCGAGCAGGTCGTTATGCTCGTTCAGCGGCGTTTTCTTGAACCCCATACCGCCAAATCGCTTCAGGTCCTGATACAGCACCTTGGTGCCAAGCTCCTCGGCGGTGCGCAGGATCTCCATGCCAACGTCGTAGCTTGTCCAACACATCTCCATCAGGTCAAAGCCCGCGTCCACGGCGACCTTCACCGCACGGTGCGCCTTGGCGCAATGGAAGGGGCCCTCCTTGTCCAATCCCATAGGGCCGGGATTGACAAGGGAGAGAATGAATTGCTCCTGCTTCCATCTTCTGCGCGGATTGCCCAAGGGGTGCCGCGCCAGCATCTTCTTTTTCATAGCAGACCTCCTGTGTTTCACGCCGCTTTGCGGCAAAATGGGTGAGCGTTACTGCACCATTCTCTTCTGCTTAGACACCACGAAGTGCGCCACGGCAAGGGCGGCCAGCGTCAGAACGATTGAGAAAACCGCCAGCACCTGCTGACCGTAAATGTGCATACCGAACAGGGAGTTACCGTTACTCTGCACGTACTGCAAGAAGCGGCTTGCCAGTAGCGCGGAGCCGAAGTTGCAAAGACCGCCCACGCTGCTCTTGATGGCAGAGGCCTGCACGAAGTAGCGGCTGTCCACGTAGTTGTAAAGAATGCTGTGCATATTCTGTCCCACGCCCGCCTGGCAGCCGTGGTACAGTACCGAGAACAGAATGACCATCGTCCACACGAACACCCGATTGCCGGGAGCCGTAAAGGCATAAACCACAAAGGAGGCCGTTGCCATCACAAGAGCCAACTCAATGCCCTTGGAATAGGAGTATTTATCCGAGAATTTGCCAAAGGGTCTGGAAAGACCGAAGCGCACCAGATTACCCACCATGTTGATAATCTGCACCGCCCCCACCGTCAAAGCAAGCTCATGAGCGTTGAGGCGATACGTGCCGAGAAAGCCGATGGAAACGCCCTTTGCTACCTCCCAAAGTACGGCAAGAAGCAGAACGGACAGAAAATTTTTGTTGCCAAGGGTGTTACGCATCACCTCGCGCATAGGGACGATCTCTTTTTTGATCTTCTCCTTGGGCTTCTTGTCATTCTTGATCAAAAGCAGGCAGACAAGGTCGCAAATGCTGAAAACAAAGATGCCGCAAGCGGCAAAGATAAAGCCGCCGTGCAGATTATTTGCCGCCTCAAAGTGATCCATGACATAACCGATGATCAGCGTGACCGCCATGCCCGAGATCAGCGAAATCATTTCCTTGGTTGCACAGTAGCGGCCGCGGTGATGCGGCTCTACAAAGGAGTTGCCCCATTTGTAGATCACCGACGTGACAAGGTAATTGCCAAAATAGGCGATCATGATACAGGCAACTGCCAAAACATGTCGGTAGTTGCTCCCTTCAACCGCGGGCAAGAAGGGGACGAAATACAACGCCATAAAAAAGATCTGACTGGCAAAATGGAAAATGATGGCGAACACCTTGGTATTGCTGATATGCTGTACCACAAAGATCGAAAAAAGCTGAAACACAAAGGCAAGTGAGATCAGCGACGCCATGATGCCCACGGTAGCATCATCCATGCCAATATCCTGTAACAGCTTGACAAGGAACGCGTCACTGACCAAAAGCGCCACAAAATACTCAAACGCGCATTCGATCAGATAAGCCTTGCGTGAGCGCCTATGGTCTTTGGAATTGTAATCAACCGACCTCGGCGAAAGCTCTATGGCCGGATTTTCGGCATGCGCTTTGGCACCTTCCGGTTCACGCACGGTATCAAGTTTTTTATCAGACACCCCAATCCCCCCTACATTAAATAAACCGAGAGTTATTATAGCACCAATTAACAAGCTTGTCTATAGTTTTATCGCAAAAAAAGCAATCAGAAAAATTTTCTCTTTTTCAAAGTCGCCGCCGCTCCCAACCCAGATGCTCACAAAGCAATTCCTCACTGTTTGCAATTTCAGCAACACACAAAAGCTGATCCAAATCCATCCCCTCCAAGCAGTCAGCGCAAAGCACCGTGTCATCTTTTGAAAAAGCGATTTCCCCCGCATGAATGGCCTTTTCGCAAAGCAGGCAATGCGCCAGCACCGCTCCGCTCCCCTCCCATTCGCCGCTATACCCAGGGCAAGTGGGTAGGCAATACAAAAAACCGCACATTTTACACATATATCTCACCTCCTTCCCTTGACAAATCAGGGCTCTTGCCGTTATAATATCATAGTATGGCGATTTTGTCGTCAACCACCAAAATCATGACGGAGGTGAGAAGAATGACGGTACTCAGCGTGGCTGATCTCAGCCTTTCTTTTGGCACGAGAAAAATATTGGACCGCATCTCCTTCTCGCTTGCCGAAAATGACAAGATGGGCCTGATCGGCGTAAACGGTTGCGGAAAATCCACCCTTTTTAAAGCCATTATCGGTGAGCTGGAAGCCGACGAGGGGCAGATTTTTATTTCCAAAGATAAAAGCATCGGTATTCTGACCCAGGATAGTGCCTTCATGATCGACGAAACGCTTGGCGACAACGCTTTGGAGCAAATGTACGGTGCCTTTCCTGAAATTCTCGCCGCCGAACGCGAGCTACACGCCATCGAAGAAAAAATGCAAATGGCGCAAGATCACGACAGCCCCGCATACCTTGCCTTGCTCCGCTCTTATGACGAAAAAAACAATCGCTTTATCAGAGACGGCGGCTTGGAGTTTCGCGGCAGATGCGCCGCCATCCTTCTCAAAATGGGATTTGAGGAAGAGGCCATGCGCCGCCCCCTGTCCACCCTGTCCGGGGGACAACGCACACGCTTGGCGCTTGCCCGACAGCTCTCCCGCGAGCCGGACATCCTGCTTTTGGACGAGCCAACCAACCATTTGGATATTGACACCATGCTCTTTTTAGAAAACTTCCTGGCTCAATATCGCAAATGCGTATTGGTCATTTCTCATGACCGTTATTTTTTAGACCGTGTAACCAACAAAACTTTGGCCTTGGAATACGGCAGAGCCAAGCTCTATAACGGGAACTATACGGCCTCCATCGAGCAGCGACGCATTGACAAGGAGATCGCCGAGAAGCACTATCAAAACCAACAAAAAGAAATTGCCAGGCAAGAGGCCTATATCGCCCAGCAACGGGCCTGGAACCGTGAACGGAATATCATTGCCGCCGAATCCCGCCTGAAGCTGCTGGCCAAAATGGAAAAAATAGAGCGCCCCAAAGAGGCGCCCAAGTCGATCCGACTTTCCTTCAGCAAGGCGCACGACAGCGGCAACGAGGTGTTGCATATCAAGCACCTTTCCATGGCGTTCGGGCAAAAGAAGCTGTTTGAGGACATTGGATTTTTGCTACTGAAAAAGGAACGTATGTTCATCGTCGGCCCCAACGGGTGCGGCAAGTCCACCCTGCTCAAGCTCATTTTGGGTAAGCTCGCTCCCATGGCCGGCCGTATAGAATCCGGCTATAATGTGGAGATTGGCTATTACGACCAGGAGAACCAGAACTTAACCGAGGAAAATACGGTATTAGACGAGCTCTGGAACGCATATCCCCACCTGACCGAGACCGAGATCCGTAGCACGCTGGCGCTTTTCCGCTTTATCGGAGAGGATGTTTTCCGTACCGTTAGCGTACTTTCCGGCGGCGAGCGGGCCAGGCTGACGCTTGCCAAGCTCATTCTTTCCAAAATGAATTTACTGGTGCTTGACGAACCGACCAACCACCTGGACATCGACTCCCGCGAGGCGCTGGAAACCGCTCTCGCCGCTTTTGAAGGCACTGTTCTGGCCGTTTCTCACGATCGCTACTTTATCGACAAATTGGCAACCCGTATATTCGCCTTGCAACCGGGACATGCCTTTGAGGGAGACGCCCTGGACTATCCCATTACCCATGTAGGAAAAGGATACAGTGAATATCTGGACTTCAAGCAACGCCGCGAAGCCACTTTTGACAGTAATATCCCCCAAAACGGTATGCAAAACGCGGCACCCATCAGCGATAACAAGGCGCAATATCTGGCCCGTAAGGCAATCGAGGCAGAAGCGCGAAAAGAGAAGGCACGCCGCGAACGCTTGACCAAGGAGGCCGCTGACTTGGAAAAAGAGATTGAAACTTTGGATGCCGAGCTGTTCGGTTCTGCCGCAACCGACTACACCAGAGCCGCCGAGCTTGATGCCCGCAAAACCGCCGCGGAAGAACGGTTACTGGAAATTTACGAGATCATCGGTGTATGAGCGCAATAAAAAAAGGCACATATGTGCCTTTTTTTATTGGAACAATCCTTCCGCTACCTCTAAAATCTTGAAGCGGAGCTTGTACTTGGTGTTTTCGGTATCGGCAATCATACGGTATTGCTCGCCTGTAATCCCCGTCGAGAGGCAGACCGCCTCGGTATCCTGCCTTGCGGTGGCGGCGGTCATACAAAGCGGCGGAAACAATACGCACCACCAGTTTTTCCCTGCCGCTTCCCCGATCATCACACGCAGGGAAAGATACTCCCCCGCCGGGAAAGCCAACTGCTCGTACTCTCTTGTGGGATACTTTTCATAACTCAAGGTAACGGTCACGTCGTTGGGGGCGCCTACCGCCGCCAATGCCGACTTGGCGGTCTCTTCGATTTGAGGAAGCGCCGTGCGCACAATCTCCTCGGCTTGCTCTCTGGAGGCGGCGTTTTGCAGTAGTCCTTCGGTTTTTTTCAGTACCGCGTCCCGCACGGTTAGTTTTAATGCCTGATCCTCTTCGCTATCCGAATTGGCCAACACATGCAACCGAATCACCTTATCATAAAGTTCCGCCTCGCCATGAATGGGCAATATCATAAAGGCGGCAATCAGCAAAATGCCCGCCATCAAAAATCCAAGTGCTTTTCTCATCTTTTGCTCTCCTTTTTTCGGTTTGACAAAAGAATTCCCCCAATCAGCCTTTTTTATACAGAAGATTGGAAAATTTTTCCCAAATCTTGACCTTTTTCCATACCTGTGATAAAATAGAAGCATCAAAAAACAAAGGAGTATCCGCTATGAAATCCTTGATCTCCCCCTCTCTTATGTGTGCTGATTTTCTTCACCTTGGAGACGAGCTGAACAAATTAGAGAAAAACGGCATCGAATATCTGCACATCGACATCATGGACGGCGAATTCGTACCCAACTATACCCTTGGCGTTGACTTTATCAAAAAGCTGAAGGCGGCCACCAAGATCCCGCTGGACGTGCATATGATGGTCACCCGCCCCGAAAACAAGCTGGACTGGATCCCCTTCGGTGAGGGTGATTACGTTTCGGTCCATTACGAAGCCTCCATTCATCTGCATCGCGCTCTCTCGATGATCCGCGCCCGCGGGGGCAAGCCGATGCTTGCTCTGAATCCCGGCACGCCCCTCTCTGTGATCGAGGAGGTGCTCCCCGATCTTGACGCCATTCTGGTGATGACCGTCAACCCCGGCTTTGCGGGGCAAAAGCTGGTGCCCACCACGCTGGATAAGATCCGCCGCTTGCGTAAATATCTGGACGAGAACGGCTACGGCAACGTGGAGATCGAATGCGACGGCAACGTGAGCTTTGAAAATGCCAAGAAGATGCGTGAGGCCGGCGCCAACATCTTTGTGGCAGGCACATCCAGCATCTACGCCTCCACCGGCAGCTTTGAGGAGAACATTCAAACGCTGCGTGAAGCAGTCAAGTAAAGATAAACAAAAAGAGCAGACAATCTGCTCTTTTTGCTTTTCATAAAAGCTTTTGCCAGTGCAAAAGCTATGTTATTTTCCGCAGTATTCCGCAAACAGGTCATTCGGCGTACACTCCAGTATGTCACATAAGGCCTTGAGATTTTCAAATTTTATCGCGCTTGTCTCACCGTTCACCAATCTGTTAAAATTCTGATAACTAAGACCAAGCTGCATATAAAGCCAATACTTCGTCTTCCCCTTTTCTTTGAGAATATCCAGTATTCTTAATCTCATATATACCACCTCCGCATTATATAATGTACCAATTAAGGTCATTATACTCAAGAAAGCGGGTTGGCAAATAGACCTATACATGATATAACGTTTGCGTTACTGATGTGTAGGTGATATACGAAAAGCATTCATATTGATAGGCTTGGCAGAATTGTCATACCAACAACGTTTCGGCGCGCGCTTGATCTTAACGAGAAAACCGCCCTTGAGGTTTGCCTTGATGGAGACAAGGTCATTGTCCGCCGTTCATCAAGTTGCTGTAAGCTATGCTATGCGAATATAGATAGCAGCTCCGATCCGTGCCTTTGTCCGAGCTGTATTGAGAAAATAAAGAAATTATAGAAGCGTATCAAGAAAAAAGGACGGGTTCTTCCCCGTCCTTTTTTCACCGCCGTTCACGTGAATGCTCCGCCCAGAGCATCACGCGAACGACATCTTGCTTTTTGCTTAGCGATCCTTGATCGCGTCAACCGGCTTCTTCCTGGCGATCTTATATACCGGCAGGAAGCTGGAAAGCAGCCACCAGAATACTGATACCCAGCATCAGCAGTACCTGGCCGGCGCCAAAGCGAAGCAGCGTGATATTGATACCGGAGTTTCTCATATAGTTGTTGAGAATTATAACCGTGGTCAGGGATGCTGCCACCGCCAGCACAAAGTTGATCAGAGCGATCACAAAGGCCTCGCTAAAGAAGATCTTAAACACGTCGGAGGAACGGGCGCCCACCGCGCGCAGGATACCGATCTCGCGCTTCTTGTAGGAAATAGAGGTAGAGATGAAGTTCATCAGCAGGAAGGCCGAGAACACCGCAAGGCCAAGGCCCACCCAGATAAACACCTGCGCCAGCACCTCGATCATATCGTTGAAGTTACCGAGGGTATACATAACGGCATTTTGCATCTCAAAGAGCAGATCGGGCTTGTTATCCTCGGTCTCGGCATAGGAGAGCTCCACCAGCCTTTGAATGGCATCGTGATTGTCGGCGGAAATGGGAGCCACGGCAAACGCCCAGATGCCCGGGGTGTGCTTTGCTCTATCCTCAGTGTAGGTGGGAACGTTGCTATCCAACATCGCTTCCTTGGAGTTTTCATCGTACCACTGTTTATATCTGTCATAAACCGTGGTGCTGATCACCATGTCACCATAGTCATTTTTCTCAAGGATATAGAAGCCAACGGCCTTCATGTTCTCGAAATCAGCAATCTTTTCGCTCTCATCCTCACCCAAGCTGTGCTTGATCTCATCCAGCTGATAAACATAGCCGTCGAGAAGGGCCGCTACGTCCTGCATGCTTTGACCGGTCAGATTGAAATAAGCGGTCAGCGAAGCTTCATAAAGCCATACGCCCGTGGTGCCAAAACGATCCGGCTCATTGCGGACCTCCCAATAACGGAACGCGCTGACAAGACGCTCCAGGCGCTCACTGTCACTGGACATGTCGGCCCATTCCTGATTGCTCATCGAATAGTTGCTAAGATACCGCTTCACAAAGCTCTGGCTGTACGCATCCGCCGCGTGATAATTGTTTTCCACCACCACGTTGGCGATCTGCATAGCGCCTATGGTATTCAAAACATCTTCATAAGAAACAGAGGAATAGGAGAGCCGCTCACCCAGATATTTTGCGCCCTCCGCGCTCATATTAGCGGGGCGGGCAATGCCGTAAAGCGCAAGCAGTGCGTTTTGCACGCCGAGGTCGGCGTAAAATTCCTCATTGGTGCCGTTGTATGCTTGCTGCGCCGACCAAATACGATTGGTGGTTTGGGTGTTGTAGGCGGAAGCATCGATCTTGGGGTGGGATAGCATCGCCGCGTCAAAATCGGTGTAATCCACGGCAAATTCCCTGGATCGCAAAAGCTGCGTCAGCATGTTGACGGGAAGCAGGATCTCGTTTTCGGAAAGCGCATCCTTCGTTTCACCGAGCCACAGCACGTGATCCAGACGGCTCAGCGCGTCGCTCTTTCCAACACGATCGACAGAGGCGATTTTTTCGGGATCGTTAATTCCCTCCGCGGGCTGGTAAATATAAAATCTCAGATAGCCGTCATTGCCGCTCATATGTTGGCCAAACTCTTGGTTTCCGCCATCATAGTTGTTATTGGCCATATAAGCGGTCATGTCGTCAATATCGTCCTGCATGACGAAGCCGAGGGCATGGAAGCCATAATCGCGCTCGTACTTGATCTCGTTTTGCAGGAAGATGTCGATAAGTGAAGCATCCTGCTGCACACCCGCCTGCTGCTGATGCTGCTGGGTGGTCGGATCCACAGGCATCAGATTTGTATAACGGTCGTAGTTGAATTTCGTATCAATGACACCAACGATCTCAAACCGGAAAGCGTTTCCTTCGCCGAGATGTTGGTAGCCGATCTTGTTGATCGTAAAGGTCTTGCCGATGATATCGTTCGCGGAGCCGTCATTGTTCATGGTCAGCTGACCTGCCTGTACCGTGTCGTCACCGCTAAAGCCATATTGCTTGAATTGACGGTACATGAACTCGGTAATGGCGATCTCGCCCGCCTTCGTGGGGATCCTGCCCACAAGGTCGTACTCGGTGGGCAGCGTGATCGAATTGACATCAACAAAGCCCGCGAGCTTACCGTTGTAGACCGTGTTGCTTGAATAATCAAGAAGCATTTCGGTTACGTCAAAGCCGTTGTCGCTGCTCCACTTGTCATTGTAGGATTTGCCCGTAAATACCGGAACGAACGCAAGGCCGGTCTGCTCCTTGAGCCAGGCGATGTCGTCTGCGTTCAAGCCGTGACCGTCGTACGAGGTGTGGGTATCCCCGTCATCCCAGGTGGTGGTACGGCGCACGCCCAGGGTCAGTGCCGCACTGCGGATCTCGGAGTCGATGATGGAATCGGTGGCGGCGCTGATCTTCTCGTAGGCAGCAAGGCTGCTGGAAAGGCCGAACATCGCAAAGGCGAGGAAGGACAAAAGAACGGTCATAAAGAGGCGGAACTTCTTGTGCTTCAGACCCGAAGCGCCCATCTTTACGGCATTCTTCATCGGCAAACGGGAGCGGATGAACTTGGTCTCGTCCTTCTCGTACTTCTTGGCCTTGATGTCCTTTTCAGGGTTGGTGCCCTCAAATACGGTGGTGGCGCCGTCCTTGGAAATGCCTGCCGCGGAGCGTAGCTCCTCATTGACATGGCCGTCGCCGGAAAGCAAGACGTCATGCTCATTTTTGGCCAGATACTCGTTGATCATTTCCAGATCCGTAGGGGTCAGCCGATAGCCCTTCTCGATCCGCAAAATGTGATCATTAATACGGTGCACACCGTCGGACACACGCTCCGACTGATGCTCATGCTTGGTCACATCCTCGATGACCTTACCGTCTGCCATCTCGATGATGCGGTCCGCATAGCGCTCAGCAAAATCACGGTCGTGCGAAACGATCAACACCAACTTCTCTTTAGAAAGCTGCTTGAGCGTGTCAAAGATCTGCTTACCGGTGTTGGAGTCCAAAGCGCCGGTCGGCTCGTCTGCCATGATGATCTCCGGCTCTTTGACCAGGGCTCTGGCAATCGCCACACGTTGCTTTTGGCCGCCGGAAAGCTCGTTGGGCTTACGCTTGGCGTAATTGAGCAGATCCACCTGCGCCAAAATTTCATTGATCGCCTCATCGGTGGCTTTTTTGCCTTGCAACTCCAACGCAAGGCCAATATTGGCACCCACGGTAAAATCATCAAGGACGTTATATTCCTGGAAGATAAAACCGATAAAGGTGTTACGGTAGGCATCAAAATCAGAGCCGACAAAATCCTTCGAGGATTTGCCTTTGATGATAAATTCGCCTTCGTCATAGCTATCCAGACCGCCCATCACATTGAGCAATGTGGATTTACCGCTACCCGATTTACCTAAGATAAACACCATTCCTGATTCCGGAAAGGTCATGCTGACATTATCCAGCGCCCGCACTTCCTCACCGGTTTTGGAACGATACACCTTAGCGACGTTACGTATTTCAAGCATTGTGTAGTCCTCCTAATTTGCTACAATAAGCTAAGCTTATTGAAAATATTATACACGATCTCTTGCAAATACGCAATCGTTCTTTTTAAAAAACAGAAAAATTGGCGACTTGCACAATTTTTATACATAATACATAAACTGGTAAAAAACACCGGGGAGGCAAGCAATGAAAGCATCAAGCAACCGTCAAAAAAGTCCCATTCCCCCCAAAACGGTATCCGAAAAAGCGGATATTGCCAAAGCGGTCAGCCGCGTCATCGCAAGCAAGATAAGCGCCGTTGCCAGCGGCGGGCAAGGACAGATCTTGCTAGAAAAAAACTTGCCTGCGGTAGCACGATTGCTATCGCAGGCTATGCAAAGCGACCAAAAACAAATTCTGCAATTGGGCAGATGGCAGCGGGATCTTGGCCATTCACCGCTGCCTTATGTCCATCTTCGCATACCTGCTTACCGCTTACAGGAGGATGCCGATTCACACGCCCCTATTCTTGCGAGACGGCTTCTGCGGGATCACGCACAGGAAAAAGAACGCACCGCGGCCGCTTTGCGCCAACTGGCAGCGACCGTTCAAAGTGAAGAAAGTAAGCTGCTGTTTGAAGCACTTGCCACCGAAAACGAGGAGCAAGTCGCCTTTCTACAGGCAATGGACCAACGGCTCACCTATTCCTGAGCTTCTTTTGCGGCACCGCAGGCAAAAATGGACTTTTGCCGCGAATGCCAGCTGAAACAACTTCCGCCCAAAGCACCTTTTTCAAAAAAGCTCAATCTCTTTGGCAACTGTCATTTTTTCAAAATAAACGATACCGTCTTTGTGCTTATAGGCAATTTCGCGGCCATCAACGCGCAATACGCTCACTGTCTTTAAATACGGCAGCTCCAATGCGCAAAGCGTCATTTCGCCGCCCAACACGGTAATGCGCGTTTGCGCCTTGGTGATCCGCACCTGACCCCAAGCGGTACCCACGCTCCAAAGGCAAGCAAAGTCCTCTTTTGCCACCACAGGCGCAAAGCCGATCCTGCCGCGGGGCAGATCAAACCGAAAGCCGGAAAAGATCGGCAGTAAAGCAAAACTCGCCATGCTACGCGCGTAGTTGCTACCGCATTCGATCTCATTCCAAGGATTTCGGTTATAGCCTTGATAGCGGTTGCGGACAGCGCGTACCGCCATAAGTCCCTCCTCCACCAGTCCCTCGCTGATCAAAAGACCCGCAAAGGCATATTCAAAGCCGTGCATCGTCTCCTCGCAGTAGGTAATCGGGATCGTGGGCTTTTTCGCACCCTCCGGATAGGAGCATATCACCGTGCCCGCCTCATCATTGACGCAGAAATTGCGCCACGGGTTGGTAAAGCCCCGCATGCTGGATTTATAATTATTCGCAAACAGATTCCGCAACGCTACGCGACGCTGCTCACGGTCAAACAAATCGCCAAGCCCGCAAAGATTGGCGTGCCATTGCCCTAAAAGCTGGTCGATAGCACAGCCCTCTCCGATTTGATATTTGATCTCGCCGCACTCGCTATTCCAATACCGTTCGCCGCCATATCGCTCAATCAGGGTATGATCAGTCACATCCACCTTTTGCACAAAATAGCTGCCGTTGAACAGATTTTCCGCCGTCCAGCGTTTTCCCTTTTCGAAGATTTCCAGATATTCCGCCGCCTTATCCCGCTCACCAAGATAGGTCGCCATTTCGGCGGCTGCCTTCAGCGCCGCCAGATAAAAGCCCTCCAGCCAAGAGGAAGGACCGTACAGTTCTACGTCCAGCGTGTGATGCTGTCTGCCCTCCAGCACGCCGTCCTTATCCCGATCCCACGCATCCTTGTTTTCCTCACTCCAGGCGTATTCCAGCACCTTTTTTACGGTAGGCCATACCCGTCGGAGCCAGGCGTCATCCCCTGACAGCTTCCACTCGCGGTAGGTTTTGATCACGCAGCCCATCTGACCGTCCAGGCAGGAGCGTTTTGGCTCGCGCGGCTCACGCAAGGGGAGCGCAAGGCGAAACTCGGTAGCTCCCGTCTCCCACGTGCTATGGCAAAACTCCAGATCACGAATCGACCGCTCCAGCGTTGGGAAGAGGAAGCACAGGGCATAAGCGTAATTATATACGTGCTGGCAGGTTCCCTCGCAGGAACCAACATGCTCGTGTACACCCTCAAATCCATAAAAGGCACCGTTTTCCAAGCGATAGATTGCGGAGGATTTTAGCACCGACAAGGTCGAGGCGGCGGCGTCTATCACAGCAGGATCCAGAGTGGAGGAAAATAGTGTTTTTCGGTACAAATCTGTACCCGTATAAAGGGTTTTCCAGTTTTTCAGGCCGTAGAGCCCCACCGAGCATGCGCTATCAAACAGCACGGCGTAATAATTTTTCCAGCAAGTGCGCAAGCGCTCTTCGTCGCCCGGCTGATTCCAAGCAGTCCGATGCGGGTTCCAATGCACACGGTTGTTGGGGCAATACCAGCTCATCAAAAAGCGCACCTTGCCCCGCTCACCCGGTTGCAACACAAGCGACTTGCCCAGCGAGCAATGATCTCCCTTGTAGGGGGCCTCGTATTGGCGAGACCGCAACGCACCGCCGCCGGAAAGCTCATTCCAGAAGGTCACGATGCCATCCTGCCAGCTGCCGCGATACCAGTAGGGCTGCACCATATCCGCATTCTCTACCGAAAGCGCCAGTTCGCCGTATGCCGCATCACCGGGATCGCAATTGCCATGCGCCAGCGTTACCGTAGTCACGCCCTCGTTGACTGAAACGGTGTTTTGCGACAGGGGAAAAGGGTTTTGCAAGGAAAAGACGGTGTCCAACACGACCGTCTCCTTTGTGGTGTTTTGAAAGCTGACCTCAAAAAAGGCAGCGGGAAGACTGGATTTATCCGCTTCCAACGGGATCAAAGGGTTAAAGGCAGTCAGCGTGACGGGCAATGGGAAATCCGGATCCTCAAAGTAAAGCTCTGCTATTGGGAATTCTCCGCAAAAGCGCAAATGACGAAAATGCGGAAAGCCTGCCATTGTCCGTGCGGCAGGACCAAAGCCAAAGCCGTCATAGACCTCCTTTTGCGCGCCGGTATAGCTGCCGGTCAGATCCTTGATATGATCCCCCTGTAGCACTCTGCAACAAATCTTGTTCCCCACCTTGGCACGGATTGCGATATGGGTGTAGCCGTTAACGCTCCCCTTATTCGGCTTGTTGTAGATTTCCCAATCCACCAGACTGCCGTTGCCGGCAAGCCCTACCGAGCCACTGCCGATACCGCCAAGCGGAAATGAAATCTCGCGCAATGCATCACCTTGATAGATCATAGAAAGTCCTCCCTTTCAGTACGGTATGTCCAGTATATCATCTCACTTGAGGTCACGCAAGGAGAATTTTCCCACTCACTATAACAAAAGTAACAAAAAGTCGCCGTATTCTTACAAATACGGCGACTTTTTTGTATTTTTATTTTTCTCTGTTTATTTGGCGCTTGCCAGCTTTTCAAACAGATCGGCATACAGCGCGTCGCGCTTGATGTGGCGCACATAAAGGTAATGGGGGCGTGCCCAATCGGTGGCGTAGTTGGCATTATCCGTGATAATCGGGCGTGGGATCTCAACCATATCCAACGTATCGGGGCGAACCAGTGCCGCGACCGCTGTTACATCCCAGATAACTTTGGACCAGCACTTGGCACCCGGCTTCATGTAGTCCTTGGTGAACTGCAACAGATAATCGCACAGCGCGTTTTTCCCTTCCAAATAATACGAAAGCTCAGGGATGGTGGTATGGAAGGCGGAACAAACACCGTTGCAGGGGATCTGCACCAACGGGATCTTGGAATCAAACAGCACCTGTGCGCCGGGCACATCTTGGTACAAATTAAATTCCTTATTGTCCTTCCAATGCAGTGCGTGACCGCCAAGCCAGACCACCACTGCCTTGTCCGCGATCTCAGGCGCCTTGATCAGGGCGGAGGCCACGTTGGTAATGGCGCCAATGGCCACGATATAAACGGGTTCCTCGCTCTCCTTCACCAAACGGATGATGGCGTCCACCGCTTCGGATTCCACTGCCTCGGTCTTGGAGGGCAAATAACGGGGCGCCCCACGATAAACCGGAATATCAGAGTGCTTGTCCACCAACCCACGCACACGGAGCGCTTCCTGATAGCTTTTTTCCATACCGTCCGCGGGGGAAGTAGAACGACTGTTGAAATACGGAGCAGCGGTAATGGCAAGCAGCTCCACTTTTTCGGGAGAGAGCATGGCATAGGCCAGGGCGTACAGATCGTCGATCTCGTTATACACATCGGTATCCAGAATGATTTTCTTAACCACGCCATCCTTTAAGGTCCGCATTAAATTTTGCATATCAAAAAACTCCTTCCAATGCAAAAGTTCTTATTCTTATTTTACCATTACATAAAAAAGAATGCAACCCTTTTTCGAATAATTGTCGGTTTTTCAATCAACTTTCGGTATGATACAATTAAAGCAAATCCATACTAAAATAAAAACGTAAAAGGAGCTTGAGATGTTAAATCCACGCAAATGCGCCATTGTTGGGGCGGGCAATGTAGGGGCAACTACCGCTTTCTCACTGATGCAAAGCGCGCTGTTTTCTGAAATTCTGCTCATTGACATCAATCAAAAGCGCGCCATCGGCGAGGCGGCAGATCTGGGGCACACCGTCCCCTTCCTTTCTCCTACCGAAATATACGCCGGCGACTATGCCGACCTCGCGGACGCGGCACTGATCATCATTACCGCGGGGGCCGCGCAAGCACCGGGGGAAACAAGATTGGACCTGGTTCGCAAAAATGTGCGGATTTTTCATACCGTTTTGCGGGATATTTGCAAATTTAATTACGAGGCCATCCTGTTGGTCGTCACCAATCCGGTGGATATTCTAACCGAGGTGGCTCGCCAGCTTTCCGGCTTCCCCGCCAGCCGTGTCATCGGCTCCGGCACCGTGCTGGACACCGCCAGATTGAAATTCTTATTGGGGCAACAGCTGGGTGTAGACGCCCGCCATGTACACGCCTTTATCATTGGTGAGCATGGCGATACCGAGTTCCCCGTTTACAGCAGCGCAAACATTTCAGGGATCGACCTGGATCATTTTTGCAACGCTGACTGTCCTCGCTGCGGCGAGCAGGATTTGCAACGTCTTTTTGAGCAAACACGGGACGCGGCCTATCACATCATTGAAGCGAAGGGCTCCACTTATTACGCGATCGCTGAGGCTGTTCGCCGAATCGCCACCGCTATTTTGCGTGATGAAGCGGCAATACTCCCTGTTTCGGTGGCCGCACAGGGCGTTTACGGCTTACAGCGTATCTCCTTGAGCCTGCCCTGTGTCCTGGGTAAAAACGGCGTTACCAAAGTGTTGGAAATTCCCCTTTCGGATGCGGAAGAGGTGCTTTTGCAACGCTCGGCGCAGCGTATGCGGCAGGTTCTTTCTGACATCGGCTTCGCCCCCGAAACGCAACTGGTATAAGAGAAGAGGCCTCACATGAGCGCCAAACAAAAAGCACACGAAAAAGATCGAACAAGCCGCTTTGCCATCAAAAAAACGATGGTAAAGCGGCTTTTATTATGTTTCGGTTATGTAATCGCAACTGCTAAGCCCTGCCCGGCGAAATGTACTCGCCACAAGAGGAGTGGCGTTTCGAATGGTCAAGTGCAGCAAAGGATATTCGTTGGAAACCAAGGCAACCAATTCATGCACAAAATCTCGGCCCACTTCCTCAATGCCAGAAAAATCAAGCTCCGCTTCACGGAAAGCATCCAGCACAGAAAGAAGCCGTCTTGCCTCAGAACGGGAAACCGGAAAATCGCCGCCCAGGAAACGGGCCACCGGAATCTCGGTGCGGACAAATCCGTTTTCAGGGTCCAAATAGCGTGCCATCACCTGACCGAGCTCTCTGGTCGTATCATTATTCAGCGCCATTTGTACCGCCGTGCCGCGGAAACGCTCACCGCCGTTTTCATCGTGGGCATCCGCCTCGTTGGGGGTAAACAGCTGTGTGTCTGAACGAATGACAAAATGATCCATCAAACGAGAGGTAAAGAAAATACCTTCGCCGGCATGTGCCTTGGGATCTGAGCTATAGCCGCCGGCATACAAAAGCGAAGCGGCCTCGGCAGCGGTAGGCACTTCTCCGTTTTGATCCTTTTGATCCTGCTGAATGCGACGGAAGATGCCAATACCGTTGTCCAAAATACCAATGATCGTGCAAAGTCTGTTGCGGTTGACAACACAAACAATGGCCGAAGCGCGCGCATGCTCCAAAGCATTGTTCATCATAGCGGTAAAGGCATAGCGCCAGATCTTTTGCGCGTTGAGCGGCAAATCCTCCAGCAAAGGCGCAATATCTCGGCTGAACATGCGATCCTCTGAGCTTTCACGGGAGGTATCTACGGTAAAGCGCGTGGTTTCATACAACACACGGTATGGCATAGAGCCGCCCACACGCTCCAGCTCGCCGTTTTTTTGTAAGGTGTTGATGTAATTGTAAACCGTGGAACGCGAAACCGAAAAGGCCTCCATCGTCGCATCCACAAAATCCGGATTTTCATCGGAAATTTGCTGTAACAAAAATTTTTCCGCTTCCAGGCGTTGCGCTTTTTTCATGTTTTGATCGTCCTCCGTTTTGGGGTTGTGAAAATCGACAAAAATGTCACCACTCTCAGTATACCGCCATGCTTCCAATTTGTCAATACAATTTTCCAATTTTTATATATTTTTTTCCATGAAACCCTTGTTTTGTTTCCGCAAATATCTAAAACCCTTCCAACAGCTTTAGCAAACCAATCCAACTGCTCTTTTAAAAGATCAGGACCGCACCATGAAAGTGCGGTCCTATTGTGTCAGAGATTAATAGTGTCGCCTGATTACTTGGTCATGCCGTTCTCGTAGGACTCGATCATCTTCTTGACCATCTGGCCACCGATAGAACCTGCCTGACGAGCGGTGAGATCGCCGTTGTAACCCTGCTGAAGGTTTACGCCTACTTCGTTAGCGGCTTCCATCTTGAACTGCTCAAGAGCCTTCTTAGCCTGCTTGTTTGCCATTTTGTTTCTCCTTCGCCCGCGTGTTCGCCATCGGTTAACATCAACTGTAAACACGCGGCGAAGCGTGGGCTTTTTCATCTATTTTTCAAGAGCGACTTTGCCCACGCCGTTGCGCGCGCTTTCACGCTCCGAATATATTGTGTGCGACAAACAAAACTTTATGTTTGGCAATTTTTATGCTGAAAATTCGAGAAAATCCCCGCGCCGAGCTGTGCTCGGCGCGGGGATCTTCTATGTTTTCTGTTTGTTAGATTTGATCCTTCTCGATGGGCGTTTTCGGTGCCAGCTTTTTTCCCTTTCCAATGTGTACACCGGACTCAACCCGGATCACGCGACTGGTGTTGATCATACATCCGTCACATACGTGCCTGTTTTCATGATATACCTCATGACCGATGCCAACCAAAGAAACTTTTTCCTCAATGGTGCAACGGTCGCCCAGAACGATGCTACCCATCAGAGTAACACAATTACCAACCGTTACACTACCGCCCAAGCGTACACTGCCGATGCACTCCACAAACACGTTTTCACCTATAGTACAATTTTCTCCCTTAAATGGAAACAGTATATTTTTCAGCTCGGCTCTTCGCTTTTTGTCGGCTGTAGCGTATTCAGCGTACAGTGCATGTGTGTAGTCCGTCACTGCTGCCGCAAGCGGGTCTTGGGCGTTGTATTTCTCGCCACGAAGTAAATACAATAGCTGTGAAAAATCACCTTCAAAGCCCAAGCTGCGCAAATGCGCAACAAATGCCTTTTCATAGTCATCAGATGGCTCTGTACATTCGCTTTTACATGCTGCAACGCCGCGATTTTCAATGGCCGAAGCGACTACGGCAGGGGCACCCGAATAAATGCTGTCATCGCCCAAGGCGGATTCCGTCTTAACTACGGAACTCAGTCCAATCACAGAACGACTGCCAATTTTGACCCCCTTTTGCACGGTTACGTCAGCACAAACCCATACATCGTCACCAATTTCGATCTGTCCTACCTTATCAAAGGATTCATCACTACCGAAGGTAACGTTAGGAGCACAAATAAAATAATCACCTGTTTTCACCTTAACATCAGGGTTAAACTTAACATTGGCATTGATGTAGCAATTGTCGCCTAATTCTACCATACCAATCACAACTTCAATGCCTGCGCCAATACCGTAAAGTGTGCCGTGACCTGGGAACAAAACATCTAAAAGTTCTTCTTTGCGCTCTCTTTCTTTATCGGTTAATCTCTCGTTTGGAATAGCGCAAAGTTTAGAATACTCGGCACAATATTGTTTGGATATTGTCAAAAGCTTGCAATATGCTTTATCATTTTTGTCAAAACGCAAACCACAAAGCATCTTTTTGATTTCCGTATAATCTTCATTTTGTAACAGAGTTTCGATTACAGAGATCATGTGTAAAATCCTAAAATTATATTCCTTTGTTACGCCATCCATTGCTTTCTCTTGCATAATCTCTGTGTTAGTATATTTCAAGTATATTTTACATTCTTGCGAGGTCAGCAATTCAAGATTTACTGCTTTTGCAAGATAGGTGTGAAGGTAGCGAACAAAATAGTAATCTATCGTTGTTCTTGTGCAGGAATTCTTCCACACCTTGTAGGAAACCACACCCAATCCTCCCCAGAAAAAAAGGAATAAAAGCATAAACCAGATTCTACACTGACTATATGCGATGATAGAGACAATTCCGGTAGTCAATGACAACACCAGCGCTGCAGAGGAAATAATGATATATTCTGCACCAAAACCACCCGTACGTTCATAATGCGTATCGCAATGCAAAGTCTCCCAAGCAAAAACCTTGTGTTCCATGTCACCGTTTTTGTTTTTCGCATAACCAGTCTTTTTTAATATGGAAGGCAATTCGTAAAAAACACGAAAATATGCACCAAGACTTGCCACCGTACGTACATTATCTTGATATTTTACAGAAAAAGGATACACAAAAATTGCCGGTGCCCCTACTAAAAGAACGGTCAAAAAAGGGATTAAAAACGTAAAAGGAGAGTTGGAGGCAAGTTCACTGCTTAAAAACGCACCTAAAACAGAAAGCGTAATCGACCAAAAGACTGCAACCATGGAAACTAAAGTATAGCCGTGCGAAAAGAGCCATTCCATACGCTTCAAAAGTTCTTCGTACAAGCGTTCATATTCATCTGCGTTATATGTATATTCCTTACAATCTATACAAAACGTTTTTTTCATCAAAACCTCTTTTCGCTTATGCCCCAAGCGGAAGGATTCCGCTTGGGGATATATTGATTTGTGTCTCGCATATTCTTATTTAGGCTATCACCCATGAATAAGCTGAATTTGCAAAGCGGGGACGATTCCATAGTATATTTTGCCGACATAGAAGTGGCTACTGACGCCGTAAGAGTAACCGTCGTCGACATCGCCGTCGTAGCTGACATGGCGTGCGCGTCCGGAACCACTGTAGTCAAGCGAACGAAGCCACCAGATGCCGTTGCCATAATAATCGGCGTTCGGATACATATATGCACCCGTGGCACGGCTGTAATCACTGGTTCGCATACGACGCACAGTGTCAGTGCTGTCGCTCGATAAGAAGCCATAGTCGCTGTCAATGGCCTCCTTGTAGCTGAGAAGAAAAACCTTATCCTCGGTGTCGGTGCAGGCATATGGGTTGGGGACATAGCCCGTGCTTGCTTCGCTGTTATCCACCGTAGTGGTAAGGATGATCTTCTGTAACAACTCAGTGAAGGCGGTCTCATAGAACTGATTGTTAAGCCAATCGCGGATCTCGCTATTGGCATAATTGCAGGAGCTGTCGCCATAACGATGGTTGGCAATGATGCTGTCGCACAGGATCAGCGCCGTGCCGTTGCCCTCGTCAAGGATGCGCCAGCGGATAGCCTCCACCTTGAAGTAGTATACTGCTCCGTCGATCACCGTGCTGCCGTTGGAGAATTTGCAGTAGCTACCGTATGGATCGGCTACCACCTTAGCATAATAACAACCGTCACTACCCAAATAATAGCCGCGATTGTCAGTGATACTTGTGATGCTAACATCACTTTTCTTGAGCGTCTGGGGATATTCGCCAAAATAAATATAGTTATCTTCGCGAGTGTAGGCAATATACTTATCTCCACACTCAGTGCAACAGCCACTCTCGTAGTTATGTGCGATTGGGGGTATACTCTTCGCAGGCATCACCCAACCGCAAACGACGCATATCGTGTGGTGCAGGCCCTCGGCGGTACAAGTGGGCGCCACGTCAACAATCCACTCGGTGCCCTCGGTATGAGGATGGTGTCCCACCAGGAAGCGGTAGGTCACCGTCACGGTATTGCCGGCGGCATCGGTAGCAGTCACAGTAACGGTGATAAATTCTCCGTTGACCTGTTCCCCCTCCACGGTGATGCTGTGATACAGGGTCTCGCCGAAGCTGTCGGTGACGGTGAAGATACGGCGGATGGTGGTGCTTTCCTCCACGTAGTCCTGAGAGAGGGTAACGGTGGGGGTGGCGTAGACCTTGATCTCGGCAATGAGGGGGCTATACTTCTCGTTGCCGGCGGGGTCGGTTGCCACCACGTAGAGGCTCACTGTATTTCCGCCCGCAAGGGTGAAGCCCTCGGCGGCCTGGATGCGCAGGATGCAGGGGTTGCCGAAGGAGTCGCGAGAGGTGGGTTCAAACTCCTCGCCCTTACTCGTCAGCTTGATCTTATCGGTGGCGGTGGCCGACACGTTCAGCGTGATGTCGTTTGCGTCATACACGCCCAATGCCGCCGTGTCGATGCTGGCGGTATTGCCCAGGTGGTCGGTGGCGGTGAGGGTATAAACCACGTAGGTGCATTTGGCATTGGGATCGCCGGATTTGAGGGTGACGGTTACGGTGAGGCTCTTGCCAAAGCTATCCTTGGCCACGGCGTTCAGCACGCTTGCATCAGCGGTGGCATCCTCACCCGCCTTGATGGCCTCACGGTCATAGGTAATAGTGGGAGCACCGTAGATCTTGACGGTGACCTCCCTTGTGGCGGTGTTCCCTGCCGCGTCGGTGACGGTGGCGGTGAATACCACGGTCGCGCCTGCGGTCTGGGTTCCCTCCTTGACGGTGAGGGTGATAGGCAGTGCCTCACCATAGGTGTCTTGTGCGGTCATTCCCATTGCTTCGGGGGTAATGGCATCGCTCACCTTGAAATCGGTGGTGGTGGCGTTGCCAATCGTGGGTGCGCCATAGACCTTACAGGTGACGTCCACGGTGGTAGTATTGCCCTTGCTGTCGGTGGCGGTCAGGCGAATGACCACGCTATTCCCTGCCGCAATCGTGCCGCTGTAACGGCTTGCGGTGACGGTGAGGGGCTCGCCAAAGCTATCGGTTGCGGTGGCGCCAAACAGGGCGGCGCTCAGCGTGTCTGCCGTGCTGATGGCGGTCTTTTCTTCATTATAGCTTATAATAGGCGCGCCGTAGAGCTTCACGTTCTCCACGGTGGCGGCGGTGACGTTGCCTGCGGGGTCAACCGATTCGATAATAACGGTAACGGTGTCTCCCGCCTTGTATTCGCCCTCGATACGCACCACGATGGTGGCAGGGTTGCCAAAGCTATCCTTGCCCGATGCGCCGAAGTGGGCGGCGGTGAGGCCGCTGGGGATATTGGCGTAATTCGATTGATTATTTACCGTAAGCGTGGGCGCGCCGTAGACCTTGACGTTCTCGATCACAAGGGACTTGGGGGTGGCGTTGCCGCCGGTGATCTTGAAATACACGGTGATGGTGCCGCCTGCGGTAAAGCTGCCCTCCACGGCGCCGTCCAGCTCTACGGTGGCCAGGTTGCCGTCGGTATCCAGGCAGATCACGCCGAACAGCGCGGGGCTGATCACGTCACTGACACTGATGGCGGTCTTATCGGTATCATATTTCACCGTGCCAAGGCCGAAGTTAGTCCAGTGGGCGTAGAGCTCCACGTTCTCGTCGGGCATGGTGGTGGCGTTGTAGTAGGTGCTATCCGAGGCAGACAGCTTCCAGCCAAGAAAGCTCTTGCCCGCCTTGGTGGGGGTGTGGCCCGCCATGTCGATGCGCTCGCCAAAGGCGTACTCGGCACTAAAGAGCTTGGTGGTGCCGTCGGCATCGTAGAAGGTGATGGTATAGACGGTGCGCTCCCATTTGGAAACAAGCGTGGTGTGGGCATCCTTGTCCCAGTTCTTGACGCTCGCGCCGCTTGCGTCGGTGTAAAGCACGCCGTCTGCATCCATCCAGCCAAGGAACTTATAGCCATCGCGTGCGGCGGGCACGGTGAGGGTGAAGCCCTTGCCAAAGGTGACCTCCACGCGGTTGGCGCTTCTCACAAAGCCGCCTGCGGCAACCGTTGTGCTGCCATTGACCGAAAGAGTTACAGTTCCGGTGACAGAGGAGCTGTATCCGCGCACGCCGATATAATAGGCCTCGCCTGCGGTCACGTTATAAACGATCTGGAAGTTATCACCGCTGCCGGTGTCGTCGTCACGGCGCAGCAGCGTGCCGTTGGCGCTATACAGAGCGCCGTAGGTATCATAGCTACCCGTGGTGGTGATGGTCACGTTGCCGCTGACAAGCGGAATGAACATGTATTTCAGCTCGGCGGAGCCGTTCAGAGTCACGCTTGCCGTACTGCCTACGGTGATGGCGGTGACATTTTCCAGGGCGACCCACTTGGCGTAAAGAGTTACATCATGATAGAGCTGTGCGGAGAAATCAAAGGGGGTGCCGCTGCAAGTGGCGCTCTCATACCAACCGCCGAACACAAATCCTGCGCGGGTGGGTACGATGGGGTAGGTCAAGGTGGTGTTTTCTGTTACCGTTTGGGGGGTAACGCTACCCTCGGCACCGTTGAGGTCAAAGCTGACCGTGACGCTGGCGGCCTCGTTGCCGTCCATCCAGACGTTATAGGTGTTTGCGGTGAACTTGGCGTAAAGATCGATATTGTCAAGCTTGCCGCCTGCGATCGTCGTTACCGCGGTCGTATAGCCGTCGCTTGTATACCAGCCACCGAAGGTGTGCCCTTTCAAGCTTGCATCGGTGAGGGTGTGCGTGGCAGTCTCCACGGTATAGGTGGCGATATTGGTGTGGATGGTGCCGTTGGGGGCGTGATAGGTCACGGTGTAGGTGATGACATCCCACTTGGCAAAGACCTCTACGTCACCGTAGCTACCTGCGGCGATCTCGGTAACGGGGGTGCTGTAATTGCTGTTGCTGTACCATCCGCCGAAGGTGTAGCCCGCCTTGGAGGGGTTGGCCAGTGCAACGGGAGTGGAGGTAATGGTGTAGGTATCCTTGTTGGCCGCGGCGTTCGTACCGCCGTTCAGGTGATACGTAATGTTATAGGTGGCAAGCTCCCACTTGGCATAGAGCGTAATATCCTCAGCCGGCATCGTGGTGAAGGTGTAAGCGTTTTTCAGCGTGCTGTCGCTATACCAGCCCACAAAGCGGTAGCCGTTTTTGGCGGGAGCGGCGGGGGCAGTCACCTCGGTGGCGTAATTTTGGGTGATGTCCGAAATCGTAGTACCGCCGTTGCTTTCAAAGCTGACGGTATACTGATTGATGGCATAGTTTGCGTACAGCGTGATGGGGCCGTGATTGCCTGCGGCTATCTCGGTGACCACGGCGGAGGTGAACTCTGCGTCGGTGAACCAGCCAACGAAGCGATAGCCCACCTTGAAGGCATCGCCGATGACGACAGAATCCTCCACGGTATAGGTGGTCACGTTTTCGGCATGATTTTCACCGCCGTTCAACACGTAGGTAATCGTGTAGGGCGTGGGAGTCCACTTGGCGTAGAGTGTGATATTCTCCTCGGGCATCACGGTAAAGGTAAAGGCGTCTGTCAGCGCCGCATTGGTGTACCAGCCCGCAAAGGTGTAATAGTCCTTGGCGGGTGCCACAGGCGCGGTAA
The DNA here is from genome assembly GCA_015065215.1 of Oscillospiraceae bacterium. Taxonomy (GTDB): domain Bacteria; phylum Bacillota; class Clostridia; order Oscillospirales; family CAG-272; genus Firm-07. The sequence goes on along the minus strand of SVQT01000003.1, from coordinate 15,610 downwards.
TAACCGTACCGGCGGGGTGGGTCATGCTTGTCACAGCGCTACCGCCGTTGGTGTAGAAGGTGATGGTGGAGATGTGGATCCAACGGGCGTAGTAGGTTTTGTTACCCGTGGTGCCCTCGACGATGCCGGTAACCTTGGTGCCGCCCTCGGCCGCGGTGTACCAACCGCCGAACACGTATCCTTCAAGGGTGGGCTCGACGAAGGTAAAGCCATTCTCGATGGTATAGCTGTCGGGGTTACCCTCTCCCGTATAGGTACCGTTGTACAGCACATAATCAATACTGTATGCGATAGGCGTCCACTTGGCGTAGAAATGCAGGCTCTCGGTGGTGCCCTTCTCCACGGTGGTGTTTGCGGCAACGGTCAGGCCCTCGTTCGTATACCAACCGTCAAAGGTGTAACCGGTAAGAGCGAGATTGACGATCTCAAAGGTTGCGGTCTCCACGTTAAAGGTGGTGGCATTGGTGTTGGTGGCACCCTTGGTGTTATGATAAGTAACGGTATAGGTATCCAACGTCCAATGCGCGTAAACGGTGATAGGATCGGTGGTGCCGGCAGTGATGCCGGTGACCTTCTCGCCCTCTCCCACGTTCTTTGCGGTGTACCAACCGTCAAAGGTATAGCCCGTGGCGTGGTTCACAAGGCTGATGAAGGTAATGTTGTCCTCTACCGTATAGGTGGCAGGATTGCGTTCCGTGCCGGGATATTTGCCGATGCTATCCTCAAACATGTAAGTGATGTTGTAGGAGATCAGCGACCATCTTGCCTCTAATGTGATATTGCCGTGCGAGCCCGCGGCGATTTCGGTCACCTTGGTGCCGTTATGATGCCAGCCATCAAAGACGTAGCCCGCCTTTTCGATGGGCGCAAGCGTGATCGTTGCGCTTTCGATGTTGTACTCGGCAGGGTTGCCGTTGGGCGCATCCTTGGTATTGGTGTAGGTGACGGTGTAAGGAATGGGCATATATACCGCGTTCACGGTGATATTATCCGCAATCAGGGTATAGTTCTCCCATACGCCGCTGTACCCCGTCTTGCCGGGAACACCGGGAGCCGTAATGCCCACGGTTTCTACCGTAAACGGTACTTCCTGCACAGTTTGGCCGTCCGCTTTAAAGGTGGCGGTATAGGTGATCAGCTCCCAACGGGCATACAAATTGACTTCGCCCGTTGTACCAACAGCAATAGCCGTAACCGGCTCGCCGCCCTCATTGGCCGTAAACCAGCCAAGGAAACGATAGCCCGTTTTGCTTGCATCCATAATCGTGAGGGGCTGATCCTCCACGTCGTAAGCATCGGGATTCGTGTTGGTGGCACCCGTCATATTGTGATAAGTGATGGGATAACCGTTCAACGTCCACTTGGCGGTGAGCGTAATATTCCCTGTGCTGCCGGCGGCAATTTCGGTGACTTCATCGTCGCCGATAAACCAGCCCTCAAAGGTATAGCCGGGCTTGGACAGCGCGGCCAGGATAATCGTCTCGCTCTCAATGGTATAGGTTGCGGGATTGCTGTTTTCCGCACCTTTGGTGTTCTCGTAGGCAATGGCATATGCTGTTACTTCAAATTTCGCATAAAGCGACATATCTCCCGTTGTTCCCTCGGGGATCTCGGTCACTTTGACGGTAAATTCATCGTCCGAATACCAACCAAGGAAGGTGTATCCCTCTTTTGTTGCATCCAAAAGCGCCACGGCATCCTCAACGGTATATGCCGCGGTATTTTCATGTGTCCCTGCGTCCACGTGATATGTAATGGTATAATTCACAGGTGTGAACTTTGCATATACCATCATATCACTGGATAGCGGAGCATCCAACAAAGAATTTGCCGTAAAGGGCTTTGCCCAAGTATCCTTGTCCCAGAACCAACCGTCAAAGGTGTAGCCCTCCTTCGACGGATCCTCGGGCATTGTAATGGCTTCTGTCCCTGATGTTGTAATCGTAGCATATTTCTCGCCCTCTGCCTCAAAGCCCAAGCTGAAATCTACTTGCTCGGGACTACAGGCAGAAAACGCAAAAACGCCGATCATGCAAAGTATAAGACACAAAAGAACTGCTGTCAATTTACTCGTGTTTTTCATTTTCTGCTCCTTTCAAGAACCACATAATTTTGATTATGTGGTTCTTGCAGAAGCTCAAAAAGGCGTACACCCAATGATACGCCAAAAGAATCAATTATGAATATCTATCACCGTGTTGATTTTTTCTCCGGATTGTGAATTTCAAGAGAATATAGTTGACAAATTTTGTCGTGCGTGCTATAATATGTAATGAAATTTGTCCTATTAACCACATAATCAAAATTATGTTGTTAACATCGCAAAAGTCCGAGCTTTTGAATCTGGCGGCGGTGAATTTCACCGCTTTCCATCGTGTAGATACGGGTCGTGTTCACGCTACTGTGTCCGAGAATATCGGCAAGACGTACGATGTCCTTTTGCAAACTGTAATAAGTGCGAGCAAAAAGATGACGAAGATTATGAGGAAACACCTTGTTTCTCGACACGTTTGCCGCCTTACATAACTTTTTCATATCCGACCAAATGTTTGAGCGATCCAGCGGCTTCCCGTTTTTAGTAATAAAAACGGAGCCGCTTTTTATTTTTTCGGCCTTTATATACCGCATTAGCATTTGACAAAGCTGATTTGGCAAAAATACCATTCTACGTTTGCCTTTACAAGTGATTTCCGCACGCCCGCACCACACTGCCTCCACCGTGATGTGCCGCAGTTCCGACACGCGGATACCTGCTGAACAGATCGTCTGCATCAATAACCACAAACGTTCATTCCCTTTTTCCTTCGCCGCCAAAAGCAAGCGTTCATATTCTGCTTTCGTCAGCTCCTTATCGCGTGACGCAAAGATCTGTCGCTGCACTTTAACGGTTTTCACACGCAGCTCGTGCCATTCCAAAAACGCGAAAAAGCTATTGAGCGAGGATAGCATGGAATTAACACTTGCCACCGCATAATTTTCCAACAGCTCCGCCTTGTATTTCAAGACCGATTCTTTATCAAAACTACGCCCGTTCAGCCACTTATGAAACATATTCACGTCGCGCAAGTACTTGTCTAGCGTAGCGGCAGAACGCTCCTCCTCCCACAAATATCGCTCAAATCTTGTAATGTCACTGTTCGTAATCGTTTTCATATTGACCTCCTGATCTTTTTACAGTATTATACCTCAAAATCAAAATTTTATGAAAATCAAGAAGACTACAAATCCTTTTTTCTGTCATTCCCGCTATGACGATCTGCATACCGAGGTGGAAGGCATGTATAAAGACCTCCTTATCAGCTTCGAACGCTTCGTGTTACCGCAAAAACCGTTGTAAACAAAAAGTTTTTACTTGTATAACCGAAAAAGTGTTGACTTTTACATTGTTTTTTGGTATACTACGCTTGAACGGAGGTGGTTTTATGATCTTGCGACCCGATTATATCAACGCGATCACGCCTTTTATTGACGTGCCGCTGGTGAAGATCCTTTCCGGCGTGCGGCGCTCGGGCAAGTCTACGATTCTCGAAATGATGAAGCTGGAGCTGCAAAAGCGCGGCATCCCTGCGGAGAACATCATTTTCCGCAAATACACCGAAATGGAGATCGATGACGGCCTCACTGCCAAGCAGATGTACAATGATCTCAAAAGCGCCATTGAGGGCAAGGGGCGGTGCTATCTTCTCCTCGATGAGCTGCAAGAGGTCGCGGGCTGGGAAAAGGTTTTGAACAGTCTCTTGGAGGGCTCCGACGTGGACATTTACGTCACCGGCTCCAACTCCAAGCTGATGTCGGGCGAGATCTCCACTTACCTCACGGGCCGCTACGTGCCGATCTCGGTCTATACCCTTTCCTTCCGCGAGTATTTGGAGTTCAAGGGTAAGCAGGATGCCGACCCGCGCGCCATGTTTGACGAGTATCTGCAATACGGTGGCTTCCCCATCGTTGGCATCAGCAACTTTGACACGCGCTCGGCATATCAGGTGGTCGAGGGCATCTACGCCTCGGTCATCACGCGCGACATTTCCAAGCGCCACAAGATCCGCAATAAGGATCTGTTTGACCGCGTGGTCAAGTATATCATTGAGAACGTAGGCAAGACCTTCTCGGCGGGCGCCATCGTCAAGTTCCTGAAAAGTGAGAACCGCGCCATCTCCATCGAATCAGTTTACAACTATATCAAGTGGCTCTCGGAGGCGTTCATCATCTACCCCTGCCAGCGCTATGACCTGCAGGGCAAATCGGTGCTGAAAACGCAGGAGAAATATTACCTCTCGGATATCTCCATCAAATACAGCAAGATGGGCTTCAACACCAAAATGGTCGCCGCCATGCTGGAGAACATCGTGTATCTCGAAATGAAGCGCCGCGGATACGACGTGTATATCGGCAAGCAGGACACCAAGGAGATCGATTTTGTGGGCATCCGCCGCGACGAAAAGATCTATATCCAGGTGTGCGCCCAGCTCCCCACCGAGTCCACCCGCGAGACCGACAATCTGATGCACATCAAGGATCACTATCACAAATACGTGGTCTGCAAGGACCCACTTGCCATCGGCAACGACAACGGCATTGATATCGTGCATATTGCAGATTTTCTGCTTAAGGAAGAATGGTAAAAAGCGAAGCCACCCTCGTTTTGGCGAGGGTGGCTTTTTGCGTTGAATTTTTGAGCGTGAATTCTCAATAGAAGCGCAACACGATCAAAAAAAATTTAGAAATTCAAGGCTCCAAGAATCCTGTGTCAAAATACATTCTAAAACTTTGCGGGACCTGGCGTTCATAAACGCCAGGTCCCGCAAAAGTGTTTTTAAGCTTACCCGCGAGAAATTGCGCCCTTTGGCATACAAAAGGCCGTTTCAATAAGCATTGAGGCTTCTCATGATCAGCTCATACCGATCACGTGCTGGGCGATCTCTCGCACCTTTCGGCGATTGCGGTGTACCGCATAAACGGTACCAACGCCGCTTTCATCCTGCCCGGTCGCGTAATAAAGCGTTTGGGCGTCCACAAAAAATTCACCAACGTCCTCTTGGATCAACCTGGGGGCTTCGCCGTTATCACTGACCATCAAAACGCCTTCGGATTGATAGAAATAGAAAGCGTCCTGCGCGGTCACGCAAAGGCTCTCAATCACAATACTGTCGCAAAGGCGCTGAGAAGTAGAGCCAATTTTACGAGAATAGAGTGCCCCCTGCACATCGGTGTAAAGAATACGGCTACCGTCTACATTGGCGCAAAAAGCGGTGACATCCCAAGCCAATTGCTCCTCGGCAATTTTACCGTTCGGGCAACGGAACAACTTGGTACGAGAGGTGGATTCTTCTTTTGAGGTGGAGAGGAAAAAGACCGCCTTATCGGTAACGGTAACGGTTTCGGGACCGTCCACGTATGAAACATCACCGATAATCGCCTGGCTTTTCTTTTTTTCCAGATAGACAAGCTTGATACCACTACCGGTATAGAGCAAATAGTACTGATCAAAAAAGTCGTCTACCAAATATTGCGCACCCACGCGCAACGGGCGGATGGCCGCGCGCTGATTGGGCATAAAAAGCAAATGATCGGTTGAGCTGATGCCCGGCAAACGGATCTGCTCACCCTTTGCGAAAATGCGTGTCTCGGTACCGTTGCGAAAGATCAGCTGAGAATAGTCCCGGTTGAAAATAATGCTGGAAAGCTCTGGCTCCTTGCCACAGGGAATCTTTTCGCCGGTTTTGCCAATCATCATATAAAGGGCACCGCTATCATCGGTATAATACAGATACTTGCACTTATTGGCAACCGCTATCGGATAAATGCCTGTCGGGCTCTGTATATAAGGGGCGCTGTCGGTACAGGAATAGATTCCGGCGTACAGTAGCGCGGTATCTGTCGCGGCATACGTGTAAAACATCTCTTTGCCATCGGGTGAGAGCGCGTAATGAGGGACGGTAGCGGTCGTTGTAATGGGAGAAGGGCTATTTTTATCCTTTAAGGTGTCATAATAAAGGACGTTTTCTGTACTGCGCCACGCAAGCACCTTCCCGTTGGCGGAAAGCACGAAGTCCTGCACGCCAACTGCCACCTTTTCAATCTGTTTCCCTTCAATGACATAAAGATCGCCACCAACGATGGCGGCACAGATCTTGCCGCTACCGTTATAGGCGTAATGCGAAACTTCTCCGCTAACTTCCCCTCTGGTACGACCGTCCACAGCAATCACCGTTACCTCGCGCTCAGGCGCATAGAAAAAATTGACCGAATGTGTACGCTCATCATAGTCGCTGGGGCGAAAAACAAAAATCAAAACAGAGGCAACAATCACGGCGGCAAAGATCAGCAGCAAGAGCAACGTCTTGGCCAAATTTTTCTTTTCTATGGCAGGAAAATCCAACGGAACGGTGGATTTCTGTACTTGCCGGGTGCCACTGATTGTAGGTAAATTTTTAGAGCGAGCCGCAGGTTTTTCACTACCGTTCGGCGTCTTTTTCTCTATTTTGCGCTCTTTTTGACCTTCATCCCCGATAGGAATCAACAGCAAGCTTTGATCTATCGGCGGCAGGTCGTCCTGCGCTTTCTTCTTTCTTTTTGTGTCTTTCGTTGGGGCAGATTTTGAGGCCTGTTCTTCGCTTTCGGCTTGGATTTCCTCCGTGGCCGATGTCGTTTCTGCCTTGGCAGGCGTTATATTTTCTTCTGATTCAATCTTTTTGCGACGTGCCATAGCGCCCCCTCCTTTCATCGCTTTCTTCAACTGTACGATGCATTTTACATGTCTCTATTTTACACAATTTTCACCTAAAAGTCAAGAGTGGACAGCAGATTACAAAAAACAGCAACGCCCACGGATGCTCAAAGCAAGGCCAAGGCCTCCTCCACCAGCTTTTTTGTCATAAAAGGTTCTTTTCTGCCACCGATTAACTGAACATCTTCTCCGCTGATGCCGGCCAACAGCAAGGTGTCGCCTGGGCGCATTTCCAACACGGCACGCTGTATAGCATGGCGCCGATCGGGCAAAATCACATAACGATCAGGATCGGCATCCTGTGCCATATGCGCGCAAATCACGGCAGGATCCTCAAAATCCGGATCATCCGCGGTAAAATAAGCCAAATCCGCATAGGTGGTGGCGGCTTTCCCGAGCGGGCGCCTTCTGGATCGAGTGCGACCGCCCACAGAACCGAGCAAAACCGTCAGCTTCCCTTCGGTGCGGGAACGCAGGATCCGCAAAACCTTGGCAAGACGCTCTGCCGAATAGGCGGTATCCGCATAGATGTATCGCCCCTCCCACCGAGCAATACATTCCAATCGGCCCCGCGGTGAAAGATCTGAAAGCCCCTTGGCGACCTCCTCCACAGAAAGTCCCGCAACACGAGCGAGCGCAGCCGCAGCCAATGCGTTTTCAAGCGCGAAATCCCCGGGAACGGGTATCGAAATCTTCTGTTTTTCTCGGTTTTCGAAAATCAAATCCGCCTTGGTGCCAAAGCCGCTTTTCAGGGTAACGGCTTCCGCGTTTTCCACTTGATAGTCCCCGCCTTCTCCAAAGGTCAGACACCTGCCCGAACAAGCGCCGGTATCCATATCGACAAAATTTGCGGGCAGCACCCAAAAAGGAGCACCGCCTTCAAACAGCGATGCCTTTAACGCTTTATAGCCTTCCGCCCCACCGTACCGCATTGCTTTTTCACCGCTTTCATCCACATTAGTTAGCAAAACAGCGGTAAACGGTATCGATAAATGCGATTTTTGTGACAGCATGTAGGCAGAAAGCTCTAAAATAGCAAACTCGGTTCCCGCCTGCGCAAATTCGCGCAGAATACGTTGCAATTCCGCGCCGTCCGGCACAATATTCCCATGTGGGCGAAACGACTTGACGCAAGTGGCGCCATCGGTTGTCACGGTAGAAACGGCGCGCCCGCTCCGACGTAACAGCGATGCCGTCAGCTCCACCACACTGCTCTTACCCGCAGTGCCGGTTATGCCAAATACAATCATTTGGCGGGCGGGATGCCGATAGCAGCGTGCGGCCAACTCAGCAAGCAACGCGGTGGTGTCCTCCACCACCATCACCGCGGCATCCTCACCCAAGGGCAAGCTACGCTGGGCAAGAAAGAGGCGGCATCCTTTCTCATAGGCGGCCAGCGCCATATCATGACCGTCTACCAGCACCGTGCGTGTGCAAACGTACAAACTGTACCCATCCACGTGAAAGCAGTCGGTACTGACTGTTTGGACCGTTTGCTCTAAATAAGCAAACTTTGGTTTACCCGCCAAACGGTATGGGATTTGATCAATCAGTTCAGCTAATTTCATTCTTCCCTCATCCTACCAAGATCTTTTGCCCGCCGTAATACAAAGTGCGCCTCTAAAGCGGTGCGGTTCCGCTCTACAAAGCCGTCATATGACGGGTCGCACAAAATCAAAAACGGAATGGCGCACTGTATATCCGCTTCCACATCTGTTAAAATTTGCAATAACATATCATCAGTCAAGGTGGCAGGCGCATCAATGAGGCGCACCCCCGGCATGAACCGCAGGGTTAATGTGCGCTTGCCGGTCAGTACAGTGCAATCTACGCCAAACCGCTTTTGCAGCTGCCGCACCGTCGCGTGGCAAGCAGTGTTCGATCCAAGCAAAACCGGATAAAGAACCTCTTGTAATAGTTCTTCCATTTTTCTCATCCTTTCGCACAATTTCCATCTGTTCTTATTATAAGCAAAAAGCAGTAAAAAAACAAGCGAAATATGGAGTTTTTCAAAAATTCCCTTGCGTCTTTTTGATAAATAGTATATAATGGTAATAATCTTGCGAGAAAGGGATTTATCATGAAGAAGGAAACGATCTACGACATTTTTTCACATATTCCCTCTCTGGAAACCGAACGCCTTTTGCTGCGCGCGTTGCGTGTTTCGGATGCGGCCGATATGTTTGACTATGCCAAACGACCAGAGGTAACACGCTACCTTTTGTGGAACCCGCATCCAGACATAAAGCACACCAAGCGCTATTTGGAATATCTTGCTACACGCTACCGCGTGGGAATGTTTTATGATTGGGCATTGATCCACAAAAAGGAGAAGCGAATGATCGGCACCTGCGGCTTTGTACGCTTTGACTATCCTCACAATAGCGCCGAAATCGGCTATGTACTCAATCCCGACTATCACGGGCAGGGGTTGATGCCAGAAGCGGCAAACGCTGTATTGGCATTCGGCTTTTCCACGTTGAAGCTCCATCGAATTGAGGCAAGATTCATGATAGAAAACACCCCTTCCCGGCACGTGATGGAAAAATTGGGCATGACATTTGAGGGGGTCAAGCGCCACGCCATGCTGGTCAAAGGCAGCTATCGGGATATTGGCAGTTGCGCTATCTTAGAAAATGAATTCAAAAAAGCATAATTTTTCAAAAATGGGAAAAACTCCTCCTGCAATCTTTTGAACAGAGAGGAGTTTTTTATGTCCAATTATACCAACGAAGGCATCAGTCTTTCCACCTTAAAAGGTAGCAAGACCGAACAAAATCTGCACACAGCGATGAGCGGTGAGGCGCAAGCCTATCTCCGCTACAAGTGGTTTGAGCGAAAAGCCAAAAACGACGGCTATGTTTCGATCTCCCGCCTATTTGCCGAAACTGCCGCCAACGAGATGGAGCATGCCGAGATCTGGTTCCGGTATCTTGGCGGCTATCAGACCACCGACAAAAATCTGAACACCGCCGCCAGCGGCGAACATTTTGAATGGGAGACTATGTATGCCGAATTTGCGAAAGAAGCCAAAGAGGAAGGGTTTTATGCGATCGCCGACCTGTTTGAAAAGGTCGCGTCGATAGAAATGCAACATGAAGAAAACTACCGCAAGGCGCTGACCCAACTGCAAAACGATCAGATTTTTAAAGATGATGATAAAGAGACGAAATGGATCTGCCTGAATTGCGGCTATGTGGTCACCGGTACCGAACCACCCTCCTTTTGCCCAACTTGCGCCCATCCGAGAGGGTATTTTGAAAAGCAGCAATCATGACACCAAGCAGCCTTCGCATGATCGAAGGCTGCTTTTTTTGTAAAGAAATTGTAAACACGGCCTTTTCGCCTCATGTTGGGTCAGTTTTGACCACCCCAAAATGGTATAATATATATAGAGGGACTATGCGGAGGTATTGCTTATGCCAGAACGATTTATTGCAAAAAAAGCCATTATTTTATATGTATTGAACGTGATCAAAGTCTATGCAAGCGCAGATTATCCGGTCAGTCAAACGGCAATCTGTCATTATCTCAATGATATACATATTTTCTGCGATCGCAAAACAGTGGGTAGAAACATCAAATATTTGCAGGAGTTCGGCTATCCCATCTGCAAGGTCAACAACAGGGGGTATTATCTGGATACGGCGAAAATGGCAACGGCGAAAAACAAATTGATTGTGTGAGGAGAAAGGACATGATTTCAACATTGATTTATCTTACTATCATGCTGGTCACAGGCTTTATGATCGGGGGCTTTATTGCAAAATCACCGGCTACCTGGATTACCTGTCTTATCATCATTGCCATACTTTCCATCATAGGTATTTTCATTCGCTACTACCGTGATCGCTCATCATTCAGATCAACAGCACTTTCTCAATTCAACAAATTCTCTCGAAAAATGATCAAGATCATGTCTGATCCCAATAAATTTGCCAATTTTTCCAGTTTTGAAATCGTCTGTTCTATTGTTAATTTGTTGGATGCAAGCCAAAAACTTTCAGAAGAAGATTTTGACAATGTTTACCTGCTGTACCGCCTTTTTCAAAGGACAGACAAACAATTGCGAATGGATTATGATACATATTTGTTATTTTGTGATGATATAATCGCACATTTTGATCTGTTGGCGCCCTATCATCTGTTTTGCGGAAACGACGAATTAAACTTTGCCGTATTGGTCGAGGATGAGAAAAAAACTTATCGAGAAAAGGCTAAGCAGCTGCTATATATGGGTAAGCTTTTCCAATCGGAATGGATGATACTGCACAAGGAATTCAAGTCTGCCTTTTACGATACCTGATCCCCACTCAAAAAAGGAGCATTACACGCTGGCGTGCAATGCTCCTTTTTTTACCGTTTCGGCTTGCCCATGCGACAAATAACTGCCGCTAAAAGTCCAAAGCAAAGTGCAGCGGTGGTGCCCGCCGCCGCCGCAGTTAAAGGACCGGTAAAGGCCCCTAACAGGCCCTTTTCCTCTACAGCCTCACGAACGCCCTTGGCGATCAGATATCCAAAACCTGAAAGCGGCGTTCCAGCTCCCGCTCCGGCAAATTCCAACAAGGGCCCGTATACACCGATCGCCCCCAAAATCACACCTGCCACCACAAACCCCACCAAAATACGGGCAGGCGTTAGCTTGGTTTTATCAATCAGAATTTGTGCCACCACGCAAAGAAGTCCACCTACCAAAAACGCCCATAACAATTTTAAAACAATTCCCATTCTTTTTCCTCCTCGGAAGTAAGGCAGATCAAATGCGCCACGGCGGGGATGCTTTCCCCCTGCTGAATGGATTGCGGACTCATCATGGCTCCGGTACCCATTAGCAAAACACGATGCAGCTCACCCGCGGCAAGCTTGGGCAACAGGTAGGAGGCCAGTACCGTTGCCGAACACCCGCACCCAGAGCCGCCCGCATGCGTATCCTGCGTATCACGGCTATAGATCATCATACCGCAATCATTGTATACCGGGCGAATATCCACCCCCTCCAGCGCCATCAGCTGGCAGAAAATATCGCCCCCCTCATAGCCAAGATCACCGGTAGCAATCAGATCAAAATCGCTGGGACGTGTGCCGGTTTCTTCAAAGAAACGCAAGAGGGTGTGTGTTGCCGCGGGCGCCATTGCCGCCCCCATATTGGCGGAATCACGCACCCCCTTTTCGATAACGGTTCCGGGTATCACACCCTTTACAAAAGCCATGGCGTGATCTGCTTCACCCACAATAAAAGCGCCGGCGCCTGTCACTGTCCACTGTGCGGTAGGCGCGCGTTGCGCCCCATATTCTATGGGCGACCGATATTGCCGCTCGGCGGCGCAGTAATGAGAAGAGGCCACAGCCGCCGCGTATTCCATCTGCCCCGAGCTCACCAGTAACGATGCCAAAATCAACCCCTCCGCCACAGTTGAGCATGCCCCATAAAGTCCAAAATACGGTGTTTGGAAATCTTTAAGACCATATGCCGCTCCAATGCATTGATTGAGCAGGTCACCCGCAAAAATAGCATCCAGATCCCGATCCGAAAGCTCGCCTTTGGCAAGGGCGGTATTCAGAGCCAACCTTTGCATTTCCGCCTCTGCCTTTTCCCATGTTTTTTGACCGAAGCGATCATCAACGCTGTGCAAATCAAAGCAGGCGCCAAGCGGCCCCTGTTTTTCCAATTTTCCCACCACAGACGCGGCAGATAAAATACCGCAATTGGTCGAAATGTATGCTTTTTTCATTTTCCCCCTCCATAAGCGGATCTTTCTTTTCCTATTATGTCATTCGCGCTCCTGTTCTATACATAAAAGTCAAAAAGTTCCATGAGGCCGCAACAGAAAAACACCGCCAAGAAACTTGGCGGTGTTTTTGTCAGTGGTCAATGTTTATTTTTTCTTCCACTTGGATTTTTTGTTCTTTTTGGTGCGCCAGGGCTTTTGGTCGGCTGCTGCTTTTTTGGCAGCTGCGCCACGTTTGGCGGCCGCTACGCCGATACCGACACCAGCACCAACAACAACCACAGAACCTGCCACAATGCCAACGATCGCACCGGTGCCAAGTCCTTGCTTGCCAAGAGCGGCAATTTCCTCAGTCTGTGTTGCCCCACAGATCGAGCAGGTGCGCTTCTTCTCGCCGGCCTCGGTTTCGGTTGCTTCCTTGGTCACAGTCCATTCACCATAGCTGTGCGTAATTTCTCTCTCGGCGTCACATACGTTGCACTTGGTATCACAAGCATTGTCATACTTGTGCTCGGTAGCAAGCTCGCCGTACGCTTCTCCGCACGCCGTACAAACTGCCTTATCCTTGCAGGTTGCGGTACCGCCGGTATGGGTGCATGTATATTCACAGCCCTCGGTGGTACAAACACCGTCTTCATACGTGTGATCCATCTTTTGAATCAGCACATCGCAACAAGCGTGCAGTTGCGCATGCTGCTTAAGATCACCGGGAATCGGCATAAACTTGACATCCTCGGTGGCGTGATTGTCGCCATCAAAGTCGCCATACTCACCGCAAACCGAGCAAACAGCCTGACTGTTGCAGGTTGCCTCAGAAGTGGTGTCATGCGCCTCTCCGGCCTCGGGGTCCTCTTTTACCAAGCAATCCGCACAAGCGATCCAGTGATGCTCGCCGTCAGAAACATAGACGTCGCCGGTAAAATCGTGATCAACGGTATTGAGTACCTCACGGCACAGCATGCAGATTTCATCGTGCTTGCTATTGTCATCCGCGTTCACGCAGAACTCATGATCATCGGCAGTGCCGTGAACACAAGTATATTGACAAATCTCGCAAGCGCCATCCTCCCATTCGTGCTCGGCAAGGCTTAGCGGATTTGGGGCACCGCAGTCACATTCATCCCAGTGGCCCTGCGCATCCTTACCCGCGGCAAGATTGCTGTAAATGTGCTCTTCCGCATTGGCGGTATAGTTGCAATTCGCGTCCTCACAGCTATCCCAGTGGCTACCTTCATCCCAATCCTTCACCAGCACGTGAGCAACTACGCTACCAGCGTCAATTTGACCACAGATACACTCAGACCAGTGGTTCTCATCATCGTGCTTATGAAGATCATATACGTGCGCAATATCCTGGGCATCAGGCGCGCTCTCGCCGCAAGCACAAATGCTCCAGTGGAAAGTCCCGTTTTTGTCGTATGCATCAAAGGTGTGCTCTGCTGTGCTATCCGCCTGTACGTTGCCACATGTACAGATCATATGATGATGGTCAGGATCGTTTGCGACGGGCTTCAACTCCCATGCATGATCCTCTGCGCCATTGGTAGCGCCACAAACGCAAAGATACCAATGCTGAGCAGAATCCTGATTATACAAATCTTCGCCAAAGGCATGAGAAACAGTTTCTACCACCAGGCCGCAGCACTGATAGAACTTATCATGCTGGTTTTCATCGTCAGCGTTAACGGTGTAGGCAAATTGACCGTCGGTATGCGCGCAAGCAGCATCGCAAACAGAGCAGCTGCCGTTTACAAAGTCATGATCCTCTGTTTCGGCGGCAGGAGCGTCACAGCAAGCGTACAGCTTGGTGTGCTGGGTCTCAGTGATGGCATACTCAAACGCGTCGGGCGTCTTGTGCACCGTCTCGTCCTTGGAGCCGTATGCCGTGCCACAGTTCGTGCAGACAGCCTTTTCTAAGCAGTTTGCGATACCGCCGCTATGGCTCTCGGTAGCGGCAACCACGCCGCAGCACTGATAGTTCTTGGTATGCTGGGTCGTAGTATTATCACTGTTCAGCAAGGGTGCGTAGGTGTACTCGGTGCTTGTATGCTTGGTAGCATTCAAGCCGGTGTAAACCTCCTGGCAATACTCACATCTTGCACCGGACTGGCAGTTGGCCACGCCGCCGGTATGCACCTCGGGAACAAATTCGCCGCAGCAGGTATGGATCTTCTTGTGCTGGGTGGAAAACGCGCCACCCTCGCCGGGAATGACCTCGTAACGGAAGGTCGCCTCGGTATGAACGGTCATATCCTTGGCGGTATACTCGGCTTCGCAATGCTCGCAAATCGCGCCGGACTGGCAGTTTGCCGCCTCGCCAACGGTATGGCCCTCGGGAACGAATTCACCGCAGCAGGTATGGATCTTCTTGTGCTGGGTGGAAAGCGCACCACCCTCGCCGGGAATGACCTCGTAACGGAAGGTCGCCTCGGTATGGACGGTCATATCCTTGGCGGTATACTCGGCTTCGCAATACTCGCAAATCGCGCCGGACTGGCAGTTTGCCGCCTCTCCAACCGTATGATCCTCGGGAACGAATTCACCGCAGCAGGTATGGATCTTCTTGTGCTGGGTGGAAAGCGCGCCGGCCCCGCCGGCGATCGCCTCGTAGCGGAAGGTCGCCTCGGTATGGTTGGTCATATCCTTGGCGGTATACTCGGTTTCGCAATACTCGCAAATCGCGCCGGACTGGCAGTTTGCCGCCTCGCCAACAGTATGGTCCTCGGTAGCGGCAACCACGCCGCAGCACTGATAGTTCTTGGTATGCTGGGTAGTGGTATTATCACTGTTCAGCAGGAATGTGTAGGTGTACTCGGTGCTTGTATGCTTGGTAGCATTCAAGCCGGTGTAAACCTCCTGGCAATATTCACATCTTGCACCGGACTGGCAGTTGGCCACGCCGCCGGTATGCACCTCGGCAACGAATTCGCCGCAGCAGGTATGGATCTTTCTGTGCTGGGTGGAAAGCGCACCACCCTCGCCGGGAATGACCTCGTAACGGAAGGTCGCCTCGGTATGGACGGTCATATCCTTGGCGGTATACTCGGCTTCGCAATGCTCGCAAATCGCGCCGGACTGGCAGTTTGCCGCCTCACCAACGGTATGATCCTCGGGAACGAATTCGCCGCAGCAGGAATGGATCTTCACGTGCTGG
>SVQT01000030.1 GCA_015065215.1 Oscillospiraceae bacterium | reverse complement strand
CAGCAGACTTTACAAAAAGTATTACGGTCGCCCGATCACCGAGGCGGTGCGGAAGGGATAAAAAACGCCGTCAAAAGGACGCCCCGATGCGGAAAATAAAAAAGAGCACGGCGTGCTCTTTTTTATTTGGGAGGCCGCATCAGGAAAAGCGGCTGTCCTTGGGGCGATTTTGGATGACCTTGCCGTAGGCGGTGTAAAAGTAGCGGCCATAGGCACTGGCCAGCTGTGCGTGGGCGGAGGTCGCCGTTTTGCAGAGCGGCGCCGTCGCTTGAAGCTCTCCGATCTGCAGAGGCGTGCCGCGATACAGATACCGCACGTTCTCCGCACGTATATTTTCAAAATGCAGGTCTGCCACGGCTTCGGTGCTGCAGAAGGTGTCCACCAGGCAATCTGCGGGCTCGGTGGGGGAGAGGACAAGGTTCCGTATCGTAACGTTTTTGGCTACAAAGTTTTCCTTTAATCGGATGCCCATTTCGGTGCCTTGCTCGGCTGCCACATTTTCGATCAGCAGATCCTCGCAGGGCTCGCAAAGATCTAGTGCACGCTGCGCCCTGGAGATCACATTCTGTATGGTGATATTGCGGAACTCCCCCATTTTGTGGGGATGGGTCATCAGATACGGATCGGTGGTGCCGCACAGGATGGTAGCCCCCGAGATCGCCTCGCCGGTGTCCCTCACGTCGGTGACGGTGACATTGTAGATCTTGGCGCCGTTTTCATTGAGAAAGCGGAGCAGATGGTTGCCGTGGGTGGCGGACGTGACGTTGCGGATCGTGACGTCGTGGATATCCACTGACTTGCCCTTTACCACAAGACCGGCGGTGGCCTGGTCGCTTTCCAGAGGCAGGGCGGTCAGGGCAACGGTATCATCTCCCGTGATGCCGGTGATGTTTTCCACAGCGATATGCTCACAGCCGATGCGCAGGTCGATACCGTCCTGGTTTTCCAGCGTACCGTACATGCGGAAATCCAGCTCCGAGGCACGGCCGTGGCGGCAGTACATCAGGGTGAGCGCCCAGTAGCGCGCATCCGCAAAACGGATGCCCCGTACCTCAAAATCTCTCACGTTGTGCAAAAAAACGGGCACGTTGCGGAGCATGGAGGGGTACTTGCCGGGATTATCGCGCAAAAGCTGCTCGCACATGCCGTTGGGCTTGCCCCCGTCCAGCAGGGCCTGGCCCATGCCGATGATGCGGATGCCGCTTTGCTCACCCTCTGCGGTATTTCCCAAGGGAGTCCAGGCGTTTTTATTGCGGAAGATATTCTCTATCACACCGTCCGCCAGGCGCAGATGCGCGCCCTCCAGCATGATGCACAGGTCGGAGGGGAGCAGGATCGAACGCTCGATGACCCAAAGGGGGGCACCGGTGCGCGGATTTTCGCGAGGGATGACCAGCGTTTCTGCATGGCTTTTCTCCGCATGATCCACGGCATTCTGTATGGTCTCGCTGTCGCTTGCGCCAAGAAAGCGCGGATCGCTTGCAAAAATAGTCATAGCAGCCTCCCGTTATATTGCTCAGAAGAGAAGAAATATCCCTTGACCTCGTAGATACACTTGCCCGCAAGGTAGTGTGCTTTAAGCGCTCGCTCCAAACGGGTGCTCTCGGGCAGGGTGGTGATATCTACGCTCTTGGGGTCCGACTTCAAAAAGACGAAGCGGAAGACCGCGTTGCCCTCGCTCTTGGCGGTGAGGGGCGCAAAGCGCTTGCCGAATTTAGCAATATTGGAGTCGGGGCCCACCAGGGTGGCGAGCCGGGGATCCAGCAGCCAGCTGTTACAGTAAAATGCCTTGTAAGTATAATCGGGGAAGTAGGTCCGCAAAAATTCCTTGGTCCCGGCAAGGGTCTCGTCCACCGATTCGGCATCCAGCCGTCCGTCTGCGGGAATATGCAGGCTGACCACGGGGTCGCCGTATTCCAGCACGAGGTGCCACTTGTCTTTGGAAAGCGTGACGGCGGTCTTTTTCACAAAGCCCCGATCGTCATAGGGGAAGCCCATCCAATCGGTCTCGTTCTCCTGCACCTCGGCATAAAAGGAGCCTGCCTCGTCGGTGTAGTTCTTGGCACCCAGCGCCCATCCGCTGCGGTGAAGGGTTATGTCGTGGGCAAGGGCGATGCGCTCGCCCTCGTCGTTCTCAAAAACCTTGGCACGTCCGCTGAATTTTGCGAAAATTTCGATCTCCAGACGGTGGATGCGGTAAAGATGCCCGAATATATTGCGTTGGAACCACTCTAGCAGATCATAGCCGCGGATGCCGTCGTGCCGCATGGCGTATTGATCCACGCCCTTTTCCAGCACCTGCACCGAGCGCAGGATCACGTCCTCGGGTAGTCGGCGCTTGGTGAGCAGGTCGTGCATATACGGGATCTGACAGCAAATGGCAAGACCCGTGAGCATGTCGGTGGCAAGATCGGGGGAGCCGTCTGCGGTTTTGGGGGCGGAAAAGGCTTTTACGTCCTCCCAGGCAGTTTCGGAGGCGGAGAGGGATGCCACCAGCAGCGCCAGCAGTCGGGAGAGGGGCTCGCTTCTGCCCACCGCCGTGGCGGCCTCCTTATAGGTCGCCAGATGCAGGGGGAAGGCATTGTACTGCCGATGCAGGCGGTCATAGTAGGCAGGGTCGGTCAGGGGGCAGCCGTTTTTGTCAAAATCTCTCATAACGGTATCGAAAATCTCTGCCCAACGGTCGGGATATTTCGCGCAGCCGACTGTCTGCATCAGGGATTCAAGTGTGAATTTCATATTACATTCCTTTCTGGAATTCCGCGTGCCAACGGAGCATATTTTTATCCTCCTTCAGCACCTTGATGGCCTTTGCCAAACGGTGGCTCTGCACGTGGACGGCTGCCTTGCCGATGCGCTCGTTGCAGCCTACGGGGTCGTGACCGTGGAAGGCGTTGCAGAAGTTCACGTCCCAGCCGCCGTTCACGATCTGAATGCCGGCATCCTTCAGATAATCCGCCTCGTGGGTGGAAAGACCGCTCTCAATACCAAGGCGGTCCAGATGCACCGTTTCGGGGTGCAGACCCATCACGCAGGCGGTCTCGCCAAGGCAAGCGTGCCCCACTTCCTTTTTCTGTGCGCAGAAATCAAGAATGTAGTTCTCGTCCTCGGCGGTGAGGTAGGGCACCGAGCCCCGCCCCTGTTCGCTTAGAATATCGGCGATAAAATAAGGGGATATGCCGGATTTCATAGGGTAAACGGCGCATACGTAGTCCTTTTTTCTGTTCATAACGTCGCGTAGAAAGGTGTTCAGCCAAGGGGCATTGCCGCCGTGACCGTTGCAGATAAGGATCTTTTGAAAGCCGTTGCGCCCGATCTGGTCGCAAAGCGTTTCCAGCAGGGTCATCTCCAGCTCCACAGGCACCGAAATGCTGCCTGCGGGCATAGCGGGGCCGCCGGGCACGTCACCGAAGGCGAATTCGGGGAATACGCAGGCGGTCTCGATCTGCGTTGCTTTGTGGGAGATCTCGGCGGCTTCAAAAATATCTGTGCCAAGGGGCAGATGCAGGCCGTGCTTTTCTATGCAACCCATAGGGAGCAGGCAGACCTGCTCCGATGCCTTGACAAGGGCAGGGAAATTCTCGCTTGTGGTGTAAAGCCATCTTGTTTCCATACCGTTACATTCCTTTCTGAAATTCCGTGTGCCAACGGAGCATGTTTTTGTCCTCTTTTACCACCTTGATGGCGTGTGCCAGGCGCTCTGTCTCCAGCCGCACGGCAGCCTTGCCGATGCGCTCGTTGCAGCCCACGGGATCGTGACCGTGATAGGCGTTGGGGTAATTGGTGTTCCAGCCGCCGTCACGGACGGTGATGCCGGCCTCCTTCAGATAGTCGGTCTCGCCGGTGGAAAGGCCGCTGACGATGCCGAGGCGATCCATCTTCACACTCTCGGGGCAGATGCCCATGAGATAGGAGGTCTCGCCCATGCCGCCGTGGCCGATTTTCATACCCATTTCGTGGTAATCGGCGAGCAGCCTTTCGTCCCCAGGGGAAAGCTCGGGGATAGAGCCAGCGCCGTTTTGCTCCAGATATTCCGCCATCATGTGGGGGGCCTGCAGCTTGATCATGACTACGCAGACCACGTAGGGCTTCTTTTTGTTCATCAGATTGCGCAAAAAGGTATTCAGCCACGGGTTGTTGCCGCCGTGTCCGTTGAAGATGATGATCTTTTCAAAGCCGTTGCGGCTGATCTGGTCGCAAAGCTGCTCCAAAAGCGCCATCTCCATTTCCACAGGAACCGAGATGCTACCCGCGGGCATGGCGGGGCCGCCGGGCACGTCGCCGAACACAAAGTCCGGGAAAACGCATACCGTTTCCAGCTTTGAGGCCTCATAGGCGATGTGAGAGGAGTGGATGCAATCGGTGCCCAAGGGCAGGTGTAGCCCATGCTTTTCTACGCAGCCCATCGGGATCACGCAGGTTTTTTTCGAGGCTTCGACCAGGGCGGGAAAGTTTTCACTTGTGGTGTAGAGCCATCTTGTTTCCATAATAAATCCTCCTTTGGCGGTATGCCATTAAGGCCATTTTAGGCTATTTTTTGAGATGTGTCAAGTGCTTTTTGAAAAAAGGAGGATAAGCTTTTGAGGCGTAATCTTATCAAAATACCGCTCTTGACTTTTTGTATTAAATAGCGTATAATATTTAAGATTATATCACTATGCGCCTGTGTGGGAGGATTGGGATATGAAGCAGAACCTTTTAAAGCAATTGACCGAGCGGATGGCGGGCTTTTCCA
This sequence comes from Oscillospiraceae bacterium, assembly GCA_015065215.1. Taxonomy (GTDB): domain Bacteria; phylum Bacillota; class Clostridia; order Oscillospirales; family CAG-272; genus Firm-07. The sequence continues at coordinate 20,923 of SVQT01000030.1, read as the reverse complement.
AGGGCCAACGCCAGATTGCCGGCTATATTTTAGAGCATTATGACCGTGCCGCCTATATGACCGCCGCCAAGCTTGGTGCCGAGGTAAATGTTTCGGAATCTACTGTGGTTCGTTTTGCCGATGAGCTGGGTTTTGGCGGCTATCCCGAGTTACAACGTACCTTACAGGAGCTGGCCAAAACGCATCTGACCGCCGCTCAGCGCATGGAGGTGGCGGATAATCTGTTGGATAAGGACCACATTTTGGAAAAGGTCCTGCTGGGAGACGCGGATAAAATCCGTCATACCCTGGAAAGCCTGGACAAGGATGCCTTTTATGCGGCGGTGGAAAAAATCGTTAACGCACGCAATATCTATATTCTCGGTTCCCGTTCCTCCGCCTCGCTTGCCGGATTTTTAAACTTCAATTTTCGGATGATGTTTGACAATGTGCGGAATATCGAGGTCAATTCGGGTAGTGAAATGTTTGAGCAGATTTTGAATATCGGTCGGGATGATGTGCTGATCGCTATCAGCTTTCCCCGCTATTCCAAACGCACTGTCCGTGCGGTGCAGTATGCCCATCATGCCGGTGCCAATGTGGTGTCGATCACCGATAGCGCCAAATCTCCCATTGCCACCGATTGCGATCAGCTCTTAACCGCCCACAGTGATATGGCCTCCTTTGTGGATTCGCTGGTAGCGCCCCTCAGCATCATCAATGCGATGGTAGCGGCGGTTTCGATGAGCCGACACCAGCAGGTTGCCGCCCGCTTGCGCCGCCTGGAGGAGATCTGGGACGAATACGACGTTTACGATAAGAATAATTGATGATGAATGAGATGATACAAAAGGGTGTCGCCGTGATCGGCGGCGGAGCCGCGGGCATGATGGCGGCAATCCATGCCGCCAATCTCGGGGTACCGGTAACGGTTTTTGAGCGCAACGAGCGGTGTGGCAGAAAATTGCGGATCACAGGCAAAGGGCGCTGTAATTTGACAAATCATTGCACACGTGATGTGTTTTTTGCCAATATTCCGGGCAACGCGCGCTTTCTTTTTTCGGCCTGGAGTCGCTTTGACAGTGCCGCCACCGAGCGTTTCTTTGAAGAGGCGGGCGTGCCACTGAAGGTGGAACGCGGCAACCGTGTTTTCCCGGTATCCGACAAAGCGACCGACGTGGTGGATGCTCTGGTGCGGGAGTGCCGCAGCCGTGAGGTGAAATTTATCCATCAGCGTGTGGAAAAGCTTGTTATTGAGCGTGGCCGGGCAGTGGGGGTGATCTGCCAGCGGCAGTCATGGCGCTTTGACGCGGTGATCATCGCCACTGGCGGCTGCTCCTATCCGCTCACCGGCTCTACCGGCGACGGCTATGCGCTGGCTGTGTCTGCGGGGCATAGCATTGTGCCGCCCCAACCCTCATTGGTGCCGCTGGTCGAGGATGGGCGCTTTTGCGCTACCGTTCAGGGGCTTTCTTTGCGCAATGTGGCGCTCACGGTGACGGATCACCGCAGTGGCAAGGAGATCTTTCGCGACTTTGGCGAGATGATGTTTACCCACTACGGCCTGACGGGCCCGCTGGTGCTTTCCGCCTCGGCGCATCTTGCCGAGATGGAGAAGGGGCGGTATACCGTTTCTATCGATCTCAAACCCGCGCTGGATGAAAAAACCTTGGATGCCCGGTTGCTTTCGGATTTTGAAAAGTATAAAAACAAGGATTTTCTCAATGCGTTATCTGATTTGTTGCCGCAAAAGCTGATCTCCCCTTTGGTAGAGCGCTCTGGCATAGACGGGCACAAAAAGGTCAACGCTATTACCAAGGAGGAACGCCGCGCGTTTCTCTCTTTGCTCAAGGGGCTGACGGTTCCGGTCAAGGGCTTTCGCCCCATTGAGGAAGCGATCATTACAAAGGGCGGTGTAAATCTCTCGGAGGTGGACCCCCGTACCATGGCATCCAAAAAGACAGCGGGGCTTTATTTTGCCGGCGAGGTGCTGGATTTGGATGCGTATACCGGCGGCTTTAATCTGCAAATCGCTTTTTCTACCGCGGTGTTGGCGGGCGAGGCGGCTGCCGAATTTGTTTGGCGTGAGGAAAACTGATTTTTGCCTTTGAAAGGAGAATTGTGATGCAAATTGCGATTGATGGGCCCAGCGGGGCGGGTAAGAGCAGCGTGGCCAAAGTGGTTGCGGCCAAAATGGGGCTTGTTTATGTAGATACCGGTGCTCTTTACCGTACCGTGGGCTATTATGTCCGTGAGGCGGGTGTTGCCAGAGAGGATGCCGCGGGTATTGTTGCTTGCCTGCCTCATATTGAAATCGAGGTGCGCTATGAAAATGGCGCCCAGCATGTCTATTTGAACGGCGAGGATTTGGGCGATCGCATTCGTGAGCCTGAGATCTCAATGTATGCTTCCGCTGTGTCAGCGGTGCCTGACGTGAGGGGCTTCCTGCTCGATACCCAGCGGAATATTGCCGCAAAAAACAGCGTGATTATGGATGGCAGAGATATTGGCACCGTAATTTTGCCGAATGCGGAGGTCAAGATTTTTCTCACCGCCTCTGATGAGGCAAGGGCAAGGCGTCGCACTTCAGAACTGCAAGCAAAGGGCCTGGATGTAAAATTTGAGGATGTCTTGCGGGAAATGCGAGAACGCGATCACAATGACAGTCACCGTGAGATCGCTCCTGCTATAGCGGCAAAAGATGCTGTCCTGTTGGACAATTCGAATATGACAGTAGAGGAAACGGCCAATGCCGTCATAGCGCTGGCGCGCAAAACGCTGGAGGCGTGACCGAATGAAGGGCAAATTTTATGCAGTCTTTCACTTTTGCTTTGGGTGGCTGATTCGTTTGATTTTTCGGGTGAGAATTGTCGGCCGCCAAAATGAGCCTACCCAAGAGCAAGGTCCCTATCTTGTTTGCGCCAATCATCAAACCCTGTTGGATCCAATTTTGGTTTGCGCCGCTACCAAGCGGCAGCAACCCCACTTTATGGCAAAGGCTGAGCTGTTTAAAATTCCTGTCTTACGCGGGTTGATCCGAAAGCTGGGCGCCTATCCCGTCTCCAGGGGTAAGAGCGATGTGGGTGCGGTCAAACACGCGATCGCGCTCTTGCAAAGCGGTAGATCGGTAGGGCTTTTTCCGCAGGGCACCCGTTGCCCCGAGCAAAATCCCCGTGACTGTAAAATCAAATTTGGCGCCGGCTTGATCGCCTCTCGCGCCGGTGCGCAGGTGTTGCCTGTTCATATTAAAATGAAGAATAATAAATGGAAGTTTTTGCGTCGGGTGACTGTGATCATCGGTCAACCGATTCCCTTCGCGGACCTGGGATATGAGGAGGGCGTGGCAGGTGAATATGCCCGCGTTTCAGAGCAGATCTATGATGTGATCTGTCGCCTTGGAGAGGAGGCGGGGAAATGAGCCAGGTCATTATCGCCAAAAACGCTGGCTTTTGCCCGGGTGTTCGTGCCGCTACCGATCGGTTGGAGCGGCGCATGCGTGAGGCTGTTGTGGGGGAGCGTCTTTACACCTTGGGGCATCTCATTCATAACGAGGATTATAATCTCGCGTTGGAAAAGGCGGGGGTCAAAGCTGTTTCGCCACAGGAGCTTTCCGCCATTGCCGCCGCTACCGATGGTGGAGAGAGCGCAAAGGTGTTTATTCGTGCTCATGGCATCACGCAGGAGACCAGAAGATTGTTAGAAGCCCTCTCACAAAAGCATCCCGGCTTTTCTTTTGAGGACTGTACCTGCCCCTTTGTTTCCAAGATCCATCGGATTGCCAAGGACATGGGACAGGGTGAGGGCAAAAAAAATCGCATTTTTATTTGTATAGGCAGCGAAAAGCATCCCGAGGTGGAGGGCTTTATGAGTTGCTTTGACGGGGAAGGGTATGTGTTTGCCAATGCCGCCGCGTTGGAAGAGCGGATTGAGCAGTTAAAGCAGACAGGAAAAGAGCTTGTGATGGTGGCACAAACCACCCAAAAACTGACAGAATGGAAAAAAAGTCAAAAAGTTTTGAAAAAGTACTGTACAAATGCTTTAATTTTTGATACAATATGTAATGTTACGGACTTGCGCCAGACCGAAGCGGCTCAGCTTGCCGCCGCATGTGACGGAATGGTGGTGATCGGAGGCATCGAGAGCTCTAATACAGCGAAGCTCTATGAGATCTGCCGCGCCCACTGTCCCGATACCATTCGTGTGACAGGGAGAGCGGATTTGGGATTGGTCAAGCCGTTTGCATTAACCCACCGCAAAGTAGGGTTAGCCGCCGGAGCATCCACTCCGTCGGACATCATTGAGGAGGTACATAAAACAATGAGCGAAATGGAAAACTTTGCAGAATTGCTTGATAGCACTCCTATCAAGACTTTAAATACAGGAGAAATCGTTAGCGGTACAATCATGCACGTGACTGATACCGAGTTGCAGCTGGATCTTGGCGCTGGCGTCACCGGCTATGTCAAAGCCGAGCGTGTGACTGACGATCCTTCTGTAAAGCTGACCGAGGCCTACAAGGTCGGTGACGTGGTAGAAGCTAAGGTCATCCGTGTCAGCGACATCGACGGCGTTGCTGAGCTTGACAAGCGCCGTGTGGATTCCAGCAAGAACTGGCAGAAGATCGTTGCCGCTAAGGAAGAGGGCACCGTTCTGGAAGCTGAGGTTGCTGATGTTGTCAAGGGCGGTCTGACGGTATTTGTGTTTGGCAACCGCGTCTTTATCCCTGCTTCTCAGTCTGGCGTTCCGAAGGATGGCGATCTGGCTCCCCTGAAGGGCACCACCGTGAAGTTCAAGGTGATCGAGACCAAAGAGCCCGGCAACAAGGCCATCGGCTCGATCCGTGTTGTACTGCGTGATGAGCGCCGTGCGCAGGAGGAAGCGTTCTGGGCTGAGATCGAGGAGGGCAAGACCTACACCGGTGCTGTTAAGAGCATGACCTCTTACGGCGCGTTTGTTGACCTTGGCGGTGTTGACGGTATGGTTCATACCAGCGAGCTGTCCTGGAAGCGTATTAAGTCCCCCGCGGAGGTTTTGGCTGTCGGTGACGTGATCACTGTTTTCGTCAAGTCCTTCGACAAGGAAAAGAAGCGCATTTCTCTGGGCTACAAGACTGAGGAAACCAACCCTTGGTTCATCTTTACCAATCAGTATCAGGTTGGCGATGTTGTGCCGGTTAAGATCGTTAGCATGATGCCCTTTGGCGCGTTTGCTGAAATCGTTGACGGTGTTGACGGTCTCATTCACATCTCTCAGATTGCCATGACCCGCATCGGCAAGCCTGCCGACGTGCTGGAGATCGGTCAGAATGTAGACGCCAAGATCATTGAGATCGACAATGACAAGCAGAAGGTCAGCCTGTCTATTCGCGCTCTGCTCGAAGAGGTTGCCGCTGCTGAGGCCGCTATGCCCGAAGAGGCTGTTGAGGAAACTGAGACTGCTGACGCAGAGTAATTGGCTATTATCCAAAGAGGGCACCACAGTGCCCTCTTTTGCTTCACTTGCTTGCATTTCAAAAATTCACAATTGCCATATGGGAGATATAAGATGAAAAAACGATTGACAAGAGTTCTGTCATGCGCGTTGGCGCTGCTGTTTGTGGTCATGCCCCTTTCCTCTTGCGCGGGTTCGAGCCCCTTAAAGATTGTAAAAGACGGCGAGAGCGCGTATCGCATCGTATACGAGAACGGCAATAGGGAGGCGGGCAACGCCGCCGAGTATCTGGCCGCGGAGCTGGAGGAGCTGACTGAGGTGGAGCTGGAGGTGACGGATGACCGTACCGAGGCGGATAAAAAGATCCCCGAGATCCTGGTGGGTCGTACCAATCGGGGTACCGATTATCAGCTACAGCGCACCCTGCGCTATGGTAGCTACACGATTGCGCGAGAAAAGAAAAACGTGTATATCTTAGGCGCCGGCGACGGCATGCTGACACAGGCGTGCGAGGATTTTCTCACAGATGTGTTAGACGAGAGCTATAAGGTCAGGGGCAAGGGTGTTTTGCTTACTGCCGAGGGGAACTATGCGGTTTCCACTGTGACGCTTAACGGCCGTGCCATTACCGACTATACCGTGTATCTGCCCGAGCACAGCAAACTGAACTGGGATCAGTATCTGGGCTATGTAGAGGATCAGCTGGCGGCTGTTTCCGGCTTTATGCTGACCACTGTGACCTATACCGACGTGGCCGAGGTTAGCGGTCCGGCGATCGTATTACAGAGTGATGATAGTCTTGGCAGCGGGGAATATAAGATCAAAGCGCAGGGCCAAGATACCCTTTACCTTTCTGCCGACTCACAGGAGGCGGTCATGGCGATGGCAATGGCCTTTATCACCCGGTTGTCGGATAAAAAGGCAGAAGCAATGGAGCTGAAGCTGGAAGACGGTGGCGGCAGGGCAGGGGAAAACCCCTTGATGCCAATGACTGAGGGAACCGACTTGCGCGTGATGACCTTTAATATTTATGCTACCCCCGATCATAAATCGCTGATGCCCTTCGTTTCTGCTTCTATGTATGCGTATGCGCCTGATTTCGTTTGCTTGCAGGAGTGTTCAACCAAGTCGGTTTTTGACGTTGTGGGCGATGATATGGCACAGGCGGGATACGGTATTGCGGGTGCCACCTTTACAGAAGTCAGCCCCACCGCTCTGGAAAACGCGGCTACCGATGATCATTATCAGCGCTTTGCCCATCTTGGCGCCAATTCCTGCACCCCTATTCTCTACCGTACTGACCGCTGGGAATCGGTAGAGCAGGGATCTTATCTGTTCTATTGGAAAAATCGGTATCATATGACCAATACCAAGTCGCTTTCCTACGGTGTTTTCAAAAACAAGACCACCCAGGAGCTGGTACTGATTATCAGCACGCACTTCCCGTTGATGACAAGCTCTTATGTGGGCAAAGGCGACGCATATATGATGTATTCCGGCACCGACAACGTCTTGGGCGCCGCGTGGCGCAACGGGGCAACGCAGGAGATCTTGAAGGAGGTTGACGCCATGCGCGCCAAATATCCGGGGATCCTGACTGTTGTGGGCGGTGATATGAACGCCAAATCTACCGAGGATTCTATGAAAACCATGGAAAACCATGCGGTGCTGTCGGATGCCATTGTAATGGCCCCCGATGGCATGATCAGCAGCGGTGCCTCCTATCACGATTACGGAAAGGCGCCCAGTGCCACGGTCTTGCCCATCGACCATCTGTTCGTTTCGGAGGACGTGGCAAGCGTTTTGCGTCATCTGATCGTGGCGGATCCTTTGACGGTGCAGGGCTCGGATCACTGTCCCGTGATTGTGGATATTGCCAGAAAATAATGAAAAAATCGCCCTTTCGGCTTAGAAAGGGCGATTTTCCTTATCAAAAAGGCATTGACATTTTGATGTTTTTTATGATATAATATGTTAGAAAGGGTAATGATATACTTGTTATCCTATGCAACGACAATAGAAAGAAGGTGCACAGAATGGAAATTGCCATTATCGCGGCTGACACAAAAAAAGAACTTATGACCCAATTTTGTATTGCGTATTGCGGTATTTTAAGCAAACACAATCTGTGCGCTACCAATATTACCGCTAAGTACATCTCAGAGGCTACGGGTCTTAAAATCGAGCGTTTTTTGACCGGTGAGCAGGGCGGTGAGCAACAGATCGCTACCCGTGTGGCTTATGACGAGATTGATATTTTACTCTTCTTTCGCGATACCCGTCCCAACGCTTCTTATAAAGAAGAAGAAAACGAGCTGTTGCTGACCTGTGACCGTCACAACATTCCCGTGGCAACCAATATCGCGACGGCGGAAGCGTTGATTACCGCTTTGGATCGGGGTGACTTGGATTGGAGAAACTTTCTCAATCCCACAAGCGAGTACAATCGCCGCAAAAAACGTGTATTTTAAAACGCCCTGAGCCGATCAGGGTTTTATGGCAGGGATATGTCCTGCGGTGTATGGCGTCAAGAGAGAGGACGGTTGGTGCAAGTCCTTCGCCGGCCCGCTGAGATACCACCCGGCTGTCAGCTATCATAGTTTTCAAAGTGAAAAGCTCGGGTGGAACCGTGCGGATTTTTCCACACCCCGAACGGCCAAGGGCCGTTTGGGGTGTTTTTTGATGTAAATTATCTCAAAGGAGTGTTTTGATATGTTCAAAGTAAAATTTGCCGAAAAAGAGATGAGCTTTGCGGCTCCGCTCTCTGTGTTTGATGCCGCCAAAGAGGCAGAGCTGGTCAGCCGCGCCCATATCGCCGCTAAGGTAAACGGCACGGTGGTTGGCATGACACATTTGTTGGAGGCGGATGCCCAGGTTCAGCTGTTGACCTTTGCCGACGCAGAGGGCAGACAGGTTTTCCGCCACACCGCCTCGCACATCCTGGCTCAAGCGGTCAAGCGCCTTTACCCCGAGGTCAAGCTGACCATCGGCCCCGCGATTGAGGACGGCTTCTACTATGATTTTGACAGTGAGATTTCTTTTGGCCCCGATGTGCTTGCCGCCATCGAGAGTGAAATGAAAAAAATTGTCAAAGAAAACCATCTCATCCGCCGTTTTGAATTGCCCCGTGCCGAGGCGATCAAGCTCATGGAGGAAAAGGGCGAGCCTTATAAGGTGCAGCTGATTGAGGAGCTGCCCGCCGACGCGGTGATCAGCTTTTATGAGCAGGGCGAATTTACCGATCTTTGTGCCGGTCCTCACCTGTTTTCTACCGGTGCGGTCAAGGCCTTTAAGCTGACCCAATGCACCGGCGCTTATTGGAAAGGCGATCAGAAAAACAAGATGCTCCAGCGTGTCTATGGCACCGCCTTCCCCTCCAAGGACGAGCTGAAGGCGCATCTGGAGGCTTTGGAAGAGGCACGCAAGCGTGACCACAACAAGCTTGGCCGTGAGCTCGAATATTTCACCACCGTTGACGTAATCGGTCAAGGTCTGCCTGTGATGCTGCCCAAGGGCGCGCGTGTTATTCAGACTTTGCAACGATGGATTGAGGATGAGGAGCAAAAGCGCGGCTATTTACTGACCAAGACCCCCTTGATGGCCAAGAGAGATCTTTACCGTATTTCCGGTCACTGGGATCATTACCGTGACGGCATGTTTATTTTGGGCGATGCCGATGATGAAACCAAAGAGTGTTTTGCGCTCCGCCCCATGACCTGTCCCTTCCAGTATCAGGTGTTCCTGAATAAAAAGCGCTCTTACCGTGATCTCCCGATGCGTCTTGGCGAGACCTCCACCCTGTTCCGTAACGAGGATAGCGGTGAGATGCACGGTCTCATTCGTGTGCGCCAGTTCACCATTTCTGAGGGGCATCTCATTTTGCGCCCCGAACAATTGGAGGAGGAGTTCCGCGGTTGTTTGGAGCTTGCCAAATATGTGCTGGATACGGTTGGTATGCTGGAAAACTGCACCTTCCGCTTCTCCCAGTGGGATCCTGCACGTGCGGGTATCAAATATGAGGGTACCCCCGAGCAGTGGGAGCATGCCCAGTCTGTCATGAAGGATATTTTGGATAAGCTGGGACTGCAATATGAGGTCGGCATCGACGAAGCCGCGTTCTATGGCCCCAAGCTGGATATTCAGTATAAGAATGTGTTTGGCAAAGAGGATACCATCGTCACCATTCAGATTGATATGCTGCTTGCCGAAAAGTTTGGCATGGAATATGTTGATAGCGATGGCCAATTGAAGCGTCCGTATATTATCCACCGCACCAGCCTTGGTTGTTACGAGCGCACATTAGCTTATCTGATCGAGCGTTTTGCCGGTGCGTTGCCCACCTGGATGGCACCGGTACAGGTTAAAGTGCTGCCCATTGGCGATGAGCATATTGACTACGCGTATGATGTGAAGAAACAGCTGGAGACCGCTGGCATCCGCGTGGAAGTGGACGATCGTAACGAGACCATTGGTAAAAAGATCCGCAACGCACAGCTGGAAAAGCTGCCCTATATGTTGATCATTGGCGATAACGAGATGAACGAAGGAACTGTTGCCGTTCGTTCCCGCAAGGATGGCGACAAGGGCACCGTCGGCGTGGATCAGTTCAAGGCAGATCTTTTGTGTGAAATTGCCGAGCGGAGAAGATAAAAGCTTACCGCGGAAAAGAAAAGGGGCCTTCTCAAACGTTTTGCGTTTGAGAAGGCCCCTTTTCTTTCGTGTGTTTTCGTTTTGCCCTAAAGGAAGCCGGTCCCTTGTGTTTTACTTCACATCGTCATCAGGGTCAGGTGCCTCGATTTCGTGGAACACCGATTCAGGGGTCTCACAAATCGTAAAGCAGTCTGCCGTTTTGGTGCTGATAAAGCCCTTGATCAAATCGGTGCCGATCACCGAAATCATATTGTCCCAAAAGCCTTTGATATTATAAAGAATGATCGGCTTGTTGTGGCGGCCAAGCACCTTTAAGGTCAGAATCTGAAAGAATTCGTCAAAGGTGCCGATGCCACCGGGAACGATCACAAAGGCATCCGCTTTTTCTTCCATAATATCCTTGCGCTCGGCCATGGTCTCTGTGTCAATCAATTCGGTGCAAAGCTCACTGATTGGCTCGAGTGTGTGCATGAAATGCGGGGTTACGCCAATAATGTGACCGTGTTCGGCGGCAACGCCTCTGGCGGCGGCGCCCATCAGGCCGGTGGCGCCTCCACCAAATACCATGGTGTGTCCACGCTTAGCAATGGCGCGGCCCAGCTCCTCAACGCCCTCTACATAGGCGCGGTCAATGCGATCGCTGGCGGCACCGTAAAGTGTAATATTCATAAAAACCTCCTTTTTGTAAGGATTTGTATATTAATTGTAGCATAAAAACAGAAAAAATGCAAGTCAACGCGATTTTACTCTCAAACTAAACTTCCGCAAAAGCCTTTCTGGGCGGTAGGAAAGCTTTGCGGTGCGCAGATTTTCGATCCCCATATCGTCCTCACGGTTTACCGTTGCCAGTGAAGGGTGTTGTGTTTGCATCATGCGTACAAATTCCCGGTTGATCATGGGATAAGCCCCTTGTATATCCGGCAGCGCTTTTTCAAAATGCACACACATGGTATCGGCGGTTAGCATGCTGCCGACAGTAAAGGCAACGGGGGTTTCGTTGGCAATCAGCAAGGCGCCGTACAGCTCTAAGGCATCGTAGGCGGCGAAGGCACGCTCGGCGGCAAGGCGCTCATTGCGTACCGCACTCCCTTCGTGTAAGGTTGCCCAAATGTCCAAAATGTGGCGGCAGGCATCAAAGTCGGCAGGCGTCAGGGGCTTGACTGTCCATACGTTAGCGGCGGTGAAGGCATTGATGTGATTGCGCTTGCCGTGTAATTTCTTTCCGGAAAGCGTGGCGAGCGATCTGGCTGAATAGAGATAATCCGCGATGTCTCTTGTCTCAAAAACATCAAACGTGTCAGGGAAATCAGCTAAAATATTAGACAACTCATCTTCTGTCACGGCGGAAAGGCGTAATTGAGGGTCTGCGGCAAGCATAGCCTCAAGCACCGGCTTTAACGGTCCTTTTCCTATGGGGTAGAGGTATTGATATTGCCCGTCTGTTTGAAAGCGGACGAGAGCCCTTTCTTCGCAGAAAGCGATCTCCTGATGATAGATCTCATTCCAAAGGTAAAGGTTAGCGAAGGCGTGGTCGGCGCTGGGTGAGCGCTCTGCCATGGCCAAGGAAAGATAGGGCACCTTATCGGCCACGGTGACAGTATGAAAAGAGAGGGCCTTTGCATTACAGATCATAGCGTTCACTTCTTTTATTTTTCTTTGTAGTAAAGATAACAGTGGCAAAATCCCTCAAAGTCGGGGTCGGCGATCTGCGCTTTGAATTCGGCGCACATGCATTTTGTCTCGGGGGAGCGCTCTAAGCGACAAGGGCAATAACCGCCTGTCATCAAAAGGCCCTGTCTGATTGTTTCTACCACTGCTTTATCTGGGTTTTCCTTGATTTTCATTTTTTCACCATCCATCTTGATTTTGTGAGAAATATCGGATATAATATAATAAAGTAATACCGAATTGCGAAAGGAGAAAGAATATGTCTATTGAAAAAATAACTGCCGCAAGATTTGAAGAACTGATCCGAGGCGAAAAGCCGGTTCTGCTTGATTTTTATGCTGATTGGTGTGGCCCTTGCCGCATGATTGCCCCTGCCATTGAAGAGATTGCCGCGGAGCATCCTGAGATTTTGGTGGGCAAGGTCAACGTAGATGAAGAGGGCGAGCTGGCAAAGCGCTTTGGCATTGTATCTATCCCCTTTGTCGCGTTGATCAAGGATGGACAGATCGCGGCTACGGCATTGGGGTATCGCCCCAAACAGGCATTGCTTAACGAGCTGGGCCTTTGAGCTCTATATTTAGTATAGCAGATTTTTGGAAAAGAGTAAAGGGCTTGTTGACAAAAGACGAAAAAAAAGGTATAATAATGTTATCCCACGCAAAGGAGGATTTTACTCATGCAGGTTACCAAAGAAAGTATTATCGGTGATGTGTTGGATTATAATGCCGGCACCGCAAAATTTTTCTTCGAGATCGGTATGCATTGTCTCGGCTGTCCCGCTTCCCGCGGTGAGTCGATCGCCGATGCCTGTGCCGTTCACGGTACCAATGCCGACGAGTTGGTTCGCAAACTGAACGAGTTCTTGTCTGCACAATAAGAATTTGGTCGGACTCGTGAAAGCGGTCCGACCTTTCTTGCATATAGCACCACCCGAAAGGAGAACCCTATGACCGTAACCGAACTGCATCAATATATTTCCGCGTTTGCCCCTCGGGCGCTTTCCGCCGATTGGGATAATGACGGCATTGCCTGCGCCGCGCAGCCGGATCACCCGGTACAGCGCGTTTTGGTGGCGTTGGATGCCACCGAGCGTGTGGTGAAAAGAGCGGTAGAGGAAAAATTCGATCTATTGCTTACCCACCATCCACTACTTTTTCGCGGCATCAAGGAGCTGACGCCCGCACATACCGTTTCCCGCAAGCTTTTGCGGCTTGTAGGGGGGGAAGTGGCGGCAATGAGCTTCCATACCCGTTTGGATGCCGCTGTGGGTGGTGTTAATGATATTTTAGCTGAAATCTTAGGCCTTGCCAACACGGTGCCATTTGGCCCTGTGGGAGAGGAATTGGGGCGTGTTGGTGATCTGCCAGAAGGCGTGGAAGTGAGCAAATATGCCAGGACGGTATGCGAAAAGTTGAATACTCCCGCGGTTTTGCTTGTCGGGACGGGCAAAATAAAAAAGGTGGCCGTTCTCGGCGGAGAGGGTGGCGATTTTGTGGATGCCGCCTTTGCCGCAGGTGCTGATCTTTTGGTGGCCGGCCGCATTGGCTACCATCGGATGTTGGATGGCGCTGAGGAGGGCATTGCCCTTATTGAGGCGGGGCACTTTGCTACCGAAGTGGCAGTTTGTCACAAATTAGCGGCGCTTGTAAAAGCCGCCGACCCCACTGTTTTTGTTGAAATAGATGTAAAGCCCACCATTCAAATGGTAACAAAATAAAGGAGAGAAAAAAATGACCTATGTAACAGCCGGTATCTACGGAGATTGGGAGCGGTATAGCGCTTTACTCCAAAAAATCAATTTGAAAGAAGAAGATGTTCTGTATGTGCTGGGTGACGTGGTAGATTATGGTGAGCAGAGCATGGAAGTGCTGACCGATATGAGTATGCGTGTCAATGTCTATCCCGTGGCGGGCGAGCGTGAGCTGTTGGCGTTGCGGATGCTCGCCGGTTTTGATAAAATGCTCAAGGAAGGGTCGATGCCCGACCCCGAATTTGCCGCCGAAATGACCGCTTGGGCAAGCGATGGCGGCAAGCCCACCCTGGATGGCTTCCGCGCGCTGGATAACGATATGCGCGAGGGCGTGTTGGATTATCTTTCCGAGTTTGTGCTGTTTGAGGAGGTAGAGGCCAAGGGCAAAAAATTTGTGCTGGTTCATGCGGGCATCGCGAATTTTGATCCCGATACCGCCCTTGACGATTACGAGCCGGAGGATTTCTTTTCTCCTGCCCCCACCGGCGCCAGTTTTTTTGCTGATCGCACTCTGGTTGTAGGCCATACCCCTACCGAAAGCGGTAAAATTGAGCATGAAGAGAAGATCATTCGTATTGACTGCGGCGTGCTGCGAGGTGGCTCTCTTGCCGCGCTGTGTCTGGAAAACGGAGCGGAATTTTATGCCTGATCTGCAAAAGGGAGCCGAGCTTTTGTTAGAGGTGACCGACTTGAATAACCTGGGGTGCGGCGTTGCCCATGCCCCGGATGGCAGAGCGGTCTTTTTGGCGGGTGCCGTGGCGGGAGATACCGTTAAAGCCATGATGATCAAAGTGAATAAGACCTTTGCCGTGGGCAAGGTGTTGGCGGTGGTGACCCCTTCCGCCCATCGTGCCGACGGTTATTGTGGCGCACCCGCCTCTTGCGGTGGGTGCGTCTATCGCTATCTGACTTATGAAAAGGAGCTGGAGCTAAAGCGTGAGCTGGTTTTGCAGATGTTCCGCAAGGCGGGACTGGCCGATGTCACGGTAGAGGTGGTACAGACCACGGGCGTGACAAAAGGGTATCGCAACAAGGCGGAATACCCCATAACGGGTGGTAAAAACGGCCTTTTTGGCGGTTTTTACGCCCAGAAAACGCACAAGGTAGTTCCCTGTAATGATTGTTCGCTTTTGCCGACCGTTTTTGGCGAAATTCTTGACACGTTCTGCACTTTTTACACCGAATGCGGTGTTTTGCCCTATGATGAGGAGACGGGGAAGGGCGTGATCCGTCATCTCTACCTGCGTCAAGGGGTCGGAACAGGGGAGCTGATGGTTTGCCCTGTTATCAATAGCAAGTTTTTACCCAAAGAAAAGGAGTTTGTTGATGCCCTTCTGCAAAAATTCCCTCAGGTGACCTCGGTGATGATCAATGAAAACACCCGCCGTACCAATGTGGTGTTGGGGGAGCGCTATCGCACCCTTTACGGCAAGCCCTACATAGAGGACGTGCTGTGCGGCAAGCGGTTCCGCATTGCGCCGGCATCCTTTTATCAGGTCAATCATGATGCGGCGGAGCTGCTTTACCGTTTGGCCGCCGCGCGCACTGGCCTTGACGGTAAGGGCCTTTTGCTGGATCTGTACTGCGGTGCCGGCACCATCGGCCTTTCGATGGCAGAGCGGGCGACGGAGGTCATCGGCATTGAGATCGTGCCCGCCGCCGTGGAGTGCGCCAACGTGAATAAAGCCTTGAACGGTATCGAAAACGCCCACTTTTATTGCGGTGATGCCGCCAATGCGGAGGGGCTGCTTGCCCCCGTGGAGGCA
Organism: Oscillospiraceae bacterium; assembly: GCA_015065215.1. Lineage (GTDB taxonomy): Bacteria > Bacillota > Clostridia > Oscillospirales > CAG-272 > Firm-07. The sequence continues at coordinate 5,680 of SVQT01000030.1, read as the reverse complement.
GAGCGCGGCCCCTTGCGCCCCGACGTGGTGATCCTGGATCCGCCTCGCAAGGGCTGCGACCGTCAGCTGCTGGAGTTCCTCGCCGCACGCAAGGTGCCTCGCATCGTCTACGTCTCCTGCGGCCCCGATACGCTGGCAAGAGATTGTGCCATCCTTCGTGCGCGGGGATACGAGATCGGGGCTGTTACGCCGGTGGATCTGTTTCCCAGAACGGGGCATGTCGAAAGCTTGGTTTGTCTCACACGGAATAAGGCTTAAAACAAGCAAAATAAGGGGGTTTCCCCATAAAATAAGGCTTTTTCGGTCATCATCGACCGAGAGAGCCTTTATTTTTTTGCCCTCACTTCCCTAAAATACCTTGGGACAAAAGTGAGTTTTGAGCGAAACTCGAAAGTACAAAATACAGCAGTACAGTGAACATATCGAAGAAAATAAAGCAAAAATCGTCTATATTAACACGGAATCGGTAGAAAGCCCACAGCCAATGTGGTATGCTATTACGGAGGGAAATTCGGCAACTGACTCATACGAAAAATGAGCGATAGATGGCACTAATATCACGGCGAATATTTAACCCTCATCTTACCTCACTCGGAGCAAAGGCGACTCAAATCTTGGGTGGGAGAGGGGGTGATTTTATTGCAACAGCGCAGACGAAAACATAAAGGTTCTGCTTCCGCTGAACGAATACAAAAGGCATACTCCGAGAGGAATTACGAGATCGAGGTAATACCCCCAAAGGAAGAATTCGTGTTCGACAACACGAACAAGATATTGAGGGTCGCAGCCTACTGTCGAGTAAGCACCGAGGAGGAATCCCAAGAGTCGAGTTATGTCCTCCAAGTCGAGAACTACGTGGAGTTCATCAAGAAACACGAAAATTGGGAATTCGTAGATGTCTATGCCGACCGTGGTATATCAGGTACATCGACCGCACACCGCAAAAGATTTCTCGAAATGATTGAGGATTGCAAGGCGGGCAAAATAGACCTCATCATCACAAAATCCATCAGCCGATTTGCACGAAACACCTTGGACTGTATTCACTACGTGAGATTGCTCAAAGCATTAAAGCCTCCCGTGGGGGTGTACTTTGAGATGAACGGATACAACACTCTCGACTCCATGAGCGAGACAATGCTCACCCTTTTGAGTACGGTCGCACAGGGCGAATCGGAGCAAAAATCCGAAGCTCTCAAATGGTCATACAGACGGCGATTCAAGAAAGGAATCCCCGTAAACAATATGTGGGCTGTTATGGGCTACGGATACGATGAAGAAGGCAACACCATCATCATCGAAGAGGAAGCGGTATTCATTCGGTTCATGTTCGAGGCATATCTGCAAGGCAAAAGCACAAAGGAAATAGCGGCGGCTCTGACCGCCCAAGGTGTACCGACCCCCACAGGGTTGGCAGTATGGAATCCCGGCACAATCGCGGGAATGCTCCATAACGAAAAATACTGTGGGGAGATGCGAATGCAAAAGACGGTGACCCTTGATATGTTCACGGAAAACCACCGAGTAATAAAGAACCGAGGACACGCAGCACAGTACATCATCAGGGACTACCACCCCGCCATCGTTACAAGAGAATGCTTTCTCAAGGTACAGGAGCGATTCCGAAACGGTGGCAATAGGTCTCATCCCGCAAAGGAAAGACCAGAGAAAATCAAATACAAGCCGATACGAAAAGGCGCTCTTGCGGGATTTGTGCCAATCCCCGCATCAGTCGAACTCATCGATATCGAGCATCTCAAAAAAATATGTAAAATTTAAAAATCAAGGAGAATTCAATCATGTTAAAAGGTTTTAAGGTTATTAAGGTTTTAGGCAACGCATCGGAGTCTACGGTCTCCATCACCCCCAAGTATTTCAAGTTCAACGCAGACACCGCCACAGAGCTTGGCAACCCTCAATTCATCAAGTTTTGGATGAACGCAGACACGAAGAGCTTTGCGATTACCCCCTGTGCAGCTGATGATGAGGACGCGGCAAAGTTCTTCTCGAAGCCCTCGACATCGGGAAAGAGAGCGGTCATCAACGTGGCATTCAAACCTGCACACTCTGCAATCGTGCGTCTTATGGCATGGCAAGACAGCGAGTTCACTCATAAAGTGCCGGGCATCTTCGTAGCCGAGGAAAATGCCATCGTTTACGACCTCACTCGTGCAACCGAGTACGGTGGAAAAGGAACGAAGGAGGACAACGAAGACTGATACCAATAACCGCTGATTAGTCAGCCGGGGGCGGTTCGAGCAATCGGACCGTCCTCGTTATTTAATTGTTGCGAAAAACCGACAACAAACTGCAAGATGTAGCGGTAAACCGACAACTCAACCTTTACAAACGGAAAAAAGTGTGGTATAATAGTAGCATAAAATGGAAGGAGTACCGAGATGACGCACATAGTTTTGGACTTGGAATGGAATCAACCCTATGCACCTAAATACATGATAAGAAAGCCAATCAAACTCACAGGAGAGATTGTTCAAATTGGAGCGGCAAAGCTCAATGAAGAGTTTGAAGTGGTGGATACTTTCAAGATTATGGTACAGCCACAATTCTATACGCGGATGCACTCCAAAGTAGCAAAACTAACCCATATTTATACCGATGACTTGCAGTATGGTTTTCCCTTTAGGCAAGCACTCACGCATTTCAAAAAATGGTGCGGATCGGACTTTGTATTCATAACGTGGGGTTGGGATGACATAGGAATGCTCCAAGACAATATGGCAATCCACGAACTCGACACCTCGTGGCTACCTCAAGCATTCAACCTACAGCCGATGTACAATAACCAAATCTCCAAGGAAGACCGTCAGGCATCTCTCCGAGAGGCAATGGAGAGATTAAACCTCGATGCAGCCGAAGCGCACGATGCCCTGAATGATGCACGAAACACCGCCCAAATCTGCCGTTGCCTTGACATGGCACTCGGCTTTGAAATGTACGACTCATTCAAGAAACCGAGAAAAAAGGATGATGGCGAGGTGGCTACGGCAAACACTCGAAAGAGCTATGGCAAACGAATCGATGCTATGAGAGCCCCTGAATTGAATGCTTTTGTTTGCAATGAATGCGGTGAAACCGTTTACTGTGGTGAATGGGTACGGCAAAACGGCGACAAGTTTGCGACCATAGCAAAATGCTCCTGCGGTGACGAATTCTTTATTCGCCTACGATTCAGGAAAAACAATGACGGAACATTCCGAGCAGGCATCGTGGTTTACAAAATGACCGATGAGTTCCGAACACAATACGAGGAACTGCTCGTAAGACAAGCAATCAAGGAAGAAAAAGCTCGCCAATTCCATGCAATCGAAGCATTGGCAGTATAAGGAGGACGAACAATGAAAAACGAAAAACTCAACAAAATTAGACTCCTCAAGATTTGGGAGATGCTCCAAGCCGAGACGGATGAAGACCATCCAATGGGAACGGAGGAGATTATTGCTCGACTCTCCGAGTGCGGAATTGACTCCCACCGAACCACGATATACGATGACATCAAGCTCCTCAACGAATGTGGATACGAGATACTCTCTCGCCGAGGACGGAGCAACAAATACTACGTGGAAGACCGCAGCTTTTCGAGTGCGGAACTTCATATCCTCTTGGATGCGATTCAGGCAGCGAGTTTCATCACCGACAAAAAGACTAAAGAACTCGTAGACAAGATTGCCAACCTTGCGGGTAGCCAAAAGGGATTGGTACTCAAGAGAAACATCGTGCAGTTCAATACGACCAAAAGCAGCAACGAAAGCATCTACTACTCGGTAAACGAGATCGTAACTGCCATCAATAACCGACAGAAAATTATCTTCTACTACTTCGACTACGATACGAACCATAAGAGAGTTTATCGCCATAACAAACATCACTATGTGGTAAGTCCCTACGCAACCGTTTTCTCGGACGGACACTACTACCTCGTCACCTATGATGACCGATACAACAAAATGGTCAACTACCGAATAGATCGAATGGAGCAGGTGCAGATGGTAGAAGACCATGCGGTGATGCCCCCGGACGAGCTCGCCTTTGACATTGCAACGCATAAGAAACAACTCTTCGGTATGTTCTCTGGCGAAGCGACCGAGGTAACAATTGAAATGAACAGGTCTTTGATAGATGCGGTTTATGACCTCTTCGGAGAAAAGACACGCATCCTCGCCCTTGGTGATGACACGATACGGTTCACCGCCGAGGTACAAGTAAGCCCCCTGTTCTTTGGGTGGTGCTGTTCCTTTGGAGAACGACTCAAAGTCGTTGGACCGTACTCGGTTATAGATCAACTAAAAGAATACACAGAAACGATACAGAAACAATATAGCGGAGATAACGATGAATAAGCATAGCAAAACGAAAAAGGTGCTGTTTATAATCATGGCGGTGTTCGCTTCATTCTTTGGAGCATTGACACTCGTATTCCTTTTCGTTCTTCCGCCCGTCGGCTTGTTCGGCGTAGCGATTACAGCAATTTATATACTCGTAGCAATATCGATAAAGCAGTCTATGCAAGGCAAAAAACCGATTTTTGATATGTTCCGAGAGGGGATGCGGACTTGCCGTAAATGCAAGAAAACATACCCTAAAAAGCAATCTCTCACTTGTCCCTATTGTGCCAAGGTAAGAGAGTTCAAACGCAAATACGCAACTATTATTGAAAGCAAGAAAATGCCTCCCAAGGATGAGGAACACAGCGACTTTTGGGAAGACATCGGAATGCTCATGATACTCGATGAAATATTCGATGACGATTAACAAAAGGAGACTAAAATGGAAAACATAGAAAAGCAAGAAGAAAGAGTCGCAAAGAGGTTGGTAGAGATACAGTTCGATTCGCACGATTCCAAGCTCTCGTACCTTTGCAAAATAGAAAACATTGAGGTGGGAGACCTCGTAACAGTAGATGGTAAGCTCGAAGACCAGATTGGAACGGTCACAAAGGTACTCAAGGCATTCAAGACACCCAAGTTCGAGATGAAGTGGGTTACGGCAGTTCTCAACCGAGACCTGACCGGGGAGTACAGGAAAATCGGAGACGATATCGTTTCGCTCGGCGGCACCCTAACCTCCGAAAAGTTCTGCACCATGTACATCGGCGAAAGATACAAGGGCAACGAGGGCATTGGCGAAGCCGACCTCGACATCGACTTGGCTACCTTTGAGGAATCGGGTTTCATAGATGACGAACTCGTAATGCTCAAGGGCAAGGACTATTACAAGCACGACCGTGTGGCATACATCTCCCTTCAAAACGGAATGGGCAAGGCTTATGTCATTGGCTCGGAGTGGTACGAGATCGACTTCAAGTATGAAGACGGCAAGGTAACGTACATCGCTTGCGAATGTCCCTATTTCGGCAACTGTAAGCACATCGTGGCGGTTCTCTTCAAGTTAAGGGAAATGCTCAAGAAGATAAGAAAAATCGATTGTGGAGCGAATTTCACGGCTTGTCGCAAGGAATGCTTCAATCACTTACTGACCGCAGCCAAGGGCAGAATTGTCCTTGATTATTGATAAGAAACATAAGGAGCGAAATAAGTAATGGAGCTCACAAGCAAGCAACGACTTTTGTTGAATGGGTTAGACTTGTTCGGAGTGGACAAGGATGCAATGGTTCTTATATTGACTGCTCTTCAAGAGGACACACAGATGGACGAACTAATGA
>SVQT01000029.1 GCA_015065215.1 Oscillospiraceae bacterium | reverse complement strand
GTCCACGCGTACCGTCTTGCCGGAATTGATGGCGGGAATGCAGCCGCCGGGGCACTCGCGCACGCAAGCGCCGCATTTGCGGCAAAGGGGCTCGCCGTGATACATCTCGTCGTATTCCAGCTCGGCGTCGGTAAAGAGGAAGGCCACACGCTGCAAGGGGCCGAACTGGGGGGTCAGTAGCATCTTGCTCCAGCCGATCTCGCCAAGGCCGCAAGCGACCGCTACAAGGCGGAATTGGAACTGAAGGTCGGGGGCTACGTTGTCCTCTCTGGTGGGGCGGGTGAACTGCACGCTTCTGTGATGGGCGGTGGAGGTCTTGGCATTCTCGTTGATCTCGATCTGCTCCTCGGGCGACAGGGTATTTCCGGGGCTGCCGTCCATATCCGAAACGCTGCCCCGGGCGCCGGTATTGCGGTAAACAAAGGCCTCGTAGCCCTCGTCCTCGATCAGCTTGCCCACGTGGTAAAGCACGGCGGGGGCAAAGATCTCGTTGATGCCGCCGTAGGCCATCGAGGGGTACTGATAGAACTGGGTGCCCTCCTCAATGCCGCGCTGCACGCCGCGCGGGATGCGAAAAACAAATCCGATCACACTCTTTGCTTCGGGAAAGAGGAACTTGGGATTCATGTCGTCGGGCGCGCCCGCAAGGCGGGAGATCGGCGCAATACCGCAGGCGTCGGCGCCTGCCTCAAGCGCGACCTTTTTGATCATTTCACTTGTCAACATATCGCTACTCCTTTTCTTATACCTTTGCTGAAGGATCATCAGCAAGTTTTATACAAGCGTGTTTCATGACTTCGGCGCAAAAATCGCATTTATCGCACTGCTTATCACAGTTCATGACGTGTGTGGCAAAGTCTTTTCTGAAATTTGAATTATCAATGTATTGGGGGTAAAATATCCCGCTATGATTAGGCTCCAACAGCTCCATTACCGAGCCCCGATAACGCTTTTCTATGTATGCGTTGAGAACACGAACAGGAGCGGAATTGACTCGGGTGGCAAGTTTTACCGCGGGAGTTATATGATCATAAAGCGCTATATCCTCAGGTCTGATAAAATTGGTTCTCTGAAGCCACTTGTAAAAATTGTTACTGTCGGATAGAAAATCCCAACATATTCCCTTGAACTGATACCCGTTATCCATAGCGGATATTTCCGCCTCATGCGCTACGAGATTATCGTGGAAGATGTGCGCGGAGCAATTGTTCAGGCACCCGCTGTTCGCAAGCAAATACAACTGCTTGCCGTTCGCGTCACACCATTGGCGAAGCTTAGAAAGCATCGGAAGATTTCTGTTGAGCTCACGTTTTACGTAAAAGCTGTCAAAGAAATTTGAAACATATGACATTCCCTCAATACTTCCGATCTCCATATTTACCGACGCTCTGACGTCTATTCCCTCGAAGTTTTCTTTTATAAACTTCGCTATTAAAAGGGAAGATGTGGTAACAGAGGAAAGCCCCAGTTCGTTTCTCACGTAATCGGTAAGGTTACCTATCTTGTTGAAAAAGGCTCTCGATTGACTGTCTTTACCATAACAATTAGCGTTAAAAAGCAGATTGAAGCGCAAGCCCTCGTCCGAAAGACGTTTCAGATCTTTGAGCTGACGTTGCTGAAGCGCAAAGGGCGTAGCGCACTGATTTGTTTCCAACATGCTCCTTCCGTTTGGAATATCTCCCCATGAAAAATATACCTCGGAAATGCTTTCTTTGTTTTGGACGATCGTGTTCAAAAAAAATTCGTTTTCCGCTATCGGATACCCGACGATATATTTCAAAAAAACGCCTCCCTCTGTTTTTTACTGTCGCAAGCAGACTGATCAAAAGCAAGATAAAAGTTTTCTGGTACACATTGATTATACATCTTTTTTATGCTATAATCAATATAAAAAACAAACTGAAAGGTTTCAAAAACAAACTTGAGAGGTAATAAATGAAGCTTTGTGATGTAAATCCTTTTATGCGCTACGCGGCGCTACAGCCCTCGGTCATGTCCAGCGCGCCTTTAAGCTGCTCCTATGATTACCGCCTTTTTTACATGATAGAAGGGAACGCCACCCTCGTTCTTTCCGACAGGAGCGTTCCTGTTTCGGCGGGGATGCTGCTCTATTTTAGACCCGGAACCCCCTATTACTTTGACGGCAAGGTCAAGGTGATCGTTTTAAATTTTGATATGACACGAGATCAATCAAACAAAAAAACACCAATGACGCCCTCAAAAAGCGTAGCAGCTTTTCAGAAAGAATTGGTGTTTGAAAACGATCCGCCCAGTGAGCTCAAAGAGCTTGTTTTGATTGAAAATGCCTTTGAGATCGAACACAAAATGCAGGAGTGTCTGCTTCACTATTGTTATCCCACCCCGATCTCGGATGCTTTTACCTCGGCAATGATCAAGGATATGCTCTGTTATATCGCGCAAAGCGCAAGCACCAAAGGGCCCGAGCTCCCCGAAATCGTTCAAAAAATAACACTCTATATTCAGCAAAATTATGACCAGGATATTAGTAATTCTCGAATCTCAGATACATTCGGATACCACTCCTTTTACCTGAACCGCGTGTTTAAAAACAGTACAGGTATCACGATTCATCAGGCTGTTATACTTGAAAGGATGCGTATTGCCAAGCGATTGCTAAAGGAAACAACTCTTTCTATAAATTCGGTGGCAAGCGAATCGGGCTTTTACAGCAAGTCTCAATTTTGCACCGCCTTTAGAAAATATACGGGATATACGCCAACCGCATATAGACAAAAGAGAGCTTTGCTTTAAACGATGGGGCTTTACATGAGCGCCGAACGAGAAACACACGAAAAAGCATAGAACAAAGCCGCTTGGCCATCAAAAAAGTGATGGCCAAGCGGCTTTTCGGTAGAAATTCTATCGAATTTCATTTGTATGCGTTTTTTAGTTGTGATCTCGGCACTCCTTTTGTTTTTGGGTGCTGGTAAGAGGACTTGAACCCTCACCGAGGACCCCGACTAGAACCTGATGATAACGTTACCTCGGTGAAAAACTATATAGATTCAAATTCTACGTAGCGAATAGAAAATGGCGGCAATATAATTTTTTTATCAAGAGGCTTGACTTCATCAAATGTATGCGTAGAATCTGTAGCCATTACTTTTCCGCAGGAAAGATCTGCTCCGTTGACGGAAAGCTCTACTATTTTTCTATTTTCACTGTCATTTACAATAGCAAACGCTTTTTTGTCAGTTCCTTTTGCCGCTATAACGAAAACGTCTTTATCGTTTGATCGACAGAAGCATTGCTCACCCATTGCATACATTTGTCCAAAAATGAAGAAAGCATAATAAGTCTTAAATACGCCGTGTGTGATGGGATCGAATATTCCGCAATACTGTGAACGTTCCGCTGCGTCATAATACATACACATATCGGTAGGGGTGTTCTGCATTGCGATCATCATAGCCAAAACATCGGCGGCATCACGAGTCTTGCCTCGATTTTTGTATTCTGGATTCCATTCGTTGAGAAAGACTTCGCAATCGGTAAATCCGTATGCATCAAGTCGATCTCTTATGTGTTGCGCGTAGATCACGTTTTTTTCAATGCTTGTGTAGCTATGCCACGAGAAGAAATCGATCACGCAACCGTTCTTGCGGGAATGATCCAGAAACTCTTCAAAAAACTCGAGAAAATATTCTTTTCTCGGAGAAGAATTTGCCGCTTTGATAAAAGTATTGGTCAAAGCGTAGAATCCGCTGGATGCATATCCGCCGATTTTCAGATGAGGGAATTTTTCTTTCAAATAGATAGAGGCGATACGGTACAGCTCAAAAAATTCTTCTTTGGTACCGTGCCAACAAGCATTTTCTTCGATAGTATGCCCGTTATCGGGTTCATTCCAGATCTCCCAATACTCAATATCCATGTGAAATCCGTTGGCCCAACCTTCATTGTAATGCATGATAATATGCTCGCAAATACGCGCCCATTTTGAAAAATCCTTTGGCGGATAGATGTGATATGCCTTTATTTGGTGGAAATTTTCAATTGTCGCGCCAAGACGGTAAAACGGCTTGATACCTTTTTTGCACATTTCCGAAAGAAGGACGTCGGTGAATGAAAAATCATAGGAACAAGGATCGTTTTCGTCGGCATCAAAATTCGGAAAAATATCGGCTGTATCCACAAGAGGCGTAATAGACGAATAATATCCCGTATCGTGCAAACGGGCATAAGGAACATTTGCCTTTGCAAGTCGGTCAAGTCCACCGTAAAAGTCATAGGGAACTGTCTGAACATTGTTTATGGCGTGCATGGGTTTGATTTTTCCTAAAGAGCGAGTAAAATCGATAGACAAATTGTTCATATATTTCTCCTCGAAAATATAACTTTTAAAATTATAACATTGATTCGTGAAAAAATCAAGAACTAATTGTGCGCTTGTCAACAACGATTTTCAAAAGAGAAAAGCCTCGAAAACGTAGTGCTTTCAAGGCTTTCAGTGGCGCCAAGTGCGGACTTGAACTCTCCAACACGCACGCTTTGCGTGCTCCAAGAGTATTTTCTTGTGGTGCGGGTAAGAGGACTTGAACCTCCACGAAGTTGCCCCCACTAGAACCTGTTGGTAACGACACCTCTGCGAAAGCTTTTTAATCAATGCAGAGGCTTTGATTAGTATGTTAATTTTGGATTATCGTCAATCGTCTTAAGCGGAACATTTACTTTTTCATCAAGCAGATCAGCGCGTATAGTTTTATAGAGCCACTTACGCAGGTGGCGGTTTGGTGAATTCAGCACGTGCTGTGAATAATAGAATGAGACATTGTTTACCGGATCCACAGAGGCATAGGCACCAGCGGCACCGCCCCATCCGAAATCCGTTTGTGCGGGATCATGATATGGTGTGCGCATTCCCAGACCGTAACCTCCACTGTGAGATGTCTTGTTGTACATCGCCCGCTGTTGCTCCGTGAGACGATTAGTTGCCATTAGGTAAATCGTCTCTTTTTTTAAGATCACGTCACCGACACGCAGTGCCTCAAGAAATTTGATGTAGTCTTCTACCGTAGAAATACAACCGCCTCCACCGCCTGCAAATTCTTTCCCAAGATGGCACCAGAAACGCCATGCAGGCAAAAATTGACCCGTTTCCGAATTGTAGCGGTATTGCTTTGCAAAGCCCTCCCAATCCTCAAGGGGATGCAGGAAGGTCGAATGCTCCATGCCAAGAGGATCAAAGATATGCGCTTTGACATAGTTTTCAAACTTTTCGCCTGACAGTACCTCTACAAGCGCCCCAAGTACGTCGTGAGCAAAGCTGTATTTCCATCCCTCTCCCGGCTCAAATTCGAGCGGGTTTTTGGCAAACATATTGACTGTCTCTACTGTGGGACAGTTGTTGCCCGGGATGCTGTAATATTCTTCAAGCTGTGGGGTATGCATACTGTAACCCATGCCTGATGTCATCTGAAAGAGATCTTGAATTTTGATGGGATTTTTCGCTTTTCGAACGCCGTCCTCTGTCTTTACTGTCATTTCCGCAAAGGCGGGGAGGTAATCGGACAGGTTATCCTCGAGCGAGAAAATTCCTTTCTCCCATAACTGCATCGCTGCCGCACAGGTTATCAGTTTGGAACAGGAATATATGTGATATTTTTCTTTTCCTCTTATGGGGATCTTGTTTTCGGTGTCGGCATAGCCACCCATGTAACGCAGGACACACTCGCCATCTTTATAAACGATCAGATCGAAGCCTGGGATGCCCATATCCAAAAAATGACGGCATAGTGCTTTTGTTTGTTCAAACATATACTTGCCTCCAACACTAATTATGCATCATAATTATATACTGTAATTCGTCCAAAGTCAATAACTTATGCTTAAATACTGTAACGCATATCCTGTTCCTGAAGCCATAAAACAGCCTTATAAATCAAGTGCTTCCGAAAAAATCAGGAAGGTGCTTACATTCCTGATTTTTTTGGGGGGGGGTAAAAGGACAAATTGAATCTGTTTCGCTTTGCTCGGCGGCAAGTTTGTCTTGACGGACACAGTCCGTCATTTGCTCTCGCAAATCGCCAAATGTTTCCCCAACGCCTGTGGCGTTGGTAATATTCTGCGAGCCAATTATCCACACAAGCAAAAAATAAGGGCACCGCATAAAGCGATGCCCTTGTTTTTTGTGGTGCGGGTAAGAGGACTTGAACCTCCACGAAGTTGCCCCCACTAGAACCTGAATCTAGCGCGTCTGCCAATTCCGCCATACCCGCATTTCACCATTTAATTTTTACACGGAGCGGTGAACTCCGAGGCGGGGCGTCAATCCGTGATGGTTTTCACAGAGGAGACGCTACCTGAATCTAGCACGTCTGCCAATTCCGCCATACCCGCATGTTTTTTGCGGGTGTGGCGGAATGGACCGCCGTATACCCGCATTTCACCGATTTATTTTTACACGGAGCGGTGTCTCCGAGGCGAGCGTCAACGCTGAGCGCCATACCCGCGGTCGTACATAAAACAACGTTTTATGCTGGTCTGAGTGACACGACTTGAACGTGCGGCCTCTACCACCCCAAGGTAGCGCGCTACCAACTGCGCCACACCCAGATTTTTGCGACTTGTGTATTATAGCACAAAGAATTCTGTCTGTCAAGGGGTTTTCAAAATTTTTTTTGAGGTTTTTTGAGAATCAAAACGGAAAAATTTTTCTGCGCGCAATACCTTGAAAAAAGCGGATCGCCGTTCTATAATAAAGTTACCAAACCAAGATCCGGAGGATGCTTCTATGAGTATTTACGCAAACGAGCCTCGCTTTTACCGTGAAAGCGACGCGGCCACCATTCAGGCCGCCGTGGATTTTGCCGCCGAGAGCGGTGAGGGACGGGTAATCATTCCCCATCTGACCGCTGACGGCCGTCGGATCTGGAGCATTGACAAATGCATTTTGCTCCCCTCCGACATGACCGTGATCCTGCGCGATTGCCATTTGCGCATGGCCGACGGTGTGCGCGAAAATATGTTCCGCAACCAAAACGCCTGGACGCCCCTTGGCAACACCCTTGCGGGGGAGCAGCACGACATCCGGCTGATCGGAGAGGGGAACGCGCTACTGGACGGCGGAGAGCCGAACGGCCTTTGCGAGCAGCTACATCGGGAGGATCCGCAGCGTTACCCCGTGATGTACGTCAATCTGACGGTCTTTTTGCACAACGTCCGCCACTTTGAGGTGCGTAACATTCGCTTTACCGAGTGCCGCTATTGGGCGGTCTGCTTTATGTTTTGCCGCTGGGGCAGGGCATCCGAGCTGGATTTTCGCATGCGGGGCAATCTCGAAAACCAGGACGGCATCGATCTTCGCATCGGGTGCGAATACATCACGGTGGAGAACATTACCGGCATCACGGGAGATGATACCGTGGCCTTGACCGCCCTGCCTGCCGAGAAAACCGCCGAGCAATTACTTTTGGTGGAGGGGAAGTCGGTTGATATTCACGACGTAACCGTGCAAAATGTCACATCCTCCACCCATGGCTGCGGCATTGTGCGCCTGCTTAACGCCCAAGGGGCAAGGCTGTACAATGTCACCGTGCGCGATGTCAAGGATACCGGCGAGACGATTTCCGGCGCTGCGGTGATGGTGGGCACCACTGACCCCTATCTGCTCAGGGATCACCCCTCTGCCATGGGCGATTTCCGAAATATCCTGCTCCAAAATATCTTCACCCACGCGCAAAAGGCGATCAGCTTCTCGGGTTGCTGCCGCGATCTCACGGTAGAGAACGTGGTGGCGCAGGAGCGCTGCGAGATCGGCCTTGCCTTCAACGGCAATTTTGTGGCCGAAAACGTACTGATACGCAATTTTACGTATCGGGGGAATGCCACAAACGCCGATAGCGTTTTTGCCTGTTATGTCACCGATCCGCAAGCCCTTGCGGGCCTTGCCATCGAGCGCGTGTGCGCGACGGCGGCCAGATATACCTTCCGTGGCATCGAGCTTCCGTTGCGGGATGCCGCTCTTGACGCCCCTCTCGAAGGCCGCTTCACGCCCGAAACGCACACACTTGCCAGCGCCTACGGCCGTTATCACAAATACTTTTACGGAAAGCTGATCACCAACCGTCCACCCGATAACCGCATAGACGGTACCGGAAAATGAGCAATCCCGGGTCCGCGCGAGCCACGCGCGGACCCCATTTTTTGCTTACCCGCGCGTGGGGCGGACCGCCCTTTTGTGGCGAAGGCGGCTCGGGTCTTTATTGCAACTATAAAGTTTTTGTAAATCGGATTGACTTTTTGTTATATATATGCTAAACTATAGAGGTATCACGAGCCTTTCTTATGCAATATGCGAGATGGATCGAATCTTATCTTTTCAGGAGTGAGAGATGAAACGACTGCTTTCCATAGGGATGTTGCTGATCCTATTGATGTCTTGTTTTACGATGGTCTTGCCGGTTGGCGCATCTGAGACCGAGGCTGTTGTGGATTGGAATCGCATCTATTATCAATTGATCCCGGAGACCGAGGGGGGGGAGACCCCAAAGGTCAGACTGACCACTGGTGCCGATATTCCGGGAGCGTGTACTTTGGACTTTGACGCGACCAAGACCTCATTGAAGGTGAACGGACAGCAAGTGGAGCCCGGCTTTGAAATGAGAAGCGCGGGGGAATATGAGCTGCTTTTGACCAATCTGGCAAACCAAACGCAGCAACTGGTCTACACGGTCAAGCTGCTGCCGAATGTCAATGTAACAGACGGGCAGGTGTTTACCGAGTATCCGGTCATTACTTGCGATAACGCGCGTAGCATGGCATACCAGGAGAATCTGGATGTTGCGCAACCGATTCAGTCCGGTGAGCAAATCCGAAAGCTGGGCAGATTTATTCTAACGGTAAACGGTCATGATAAAACAGGCCGTAACAATTACGCGTTTGTTTACGTCATTTATGTAAAGGCGGTTCATGCCGTTGAGATTTTTGATGCGGAACACGGTCACGCTCTGGATGTGATTGTGGGCACCTTTGATGATCACACGGTTGCAGCCACCTTAGATGAGACCCGCACCCTGAATCCCGGCTCCAATATCGTTACCGAGGTAGGGACCCACCGGCTTGATGTGCGCTTGGATGGGGCCGCTTGCACTTATTTGAATGTGATACCGGATAACGAAGCCTTGTCTTTGCGCATTGCCATTCAGGATCTTGATTCCTTAGCGCAAAAAACCCCCTACGATTTCGACTTTACCGGTTGGAACGCGACTGTTTTGCTTGATGGCAAGCCGGTGAGCGGAAAGGTACGCGTGGCAAAAAACGGGAAACATACGCTGAAGGCGTTGGATAAGGATGGCAACCAAATTGAGAACGCGTTTGTGATCACAACTGCGGACCAACCGACCCCTGTTAAAATGACGACCGTGAATTTCCGCTTTAAAAACCCCAATTTCATTGTTGCCATCGTTTCGGGTGCATTGGCGCTTGGCGTCTTTGCATTTGCTACGTATCTCTTTGTGGCAAGACGGAGGCTGGTATGACATCACTTGAATTTATTATGCCCTTTTTTGTAGGGTTTACCGCAATTTTCGGTGTCGTATTGGCAATTCTTTGTTCTCGCGCGGAGCGACAGCTTCGTGAGCGCAAAAACATCAATCTTGCCAATTATAAGGCGCAAAGTCACCTGTTCTATGTGCTCAACGATTTGCCAATTGGCGTTCTGGCGGGGATTGGTGCCGGACTGTCGGTGGTGAGCGGTTTCATTTGCCTGTTCAGTGCCGTTATTCGCATGTATGCCATTACCGCGTTTTTGGTGGCGGCTGTTGAGGGTGTTGTGCTGTATCTTTCGCTGACGCGCAAAAAATGTGGCAGAGATATTCGCGCCTTTGACAGTTACTATGTTCAGGTGGAAAATGTTCTGGCGAGAAAAGAGCGTACCCTTGCCAACATTTCGGTTTGCCAACAACGGGTTGATGTTTTGCGTGAGCGTTTGACCCGTACCATCCGTGAATTCAATCAAAATCTTGCCAAAGGTCTTTCCGATCAGTTTGTCTCTACCTTGTTCGCGCCGATCGATAGCATGATTTCGGAGTATGTAAAAGAAATACATGCCTTTTCCGAGCAGGTGGAGCGCAATTTTGATGTAGCGTTGCAGGAATTTCTTTACAATAAAGTAGAGCCGGAATTTCATGCCGTGCCGCTACGCAGCTTTGACGAGACGGCGGTGGACGAATTGCTGACCTCAATCAAAGCCTCCTACGGTGATGAGATTGCCGCTATGGTGGTGGAGCAGGTTCAGGCAGGTGCGGTGAAAAACGCCAAATCGCTGGGCAATATCATGACTCTTTTGCATGGCTTGGAAGTGGTGATGGATAACGAAACGTTGGTGCGTTTCTTATCTGCCGCCTCCTCCTTTGAAGACCGTGAGGCGTTGGCTGTGCTTCTTTACCGCAATCGTCAGATCCCCGCAAACACGGTGCGTGAGACCTTTGTGGCGCAGAATTGGGAGTGGATTTTTGTACCGGCCATGGCTGCGGCATATAATCGCCGTGAGCTAACGGCAATTCTCACCGATGTACTGCGTGCTGACAGGGCGGCGATGTGTTATCGCTTGCTCAGCGGCTTTGATGCCTTCGCGCTGGATGTTCTGGATGCCGCTTTGCAGGATGCCAAGACAGAGAACAGTGCCACCAAGGTCGCGGCCGCTTATCGGTTGATTTTGAGCAAGTCTTATGCTGTGGGCAATAGCGGTAATGCTTTTGAGAACTTGGGCTATATGCTTTATGACCGGATGGAAGAGCTGGACTTTTCTGCCGCGGAAAAGACGCAGATTGCCGATATTGTGCGTAGCGAGAGCTATTATTGGGCAAGAAGAGAGCTTGCGACGTTCTATGCCCGTGCCCTCCAAAGCGGTGCGCCGATGGTGGCCTCCGCCACCCGTGTGTTGCTTCAATATATCGTTGACGGACAAAAGGACTTTTTGGATGCAGCTCGCCTGGCAACGGTGCTTGGTGAATACAAAGAGACCCTGAGCTTTCGGGATATAGCAACCATGCGGACCTTGCTTGCCGGTTGGTTGCTCATGACCTCGGAGAATGTGGATGTTTTGCGCGCTGTTCTTTTGGAAATGAGCCAATTGCCGGTGCAGGGTGTTGCCACCGGTGATCCGACCATCGAAAACTCCCGCCATTTTGGTAAGGCGCTGGTGAGTCATCTGGTGGCCAATGACCGTGCCAGACTGCGTTCTTTGATCTATCGCACAGAAAGCGCCAGACAAATGCTGGATCGCATTGTGCGGCTTTAAGAAAGGGGGATGAGAACATGGAAGAAATGACAGTGAAAACCCCCAAGCTACTTCTCTCCTTTGTGGTGGATAACAGCGCCTCTGTCAAAGGGGAGCGCCTGGGCGAGCTGATGCGCGCTTTTCGCGCCTTTGCTACCGAAGCCCCTGATTTTTTGGAGTGGGAGCTGTTGACCTTTGATACCTTTGCGCCAGCCGTTATCAAAAACTTTACAGCGCCTGATATTGCCCCTGTTTCCGCGGGGCGCTTCCCGCTGCTGGGGCGGGCGATCATGACCGCCGCCGACCGCCTGGATGCCCGCGCCAAGGCATTGCGCGAGGCGGGGGAGCGTGTTTATCGCCCCTGGATGTTTGTGTTGTCTGATGGCTTTACTGTAGATGCGATGGAGGAGGTCTGCGCACGCTTGGAGCGTATGGAGAAAGCGGAAGAATTGCTTTATCTCCCGTTCAAGCTATCCTCTCAACTAACCACAGAACGGCTACAATGCATGGACCGCGGCAAGCATATGATTGAAATCGTCGCGGGCGGTGTTGACGGCTTTTTTGCCTTTGTCAAGGGGATGATCGACCAGCGTGCCACCTTGGCTCCTGACGCAAAGGTGAAGTTTTCTAAAAACGACTTTGAAGGGTGGGCTGTGCTATGATCTTGCAAAAATGGAAGCAATGTGGCACTGCTGTACAGGGGGTGGATCATATTCACTCTCAAGTGCCCTGCCAGGATAATGTGGCATCGGCCGCCGCGAACGGTGTCTATGCCATTGCCTTGTCGGATGGCGGCGGTAGCCGTAAATTTTCGCATATTGGCTCTGCGTGTTCTACCAAAGCGGCTTGTGAGCTGCTGGTTGAACATTTCGATGATTACTATAGCCGTTTGGATAGGATCGAGAGGGGAGACCCCAAAGCAGAAAAGCTGCTGCTGCGGTTGCGTTTGGAGATTTTAAACGCGGTTTTGGATGCTATGCGCACCCAGGTGGACGCGGAGCGGACCTTGTACGATTTCGGTTGTACCTTGCAGTTTGCCGCGATCAAAGAGGGTCGCTATATTGTGGGACATGTGGGCGACGGCGTGATTGCCGCTATCTATCAACGAGGGCTTAACCGACGTGTAGAGGTGCTGTCTCATCCCGAGAACGCGGGTGCCCCCAATGTCACCTTCTTTGTAACCGACCATGACGCGGAGGCGCATTTGCGCCTTTCTCACGGCGAGTGTCGCCAGATGGAAGGCGTTTTGATGATGTCGGATGGGCCGGAGGAGGTTCTGTATAGCGGTGCCAGCGGTATGCACCAGAATACGCAAAAGCTGTTTGATAATTTTGTCGGTGTGCGGCAAGCGGATTATACCGCCGCTTTGCAGAAGTTTTTAACAGGCAATATCGCCAAGCACAGCTTTGATGATCTGAGCCTCAATCTCCTGTATCTTGAAACTGCCGAGTGGGCAAAGCTTTCTACCCCGTATCGGGAGGAGCTGTTTGCCGGTTTGCAATCCACCGAGCAGGTGGTCCGGGTCAGCAGCTACGCTTATTTGCTGGATCCCACAAAGAAGGCGACCAAAAAAGAAGATCTTTCTTTCCTGAGGTGTTGATATGAGTAAAAAGAATTATTATTATCTTGATGCCTCTATTTTATTAGAAGAGAATTTTTATCTGGCCGCGGAGGAGCTGACCAAAACCCTTTCTGACCTTTACTTTGTGTTGGATACCGGTATTTATCGTGAAATTGAAACGTATCGCCAACTGGGGCAGACCGAAGAAGCGTTGACACTGGAAAATCATGTTAATCTGTTTGCCGCAACGGGGAATGCCCTGCAAGTGAACACAAACGCGGGCTTTGATGCGTCCGCTCTGATCCCCCTGACCGCTGACAATTTGGTGATTTTGACCCAACAGCAAAAAATGATGGAAAATTTCGCGGAGCTGGCAGGCCAGGCAACCTTTTTGTGCTTGATCGGCGGCAAGCTGACTCCGTTTTTACACAGCATGTCTGAAAACGGCGTGGCGTTTTGCCCCGAACGTGATATTTATGTCACTGCCTTTGACGGGGATCAGGTGGATTATGTGTATTCTCCCCGCTATGGCTATTTGCGCTTGGATAAAAGCAAAGCCTATTCCGGTGGCGAAGGTGTTTGCTACAAGACTTATAACGGACTTTTCTGCAAGCTTTATTTTAAAAAGCACATTTCCTATGTAAACTACAAGAAGCTGCAAGCCATGGTGGATATGGGGTGCTCCTGCCCCTTTATTTCCTGGCCCTTGGATATTCTCTACTTCCGCAATCAGTTTGTGGGATATGTTATGGAAGAGCTGGCCGACACCCGTTCGGTAGACGAGTTGCGCGATGACAATTTTTCCGGTTTCCGGATTTTGGATCGCTTCATCATTGTGCGCAATTTCCTTTCGCTGATACAGTATTTGCACAGCAAAAACATTTTGGTGGGCGACATGAAGCTGGATAATATTCTGGTCAAGTCCAACGCAGACGTATATCTCATTGATGCGGGCAGCTTTCAGGTGGGGGATTATGCTTGTAATGTTTGCCATAAGGAATACACCGAAAAAATCTATACCGGCGATGACCTCAAGCATATTTTGCGTAGCGTCAAAGAAGAATATTTCCCGATCAACAAGATCATTTTTGAGATCCTGATGATGAAGGGGCCCTTTTATAGCAGAGATAATACCGAAATTGACGGCGATGGTAGCCGTGAGTTCACCTATCCGATGGATCTGTCTCAAGTGGATGCCGGGCAATTGCCGTACCACCTCAAGGTTTGGTTTGCGCTCAGTCCTGCGATGCGCGAATATTTCTACCGCTATTTTGCAGAGGGTAAGGTTACGTATGTTTCGGAATGGATGCGAGAGCTGGATCTCTACATTCTTTCCAAGCAAAAGGCGGTTAGTGATGCCAAAACAACACAATGATCAATCATAAAGGAGATATACGATTATGGATACAAACGGATTTTTTAACGATCTCGACTTTGGCGATTTCAGCACCCCCTCCTCCGGTTCCTCCCGCAAAGTGCCGATTTGTCTGGTGCTGGACTGTAGCGGCTCTATGCGCTATGCCGATGGCACCAAGCTACCTAAGATTGACGAGCTGAATTTGAACATCGATGCCTTTTTGGAGTATGTTCGCAATGATCCCAAAGCTTCTAAAATCTGTGATCTTTGCATCATTACCATGGGCGACGCGGTTCATGTGCTTTCTCGCTATACCACGGTAGATCGCATTCATTTGGGCCACTTTGCCGCGGGCGGCGGTACCCCTCTTGGTACCGCTATGCAGACGGCTGTGGATTTGCTGTACGAGCGCCGTCAGTATTATCGCGACAATGATATTGAGCATTACAAGCCGATTTTGATGGTAATGACCGATGGTGACCCCACTGATGACGTGTCTTACATCTCCCGTCAGGTTTCCGACATGGTTCTGAACAAGGAGATCAAGATCTTCCCGGTTGGTATCGGTGTCAACTTTAACCAGGATATTCTAAGGCAATTTTCGCCCTTGCTACAGCCCAAGCTGATTCGTGACTCTGCCGCGTTTGATAAGCTGTTCAAGTTGCTCAGCGCTTCTTCCAGCAACCCCAACGACGACTCGCTGGAGAAGTGGTTCAACGAGAGCTTCTAAAAAAAGCGAAAGCCTTGGCGCACCTGCCACAGCGCAGGTGCGCCAGGGCTTTCCGTTTTTCTTTGCATAAAAACCGTTTTGGGGGCAAAACTATTTCGCAAAATCCGAAAACTGTATAAAAAACGGGAAAATCTTGCCAAAGGGAGGTTTTTATGCTATACTTAAATGAAGAAATCAACACAAAGGGGGCGTTGCTGTGAAGAAAGCGTTTTGGATAGTACCGATCGCGATATTGCTTTTGATTTCCGCTTTGCTGATGCCGATCGGGGCCGCTTTCCTGCCGGCTGATTCCGCGATGGTGACGGTTCGAAGTGAAATTGCCGCCCATTTGGGTGTTGATACTCCCGGCGCCGCCGTGGTGCTGGTTCGGCGGGGGAAAGAGCCTTTTAAAGAAGGATTTGGTTATGCGGCAATTGATACCAAAGAGCACTTGATTACGCTGGATGCCGTTTTTGAAATCGGAGAAATCTCCTCGGTTTTTGTGGCTCTGGCGGTTTACCGCTTAATGGAGGAGGGAAAGCTTTCTTTGCAGGCGGACATCTCCACATATTTGCCGGAACAAATGCTTGAAAAGTTGGATTTGCAATACCCCACCACAGTGCGGCAGCTTTTGCTTGGCACTGCCGGTTTTGAGGGCCGTAGCCTTGATTTGATTTTTGACAAGGATGCGTACCGTTTTGACAGCTTGGAAAAAGCGTTGCTCGCGGAGATCCCGCGTCAGGTGTATTGCCCGGATACGTGCTATAGTGCCTCGCCCTTTGGCATAGCTCTGGCAGCTTATGTTGTGGAATGTGTTTCCAAAGAAAATTATGCGAATTATGTCAATACGCATATCCTAACCCCCTTGGGTATGACCAAAACGTTTTTGAACCCGACTGAGGACACAGTTATCGAGCAATTGGCAGCGGGGCACCGTAAAACCGATGACGGCACGTTTGCCGTGGGAAAGCGGCAGGGGAGAAGCTACGCTGGGCTTTATCCGGTTTCGGGCGCTTGTTCTACGGCGAACGATATGGCGGTCCTGATGGATTTTCTGCTTTTTGGTAATGCGTCGGTTCTGTCTGACAGCAATCGGGCAGAACTCTTTTCCACCACCTTTCAAAACGGCGTTTTCACCGTTTCCGCACCCGCTTTGACAGTACGGGGCAAAGCTATGGGCGTCGACAGCAAAACCCTGTGCTTCGGTGCTTCTTTGTGGATGGATCCGGAAAGCGGGACCGGCGCTTTGGTGCTGACCAATGCCGCGGATAGCGTCCTGCTGAAATTGCCCGCCCAACTGTGCGGCGCTACCCTTGGTGTGGCAGTGGATATGAATGGCGGCGAATATTTGGATGTGAAAAAATTGAAAGGGGAATACCTATCGCTTTCTGAGGAGGGGCATAGCTTTGTCGGCCGCGTACATCGAAAAAACAACACCAAAACGGTAAAGACCACTCCGGACGGCAATATTATTTTTGATGGCGTGACACTTTATCAAGCCGCGCCCGGTATTTTTGCCAGCGCGCAGGACGGAACCGGACAGCTTCAGTTTTTGCTGGATGAAAAGGGAGAGGTGAGCTTAGTGCTTAGCGCTGCGGGCGAGAGCTATCGACCGGCGAAATTTTTTGAGAAAAGTGCTGTTGCTACCATTTTGTTTTATCTGCTGTTGGGGCTCACCCTATGGTTTTTGGTGGTAGGCGTTGTCGCTTGGATCCGCTATCTTGCCAGAAGGCACGAGGAGGCGGATGCCCCCGGATTTGTCTATACTTTGCCTTTTGTGCTGGGGGCTTTGACAAGCCTTGTCGTTTTGTTACAGATTTGGGTTGGTACAGAATATAGCGGTACTGTATTTTCCTCCTTTTTTGGCGCTTTTTCTGTCATTACACTGGTGCTTTCTACCGCCGCTATGATCAGTACCGTGGTGGCGTTGGCGTTTTCTGTTTTGCGGAAGGGAATGACCACCCGGGTGATGCGTACCGTTACCATGCTGGTGATTTATGTGCTGTTAATCGGTTATTGGCAGCTTTCATTGCTATAACGCACCGGGCACGCGGGGGATGGCAAGATGCCAATGTGGCTTGCCCGGTGTACCGGTCGCTTTTCAGAGCTTCAAAAAACAGGCGGATTTCGTTTTGTAATGAACTTTTCCAAAACCGCGAAAAAAGCCGAAATCTGTTG
This sequence comes from Oscillospiraceae bacterium, assembly GCA_015065215.1. Lineage (GTDB taxonomy): Bacteria > Bacillota > Clostridia > Oscillospirales > CAG-272 > Firm-07. The sequence goes on along the minus strand of SVQT01000029.1, from coordinate 8,852 downwards.
ACAAGACGGTGATTTTGCGGTATAATGATAACATATCAAGCCGAATGGCAACAAAAAAGGAGTTCAAATCATGCAAGGCAACCGTTTTGAAGTTTTCTCGCCGGCCGTGATTCAGCTGGCAAAAACCGTACAGTATTTGAAAAGCCGTAAGTTGGCCGAACATCATTTAAAGGGCACCAATGCTATGTGCCTTTGCTATATTTTGGATAGCCAGGGGGGAGGACTTAGCGCAACCGAGCTTGCCAAGGTTTGCGGTATTGATAAAGCGCAGGTTTCCCGCTGCATGGCAGAGCTCACTGACCTTGGCTATGTCTATCGCAATGATATGGGGGGGCGCCGCTACAAGCAAAAGTACCAGCTGACCGATAAGGGGCTGACGGTAGCCGACGATCTTGACAACGCATCTCGTGATATTCAAAATACGTTGCGCAAGGGTATTTCTACCGAGGACTTGGATCGCTTCTATCGGTGTCTTTCCAAGATCTGTGAGAATTTCAGCGACCTTTTAAACGAGCAATAACAGCAAAAGCGCCCTGCCTTGGCAGGGCGCTTTTGCTGTTTTTCTGGTGAAAAAAACCGCTTTTAGGGGTCAATGCAATTTCTCTCCAGGGCGTTGAGAAAGGCGGTGCCGGCAAAGACCTTGTAGGCACCCACCGTTTCGCCATTGTCGATGGGGTGCGCCTGTGTTTGGGTTCCGGAGAACAGCGCGTAAGGGACAGGGTTGACGATCAGCACCTTTTGCCCTTCTCCCTCAAACGAGAAGTCGGTTTTGGTGGTAAAACGAAACAGCTCCATGTGCGTGTACCAGGCATTTCCGCCTAACATGTGGCGCGCGCCGCCCAAAAATTCGGAAGAAAGATGCGCGCGTCGCCTCGGCAGGATCCGAAGCCCGAAAATGTGGATCACGTAGGCGATGCCCTCGGGCGAGATCGCCATGGCGTTGCCGCGGGAGGGCGCGGCCAGTAGCTTGCAAGGATAGGTCTTTTTGTTGGCGGTTACTGTAAAATTAAAGCCATCCTTGATGCGGAAAATAGAGCGGTAGGGGCGCTCTATCTTGGATAGAGCAAACCCGTTTTTCTCACACCGTTGGCGCAGATTTCGAATGAAAGCGCGACGGATGAACAGCGCGCGGATATAGCGGATGAGAACAGCCAGCAAAACGATGCCAACGATTGCCACGCCGATCAGCGAGAAGCTGATAGCGGCAAGGAAGGAGAAGGCCATCAGCAGTACGGAAAGGATCGTAGGCAACAGTAGCAAGCAGAGTAGATAGAAGCCGACAACCCCGAGCAGTGGCAGCAAAAACTGCGCGGAGCGGTCGGGGCGCCTGGCCATCTCGTCCGCCTGCCACGTGTAAAAGGCCGCGGTGTGTTGCCATAAAGCGGCGGCCAGCAGCAACGGTATGAGGCAGGCGATCAGGATCGCCTTTTGCGCCAAAGGCGGCAAAACGGTATGAGAAAACAGAAAGTATAAGGGGTAAAAGCCGATCTGCATCGGCAGGGCGCAGAGCAGCAGTGCCAGCGTGCCCAGCTGGATCCAGAAATACCGACACGTCACCACCGTTTTCAGGATCTGACGGGGCGTTCCCAGATGATCGGCGCCGGGATAGAGCTCTTTTTTGATGAGCGCGTCCCGCTCGGCAAAGATGCGAAGCAGACTGTTCAACAAAAAGGGCGTGATGACCGTTTGCACGATAAACGGGTATTGAAACATATCAAAATCCAGTTGGGCCCCCAACGGGCGATCGGTCAGGGAATAGCCCAAAAAAACAGAGAAGAGCAGTGCCAGTGACATGATCGCCGCAAAGATCAGATAAATCATGACGGCTCGAAAGACGCGCATGGCGATCGAAAGGGCTTGGGGTTGCATAGCGGTCTCCTTTCTGACGGCAGTCGGGTCAAAACCGCATGGCGGCGGCTAATTGCTCTAAAAGCTCGCTCGCGTGGGCCATCGAATAGGCGGCGTCAGGGGCAATCTCTTGCAGGGCAAGGATGTCAGTAAGTCCCATTTCCATCAAGGCCTTTTTGTCGTCACCGATGCAACCCACCAGGCAATACACAGGCACGCCTGCGGATTTTGCGGCGTTCGCCACGCCGCTGATGGCTTTACCGTACAGGCTTTGCCTGTCAATTTTCCCTTCGCCGGTGATCACCGCATCTGCCCCCTCCAAAAGACGGTCAAACCGCACTGCCTCCAGCACCGCGTCAATGCCGGAACGGATGGCGGCACCGCAAAAGCCCAGTAACGGGGCGGAAATACCACCGCCCGCGCCGCACCCGGGGATGATTGCTACATCCTTGCCGCAGGCCCTTTGCAGTACCGCCGCGTATTGGCGCATTCCGGCTTCCATTTCGGGTAACTCGTTATCGTGACAGCCTTTTTGTTTGGCATAAACATAGGTGGCGCCCTCAGGGCCGAGCAAAGGATTTTTGACGTCGGTGGCAATGGTAAAACGGCAATTTTTCAAGCGGGGATCCAGACGGTCGGTGCTGATGTGGGCGACCTTATGCAGCGAGGCGCCGGTGGGCAAAAAACTCACACCGCCATTGGTGATAAAATCCGCTCCAAGCGCGGCGAACATGCCGCAACCGCCGTCGTTGGTGCCACTGCCGCCCACTGTCAGCAAAAAGTCGCGAAATCCACGGTCAAGGGCATCCTTAATCAGCTCGCCGACGCCCAGGGTGGTGGCAGAGAGAACAGAGCGCCTTCCCTCCGGTACAAGCGTTAGTCCCGCCGCGCGAGCCATTTCAATGATGGCGGTCTTTTCGATATAGCCGTAAGCGGCCTCTATCTGGTTGCCGCCTGTGCCCGTTACGCTGACGATGATCTGTCTTGCGTGGGGGACCAGAGCGGAAAGAGTGCCTTCGCCGCCGTCGGCAATGGGTACCGTCCACAGCTCCGGCGCTGACAAGGCGGGGTTTTTAGCAAGTCCTCTCGCAATGGCGTTTGCCGCATCCTCGGCAGAAATACTGCCTTTAAAGGAATCCGGCGCAATCAAAATTTTTGGCTTTTGGCGCATTGGTGCAATCCTCCCCCGGTGCAGAATGATTTTATTTTAACATATCAGGCAAAAAAAAGCAACAGGAGCCGCTAAAAGAGAAGAATTTTCTTGTAAAAACAAACAGAAATTTATACACGCGAATTGAATTTTTTATGCAAAAAAGAAAAAATCAAAATTTGACGAAAAAAATATTGACGTAAGCAGCGTATTTTATTATAATAATAACAATATGAAAGGCGATGACAGGAAACAAACCTTGCGGCGCGGCAAAGAGAATTGTCGGTGGGTGTGAGACAATGCGCAAAACAAGGGATAACTCATCCTTGAGCTGTCGATCCAAAGGCGCTTGCCGCCGAGTAGAATCGAACGGGTTCTCCCGTTACAGAGAAGCCGTGTTCAACGCACGGCATAAGTGGGTGCGTCGCACCAAGCAGAGTGGTACCGCGGGGAGAAGTCTTCGTCTCTTTTATGCAAAGCAAACGTTCTGTGCTGTTGCGTAAAAGGGGCTTTTTGTTTTTCAAAGCCCCGGCGACGGCCGCTAAGGAAAGGAAAAATCTATGCAAAACTGTGCCAAGTACGAAAAGCAATATTTTATGCCCAAGGGCGTAACGATGGACTGGATGTTCAAGGATGCGGTGGAGAAACCGCCCATTTGGTGTTCTGTTGATCTGCGTGACGGTAATCAAGCGCTGGTCACGCCGATGGATCTGAAGGAAAAGCTGCATTTCTTTCAGCTGCTCTGCAAATTGGGCTTCAAAGAGATTGAGATCGGCTTTCCCGCCGCGTCTGAGACCGAGTATGAATTCTGCCGCACCATTATTGAGCAGAACCTGATTCCCGATGATGTGACCATTCAGGTGCTGACCCAGTCCCGGGAGCATATCATTGCCAAAACCTTTGAGGCGCTCCGTGGTGCCAGACATGCTATTGTGCATCTTTACAATTCCACCTCGGTTGCCCAGCGCGAGCAGGTGTTCCGCCGCTCCAAAGAGGAGATTGTGGAGATCGCCGTGACCGGCGCCAAGCTTTGCCGAGAATACAGAGAAAAGACGGAGGGCAATTTCACCTTTGAATATTCGCCTGAGAGCTTTACCGGCACCGAGCCGGAGTTTGCCGCCGAAATCTGCAACAAGGTGATCGACGTTTGGCAGCCCACCCCCGAGGATAAGGTGATCATCAATCTGCCTGTTACCGTTTCCCACTCGATGCCCCATGTGTATGGCGCTCAGGTGGAGTATATGTGTAAAAATTTGAAGAGCAGGGAAAGCCTGATCATTTCGCTTCACCCCCACAACGACCGCGGCTGTGCCGTGGCGGACAGCGAGATCGGTTTGCTGGCTGGCGGTGACCGTATCGAGGGAACTCTTTTTGGCAACGGTGAGCGCACCGGCAATGTGGATATTATCACGCTGGCGTTGAACCTGTATTCCCAGGGCGTTGATCCGGGGCTGGATTTCAGCGATCTGCCTGCTATTACCGAGGTTTATGAGCGTGTCACCGGCATGAAAGTCTATGACCGCCAGCCATATAGCGGTAAGCTGGTCTTTGCCGCCTTTAGCGGCTCGCATCAGGATGCTATCGCGAAGGGCATGAAGTGGCGTGAGCAAAAGGGCGGTGGCGTTTGGAATGTGCCCTACCTTCCCATAGATCCCGTGGATGTGGGACGTGTTTATGAGGCGGATGTCATTCGTATCAATTCCCAGTCGGGCAAGGGCGGCATCGGCTATATTTTGGAGACCAATTATCACCACGTTTTGCCCCCCAAGATGCGAGAGGCCTTTGGCTATCATGTCAAGAGCATTTCGGATCACGAGCATCGCGAGCTGATGCCCAAAGAGGTCTACGACATTTTTGTGCGTGATTTCGTCAATCTCAGTACCGTGCTCAGTGTAGAAAAGGCGACCTATGTAGAAACCGATACCGGCGTGATGGCCATTGCCCGTTTGCGGGTGGGTAACCGGTCGGTGGAGGTGACCGCCTCCGGTAACGGCCGTTTGGACGCGATCAACAACGCCATTCGCAAAACCCTGGGCGTTGAATATGTTTTGGAGCAATATACCCAGCATGCCCTGGAGGAGCGTTCCACCTCCCAAGCGGCGGCTTATGTGGGCATCCGCCTTGGCGATAAGGCCTATTGGGGCGCCGGCATCGACAGCGATATTATCGAATCCTCTGTGTGCGCTTTGGTCAGCGCCGTGAACAACTTGCTGGCCGAAAAGAAGTAAAAAACAGGAGCATAAACATGAAATTAACCGGAGCAGAAATTATTATTAAGACCCTGATTGAGCAGGGTGTTACCGATGTGTTCGGCTACCCCGGCGGACAGGTTATCAATATTTATGACGCCCTTTACAAGTACCGCGATCAGATCAATCATGTTCTGACGGCCCATGAGCAGGGCGCCTCACACGCCGCTGACGGCTATTCCCGCGCTACCGGCAAGGTCGGCGTTTGCATCGCTACCTCCGGCCCCGGTGCCACCAACCTGGTCACCGGCATCGCTACCGCTATGTTGGATTCTATTCCGATGGTGGCGATCACCGGCAATGTGCCTTGCTCACTGATCGGTAAGGATAGCTTTCAGGAAATTGACATCACCGGCATTACGTTGCCCATCACCAAGCACAACTACTTTGTCAACGATGTGAGCAAGCTGGCGGATAGTATTCGTGAAGCTTTCCGTATTGCCAAATCGGGCCGCCCCGGCCCGGTGCTGGTAGATGTGCCCAAGGATGTGCAGGTGGCTACATATGAGTTTGAGGAAGAGCCGATACCGGAAAAGTTTCCTTTGCCGCTTGCCAAGGAAGAGCAGATCGCGCAAGCTGTCGCGATGCTGAATGCCGCCAAGCGTCCCTATATCTATATCGGCGGTGGCGCCGCGGGTCTTGGCCTTGGCCAGGAGATCATCGCCCTGGCCGAGAAATTGGACGCCTATATCGGCTGTACCTTTATGGGGCTTTCCGCCGTCAATGGCGACTGTGACCGCTTTCTTGGTATGCAGGGTATGCACGGTCATTACGCTTCCTCGATGGCGCAAAAGGAATCTGATCTGATTCTGGGTATTGGTGTGCGCTTCAGCGACCGCGCCACCGGTAAGGTTTCCGCTTACGCAAAGGGGAGCAAGGTCATTCAGTTGGATCCCGATTTTTCTGAAATCAACAAAAATGTTACGGTGGATCTTGGCATCGTTGCCGATGTGAAGGATGCCTTCAGACGCATTGCCGCGGAAGTTGGCAAGCAAGAACATCCCGAATGGCGCGCCGCGGTCGGCAAGCTGCAAGCGCAGGAAGCGCGATTTGATAGCGAGCAGCGGGAACGCGCGGGAGAGAAGCTGGTGCCGCGCCGTCTGTTTGATATTATCAACGCCAAAAAGCCCCCCAAGACGGTGATCGCCACCGACGTGGGTCAGCACCAAATGTGGACGGCCCAGTACGCCAGCTTTGACGGCCCGCGCCGCTTTGTTTCCAGCGGCGGTCTCGGTACCATGGGCTTTGGCATGGGCGCCGCCATTGGCGCGCAGGTGGCTACGAAGGATCCGGTGGTGCTGATCACCGGCGACGGTAGCTTTGGTATGAACCTCAATGAGCTCGCTACCGCCGTGACCTATCAGATCCCGCTGGTTATTGTCATCGTCAATAATGGCGTGCTCGGTATGGTGCGGCAGTGGCAGACCCTGTTTTTTGGCGGCCGCTATTCCAACACTGTGCTGGAGCGCAAGACTGATTTCGTCAAGCTTGCCGAGGCGTTCGGTGCCGTGGGAATGACGGCCAGCACCCCCGCCGAGTTTGAACAGGCCTTTACCGACGCGCTTGCCATACAGGGTCCTGTGGTCATTGATACCTATATCGACAAAGATGAATTTGTCCTTCCCATGCTGCCTCCCGGTGGTTCGATTGAGGACATCATCACCAATGTGGACACAAAGGGGGAAAAGCCAAATGCCAAATAATAAGTTTGTTATCGCCGTATACGTGGATAACCAGTTCGGTGTTTTGACCCGTGTCACCAGTATGTTTACCCGCCGCGGCTTTAATATCGACGCGCTGACGGTTGGCGAAACCGAGGATCCGGCCTATTCCCGCATTACCATTTCCTTGTCCGGTGACGGTTACGCCCGTGAGCAGTTGATCAACCAGATGAAAAAGCTGTTCAATGTGAAAAAGGTTGAGGTGCTGGAGGACGGCGAGTGCATCAAGCGTGAATTGATGTTGATCAAAATCAATAACAAGCCCGAAAACCGTTCTGATATTCATTTCGCTGTCGATACCTACCGTGCCAAGGTTGTGGATTACACCACTGACGGTATGTGCATTGAGGTTACCGGTGACCCCATCAAGATCGACGCTTTTGTAGAACTGATGAAGCCGTTTGGCATCATTGAGATCTGCCGTACCGGTATCGTCGCGCTGGAGCGGGGAACCACCTCTCTTCTTACTAAGTAAACCAAAAAATTATTATAAAAATCACCAAAAGGAGATCAAAACAATGGCAAACATTTATTATCAGCAGGATTGCGATCTGAACAAGCTGAAGGGCAAGACGGTTGCGATCATCGGTTACGGCTCTCAGGGTCACGCGCACGCGCTGAACCTCAAGGATAGCGGCGTTGACGTTATCGTCGGTCTGTACAAGGGCTCCAAGAGCTGGGCAAAAGCAGAGGCACAGGGCCTGAAGGTCATGGTTGCCGCGGATGCCGCCAAGGCCGCCGACATCATCATGATCCTGATCAATGACGAGAAGCAGGCAAAGCTCTACAAAGAGAGCATCGAGCCCAATTTGACCGAGGGCAAGACCCTTGCCTTCGCGCACGGCTTCAACATTCACTTCGGCTGCATCAAGCCCCCCAAGAATGTGAACGTGATCATGATTGCCCCCAAGGGCCCCGGTCACACCGTTCGCTCCGAGTATCAGGTCGGCAAGGGCGTTCCTTGTCTGATTGCCGTTCACCAGGATGCTACCGGTGACGCGCTGGATATTGGTCTGGCTTACGCTCTGGGCATTGGCGGCGCTCGCGCCGGCGTGCTGGAAACCACCTTCCGCACCGAGACCGAGACCGATCTGTTCGGTGAGCAGGCTGTGCTTTGCGGCGGCGTTTGTGCCCTGATGCAGGCAGGCTTTGAGACCTTGGTCGAGGCCGGTTACGATCCCCGTAACGCTTACTTCGAGTGCATCCACGAGATGAAGCTGATCGTTGACCTGATTTACCAATCCGGCTTTAGCGGCATGCGCTATTCTATTTCCAATACCGCTGAGTACGGCGATTATATCACCGGTCCCAAGATCATCACCGCCGAGACCAAGAAGGCCATGAAGAAGATCCTTTCCGATATTCAGGACGGCACCTTTGCCAAGGACTTCCTGCTGGATATGTCTGATGCCGGCGCGCAGGTTCACTTCAATGCTATGAGAAAGCTGGCCTCCGAGCATCCTTCCGAGGTTGTGGGTGAGGATATTCGTAAGCTGTATAGCTGGGCTGACGAGGAGAAGTTTATTAATAATTAATTTGCGAAAAAAGCGGCGTCCTGCTTTGTTGCTCCTCGAAAGCGGCTCGACGTAGACTTACTACGCCTTCGCCTTGCTTTCTGTGGTGCGCCGCGCATTACTTGCTTTTTTACGCAAATTACCGTATCCGGAAGTTTTGTAGTGAAATTTGCAAACAAAATTCCCTAGCCGAAACGGCATTGTTCGCTCTATTGTCTCCCTTGTGTAAGGGGAGGTGTCGGTCGAATGACCGACGGAGGGATTGTTTTACACCCGAAGGCTATTGTAAAGGCACACGAGCCGCGGCTCGTGTGCCCCATACAGTAACTTTCTATCTATGATACAGGAGGAATTTACCATGATCAAGGAT
>SVQT01000077.1 GCA_015065215.1 Oscillospiraceae bacterium | reverse complement strand
GAGAACGCCTTCCTCGACTTTGAACAAGGGGGTGATGCCGTTCTCGCCGTTGTCACCGTCGCTGCCGCTCACATTGCCAAGCGCTTGCCAGCTGTCACGGTTATCGTAGGAGACGTAGAGCACGCCTTCCTCCACCTTAAACAATGGCGTGACAGCGTCGCCATTGCCGCTGCCCACATTGCCGAGTGCTTGCCAACTGTTACGGTTGTCGTAGGAGACGTAGAGCACGCCCTCCTCGACCTTGAACAAGGGGGTGATGCCGTCGTCACCGTCGTCGCCGTCATCGCCTCCGACAGCTCCCAGCTGTGCCCAAGTCTCACCGTCGTTATAGGAAACGTAGAGAACGTCGTTTAAAATTTTGAAGGAAGGCGTCACGCCATTGATACCGTTTGCTCCGTCTTCGCCATCCTTGCCGCCGACGGTGTTGAGCTCTGTCCAAGTGAGTCCATCATCATAAGATACATACAAAATGTCATTTTCAATCTTAAATGTGGGGGTCAGGCCGTCTTTACCGTCCGCGCCGCTCTGACAGGCAGAAAGCGCGGGGATGCAGAGCAGCAGTGCGATGGCAAGCAGAATGCATACAATTTTTTTCATAAGTACTCCTTTCGCGCCGATCGAGATCGGCATATGTGTTGCTGTTGGTTGGGGTGTAAGAATTAAGGGGGGTGCGTCAAATGTTCCTCCTTTTACGAAAAAAAGTGCGCAGCCGAAGCCACGCACCGAAAAACGTAGCTCCATTTGCTGCGACACAAATGTTTTCATCCCTTAAGAAATAAGCGTACGAAAACAGAGCATACATTTTTACCAAGGTAAAAATGTACACCGATTTCAAAAGGAATATTCATTTGTGTCGCAATTTTATTGTAGCACAAGCGGCAGAATTTGTAAAGAGTTTTCGCAAAATTGTCCGGTACGACCGCTTCACCCCGCCCTTTTGTGGGAGCTGACCGACCTTGTGGTGGCGCTGATGACCATACTGAATATCGTGGTTTTACTGATACGCACAAGCGATATTATTGTTGAAACGAGACGTTATTTGGGGCAAGAGCATTAACTGCGCAAAGTGATGTTTGCCGAGATTGTGAACAAGTAATTAATAAAATGTTTCTTAATTTGCGTTTTTGTGTTGACAAATTGTTACTGTTCGTGCTATAATGAGGGTGACGGAAAGGTTTGACCGTATTCGTTCATCAAGCTATTTGAGAGGGGAGTGAGGGTGGTGTCAATGTCAAAAGAGCGGAAATGGTATGCATTTAGACGAAAGGTTATGATCCTGATCGCGATCGAGGCCGTGCTTCATACCCTTTTGCTCGGCAGCTTGATTTCTGCAAAATTTTATGAGGAGCGGGAAATCAAGCGCGATATAGAAACTATGGGTAAAGCGGTGTTGGTCGATGGTGTGTGGCAGAACGATCGGACTTGGACAAAGGACGTGCGCTATGAGGGCGGATACGTTTATTATACCTATGTTAATAATACCGGCCGGCCGCATTCTCCCTACGAGTATCCGTGGATCGAGCGAAAGGTGGGGGATGCGTGGCAGCTTTACACCGACCCGGAGCTGCGAGAACAGCGCTATACCTACGTTACAAATCGTGTGCCTGCTTTTTCTGAGCGCAGCTGTAGCTTTCCGGTGCGCGAAAGTTGTACCGAGCTTTTGCCGGGGGAATATCGCATCGTGTTCTATGCTCGGTTAAGCGAAAGCGCCAACGGCGAGGAAGCGGAGAAGCGGCATCTGATATTTGATCAGTACAATCCAACCACGGTGGGGTATTTCACCGTTACCGAGGAAATGTTAGGGAGCTGAAAGGGAAAGGAGGAGCTTGCTATGATGCCTGTTCACGAGCGGATTGTTACGGTTTATCTTGCTGTTGTTGCAATGTTTTTGGCGGTTCTTTTGATCGTGTTTGGTATCCCTGCGTTATGGTATGGTGGCGAGCAGCTTTTTGGCGCGGCTACGGCGGGTAAGATCGTCGAGGCGGACGGCGTGCGACAGAACAAGCGTATTTATATAGAAAATGCCCATTATGACCCCGAGAAAAATGAAATCGAATACACCGTCGTCAACAAAAGCGGTCAAAGGGTGAGCGATCGCAGAAGTAGCTTGTGGGTAGAGAAAGAATCCGCAGAAGGCACATGGTTTTTTTGTGTGGATATGGGAAAGGTTTTTTCGGATCAAGAGCGGTATCTTGAGCGGGCAAGCCATATTGATGCGTTCAGATCCGTAACGCGTCGGATAGATGCTGATCTGCTATGGAGCGAGATATTACCGGGTGAATATCGTATGGTGCTTGGGGGGAGCTACGCCAGGCGTTTTAACGAGGCCAATGAAGAGGAATGGTATCTGAGCTATCCCGAGGACGGCTATTGTATCATCGGCTATTTCACCATTACCGAGGAAATGCTATCAAATAAAAGGAGTTGAGTCATGAGATGCGGAAGATGTGATCTCGGTACGATAGGCGTATCATATACGTCGAGTGCCGGGAGCGCAACTAAAAAACACACGAAAAAATAGAATTCGATAGAATTTCTACCGAAAAGCCGCTTCACCATCACTTTTTTGGCAAAGCGGCTTTTTTCTATGCTTTTTCGTGTGTTTTTTGTTCGGCGATCATAAATCAGTTCCCGTTTTATTTTTACAGAAATCTGATCCTCGAAAGCACCGCAAGTCCGCTCTCGGCGATCTTCTGATCTACCTCGGCCTCGGTCATCTCGTCGGTGACGATCACCAAGCGGCCGTGAGAGAACTTGGCTGTGACGCCAAAGAGCTTTTCCAGCTTGTCGTAATTCTCGGCAACATCCTCAAAGGCCAGCATGGTGCGGCACTTGTAAGCGGAGAAGTCGGCGTAGTCGGCATCGCCCGCCACCTCAAACTTAGGGGCGCGAACACGATCCTGACCCATGTGGGCAACAATATCAATAATGTCGGCAACCACGGCGCTGGCGGTGGGCAGCTTGCCCGCGCCCTTGCCGTAGAACATGCACTCACCCAGCATGTTGGCATCCACCAGAATGCCGTTGAACACGTCCGAAACGCCCGCCAAAGGATTGGAGCAGGGGATCAGCCGGGGGCTGACCATGGCAAGCACACGGCCGTCCACCAGCTCGGTGTGACCGATCAGCTTGACCGAGCAGCCCAGCGCTTTTGCTACGCTCGCGTCCTCTGCGGTGATCTTGGTGATGCCCTCGCAGTGGATCTTGCCCGGGTCTAACAGCTTGCCAAAGGAAAGCGCGGCCAAAATAACGATCTTGCGCGCGGCATCCAGCCCCTCTACATCAGCGGCGGGATTGCGTTCGGCGTAACCCTTGTCCTGCGCATCCTTCAGCACATCGGCGTAAGAAGCACCCTCGTCCAACATTTTGGTCAGAATATAGTTAGTGGTGCCGTTGAGAATGCCGTTGACCGAAATGATCTCGTTAGAGGCAAGGTCATTGACCATGGGGCGGATAATCGGAATGCCGCCGCCAACGCTTGCCTCAAACAGGTAGCGTACGCCGTTCTTAGCGGCGAGCTCCAACAGCTCGGCGCCAAAATTGGCGACCACCTCCTTGTTAGAGGTTACCACGCTCTTGCCGGCCTGCAAACAGGCCTTGGTGAAGTCATAGGCGGGGTGAGAGCCGCCCATCATCTCGGCGACGATGGAAATTTCAGGGTCGTTTAAAATATCGTTAAAATCGTGCGTTACAAGAGAGCCGAAGGGGCTATTGGGAAAATCGCGCAGGTCAAGAATACGCTTGACGGCGACGGCTTTGCCCAGATTTTTTTCAATAACATGGCGGTTATCGGCGAGAACCTCGGCAGCGCCGCTGCCGACTACACCAAAACCGAGAATTGCGACATTTATCATTTGTGGAAAGGCTTCCTTTCTGTTATTTTCAGCGCGAAAGCGCATAAGAATAATTTATTATAACATACTTTTTTCCGGAATGCAAATAAAACTATTGAAAAAAAAGCAAAAATGTGATAAAATATTATAAAATTTTTAAAAGAAAGGCGATAAACGCGATGGGATCTGTAATCGGAAGTAAGCAAAACGTAAAGATCTTTGTGCTTTACCTGATGCAAAATGTTGGCCGCCCGCTGGATTTTGTCACCCTCAATGACATCGTAATGCAGACCGATTATATCATGTATCTGGATTTTGCCGAGGCTTTTCATAAAATGCTGGATGACGGTCTGATCGAAAAAGCGGCAGATGAGGCGGAGGAAGCCTATGTGATTACCGCCAAGGGCCATACCGTTGCCGAAACCCTGCAAAGCGATATTCTTTCTTCTATTTTAGATAAAAGCCTTGCGGCGGCCTTTCGATATTTGGATTTCAAACAGCGGGGGATCCAAGCCAAGTGCGATTTTACCCGGCGTGAGGATGGCAGATACGATTTTGCTTGCGCACTGGTCGAGCGGGGCGAGACGGTCTTTTCTACCACGCTTGTGGTGGATTCGCTTGACCGTGCCAAACGGTTGAAAGAGAA
>SVQT01000028.1 GCA_015065215.1 Oscillospiraceae bacterium | reverse complement strand
TTCCGATCTTCCCGCAGACGAGGTTGCCAAGGCAAAGGGCTTTACCCTTGAGCTGATGGACGCAGCAGGCGCTCAGTACGTTGACATTCCCGCTGAGAGCGGTCTGGTTGCCCGTGCGGCAGGCGGTTACTACATCCGCGCGGCTTTGGTCAACATCCGTGAGGAGAACATCGACCGCGAATTTGCAGCTGTGGGCTACGTACAGTTTGAGGTAGGCGATATGACCTTTACCTCCTACACCGCTTACCGCGAGGTCAGAAACGCCCGCTCCATCGAGCAGGTCGCACGTCTGGCTCTCAAGGAGGCAGATAAGTACACCCCCGCTCAGCAGGCGATCCTGCGTGAGTTCGCTCCCACCGAGGCAGCACCCGTCATCGACTTCTACCTGGTTGCAGGTCAGTCCAACGCGGCAGGCTCCTCTAACTGGAACGACAATATCATGCAACTCCGTCCCGAGTACTATGAGGGCTTCTCGCACATCCTTTACTCCGGCTCCTCCAACCAGGCTCACCGTCTGAATACCGTAACCAAGCTTGGTTACGGTAGCGCAGGCGACACCTTCGGTCCTGAGCTGGGTATGGCAGACGCGCTTTCGCAGTATTACAACGAGGAAACCGGCCGCTACGCTGCCATCATCAAGTACGCCTACGGCGGCACCAACCTGTATGACAGCATCACCGGTTCTAACGCTCCCGAGGGCAACTGGCTGCCTCCCTCCTGGATCGAGGCAATGGGTGCCAAGGATGCGCACCTTTCCGGCGGTCTGTTCCGCGCGTTGGTCAACCACGTGGAAAACAGCATCAACGAGTACGAGGCCATGGGCTTTGACGTCAACATCGTGGCCGCATACTGGATGCAGGGTGAGTCCGACACGGGCAACCACGCTAAGGACGGCCTGTACGACGACATCTTCAAGTGCTGGGTAGGCGACCTGCGCGCAAGCATCGTTGAGATGACCGGCGAGGAGAGGTACGAACAGCTGCCCATCCTGGTGGGTGAGATCTCCGAGTACTTCAGCGGTGCTCGCAACAATCCCACAAGCTACCAGAATTGCCTGGACTTTGTTAAGATGCAACGCGAGATCATCGGTAGCTGGGAGAACGTCTACGTCATCAGCAACGGCAATATCCCGACCGATGACCATGCCAATGACGTTTCTCACTGGGGCTACCATCAGGCACTCTGGATCGGTCAGCACTTGGGTCAGACCATTCTGACCGAGCTGCTGGGCCAGGAGGTCGTGATTCCCGAGGATCGCATCGTGGCCGAGCTTTGGCTGGACGGCGAGCTGATCGGCGTTTACAGCGAGCTGGCAGGTGCCATCAACCAGGCTCCCGCGGGTTCTGTTGTCAAGATCCTGAAGGATCTGGATATGTACTCCAACATGGTCATCGGTAACCGTAACAAGTTCACCATCGACGGTAACGGCCATACCCTGACCTTCAAGACGGCAGACGGTTCGGATAATTCCTACCACAGTGCCATCAAGTTCTTTGCCACCGATGTGACCATCAAGGATCTGTTCGTCATCTCCACCAACAACGCGTGGGGCTCTCAGCTCTTCCTGAATTCCAGTGTCACCTGGATCGGCGGCGGCTTTGAGGCACAGGAGCTGTGCTTCGTGATGAACGACCACGGCGCGCTGAACATTCACGGCGGTGAGTTTACCACCCGTGGCACCACCAATTCCGGCTTTGGCGTGATTTACCTGGGCTCTGCCAAGACCCAGACCCTGACCATCACCGACGGCACCTTTAACGCAGGTGCCACCGGTGCGGGCAGCGCTGTGATCATCACCGGCTCAACCGTCAATGATGTCATCACTATCACCGGCGGCACCTTCATCGGCGCTCCCGATACCGACGTGGTGATTGACGTTAACTCGACCTCCGCGACGCTGAACATCGATTCCTCCAACATTACCGTCATCGGCGGTACCACCGCAGGCATCGAAAACAGCGGCAAAACGGTAACGATGGGTTAATCGCAAATTCCCTTTCAAGGGGCAAAACCGCCCCTTGAAAAACCAAAACACACCCGATTGGGAAAATTCCCAACCGGGTGTGTTTTTGCGTTAAAGCAGGGGGGCGAACACGCGAATGACCGCGCGAAAAACGCGCTGTATTAACCCAATGCGCAAATCCGCCTCTTGCACCCGCAGACTTTTGGCAAAGGTCGTTTCCATATCTTTTTTGAGGGCACAGAGGCATTCGCACCGATACATCCACACGCCGTTCTCAAAATGATGCACCAGACTGCGGTAATCCAAATTGATGCTGCCGATCACGGCACGGTCATCATCCGCCAAATAGCACTTGGCATGGAGAAATCCGGGGGTATATTCATAGATCTTGACACCCGCCGCCATCAGACGGGGGTAAAAGCTGCGGCTCATGGCGAACACCATTTTTTTATCCGGAATATGGGGGAGCATAATCCGCACATCCACCCCGCGCAAAGCGGCATTTTCGATGCTGATGCACAGATCATTATCAATGATCAGATAGGGGGTGTAAATCCAAGCGTATCGGGTAGCGCCGCTTAGCAGATTTTGAATCACGCTCTTCCCCACACGGCGGTTATACAAGGGACGGGGCCCATCGCCAAAGGGAATCAGACATCCCTGCCCGTTCGCGGCTGGCACGGTCGGGAAATACGCTTTTGCCAAAGGGGAAAAATTCTTGACATTAATGCCATAATCCACCAAGAAAAGCCGGGTCAGCTCCTGCACCGCCTCTCCACACAGCCGCAACCCCGCATCCTTCCAATAGCCAAATCGCTCGATCTTATTGATATACTCGTCAGCAATATTGAC
Organism: Oscillospiraceae bacterium; assembly: GCA_015065215.1. GTDB lineage: Bacteria > Bacillota > Clostridia > Oscillospirales > CAG-272 > Firm-07. The sequence goes on along the minus strand of SVQT01000028.1, from coordinate 23,810 downwards.
ACCGCCGGTGTAGCCGATCTCACCGTCAATCACCAAAATTTTACGGTGATTGCGATTATTGAATTCACTATCCGCGTTTCCACGCAGACGAGAAAAGGGAGTGGCGTGAATACCGTACCGAGAAAGCGTTTTTGCATAGTTGCCAGGCAAGGTAGACATACAGCCAATATCATCGTAAACCACACGTATTTCAATACCGTCTGTCGCCTTTTTCTTTAATATTTCCAAGATGGAATTCCAAAAAAGGCCTTCTTCCAAAATGAAATATTCCAAAAAGATAAACTGTTTTGCCCCTTTTAAATCATCAAGCATCTGTGCCCACATCGCTTCACCGGATGGATAGTAAATCTGCTCGGTGCCCGCATAAAGATGGCTGCCCGAGATCTGACAAAGCATCCTAGCCTCGGCAGCAACGGCGGGAGCCTCGCTTTCCAGGGCCTCCAATACTCGCTCGTCCTGTTCAGGGGCGGTACGCGATTGTAGTTCATGTAAGCGGCGGATGTATTTGGGTTGCAGCTTGCGGGAGTAAAAGATAAAATAGAGCATGAAGCCCGCAACGGGTAAGATCAACACGAATAGTAGCCAAGGAATTTTATAATCCGGATTGTCGTCCGAAGCGATGATTTTGATGACGCAAAAGGCCTCGGTCAAATAGGCCGCAAGATAAAAATACGGAATGAAGTAGCAGCATGCCACCACCGCTCCAATGATGATCAGCACCTCTAAAACGGTTATCAGCACCGCGAAAATATAGCGAAAAGGAATGTAATTGATCTGCCGCTTCACCAGCTTTTTGCCAACCCGATAGGTAGCAACTGTTTTTTTCAAAATAACGTCCCCCTTCCTCTTTGCTTTCAGGTTATGCGCAAAAAGCGAGTTCCGCCTACGGGAACTCGCTTTTGATCTCACTGTTGCGGGTCTTGGCGGCGATTTGCTCCTTTAATTAGTATAGTTTTGTTTTTTGTGTTTTAATCGACTGCTATGTGAGGTTTTGTTGAAAATCCCTTTACCGGCCAAGCAAGCTGTCACTGAGCTCTATCACGTGGGCGCTTGTTTTTCACTTGCCTTCGGCTCACCCAACGAGACGGTCTCCCCTGGGGCTATATCACTTGCCAATACGCTCGATGATTTTGCTTTCATTGCAGCCCTTGCAAAAAACGAAGAATTGTGATACAATAAAACCATCACCGTCAAAGAGGAAGGAGAAAATCGCCATGCAACTGACAAGCCCCTTCTTTCTCTTTTTATTTTTCCCCCTTTCACTGCCTTTGGTTTTGCTCTTACCCAAAACGGTAAGACGCCTTTCGCTTTCGCTGATCTCGATCCTTTGGTATGTGCTGGCCAACGTCCAAAATCCACAAGGGCTTGTGCATGTCGCATTGCTGATTTTCTTCGCCACAGTGCTTGCCTATCTCCCATTGCCACAACGTATCTCGGTAGCGAAAATCCGTACCGTCTTGGGGGTTACGCTTCCGCTTTGCTCTTTTTTAACCGCCAGAATCCTTGGCGAATACTTCCCGCGTCTTTACGCTTATCCAATTGGACTTTTCTTTATCACCCTCTCGATTATTTCCTATTTCATTGATATTGCCAGGGGGGACGTCATCTCTCCCAAAAACCCATTGGAGCTGATCGGTTATTTCCTCTTTTTTCCGACCCTTTGTATGGGCCCCGTTCTGCGTAGCAAGCATTTTTTTGATCTGACCGAAAACATTTCCTTCCAACCACAGCGCTTTACCAACGGGATCCGGTTTTATATGATCGGCTATATCAAGCGCATGGCAGTGGCGGCGGTGTTCCTGCGGGCAATGGAGGATATTTTGACCTTCTCGGCTGTTTTGCTGCACCCCCTCTCCTACCTGTTCCTGCTAATCTTTTCTTTCCTATGCTTCTATTTTTATCTGACCGGCTCCGCCGATCTTGCCAGAGGTCTTGCCGCGATGTACGGCTTTGAACTCCCCCGTGACCGAGGGCTGGTTCCCTTTTCCGTTGCTCCCCACCGAGTCTTGTACGGTTCCTTTCTCTCTTTTTACAATTATCTGCTGGATTATATCTATCAGCCCTTGCGCCGCCGTTTTCGGGGGAAGGCCTGCCGTCCGCTCGGCTCTTGCCTGCTCTTCGCGCTCACCGTTCTGGCTTGGCGCACACGCCCCGAAACGCTATTGCTGGCACTGCCCGTATTGCTCTTTTCTCTTCTTGCGCTATGCCCCGCCGTTCGACAAAAGGTTCATATCCGCCATTGGCTGATGCGGATACTCCTCACTCTTATCTCCGGCTTGCTTTGCTCGTTCTTTACCCTGGGTTTGCTGACCGAGGACCCCTTGGATGCCCTGCGACTGGCAGGTGCCGCCTTTGGCAACACCGCCCCTTATCAACCGCACTACATTTTCGGCATGATCAGAGACGGTCGCTATCTGATCATTTTGAGCGTGCTTTTGCTCCTGCTCTTGCCCTATCTTTATATGCGCCACGCCCTGCGCAAAAAATGTAGCGAACGCACCGAAAAAACACTTCTGATCTCAGAAACGGTATTGGTTTTCGCCTTATTTGTTCTCACCATTGTCTTTTTCATGCCCCAATTCCCCCAATATGCCACAAACGGCATGTTTTATATGTGAGGTGTCTGATGAAAAAAGAAATGTCCGCGTTTCACCTGATTGTAATCTCTTGCTTTGTTGGCATACTGCTCACCGTCTCCATCTTCTATCTGACCAATATCTTTGTCACAGGCGAGCCGTCTATTGCTCCTTACTGCTATGACGGCAGTGGAATGACAGCGCAAACACCGATCTCCGCTTTCAACCGTGCCGTGTATCAAAGCGAATCCTCGCTCAATTTCATTCATCAAACCCAATATCGCCTGTTTGACACGGTGAACAGCAATCTTGTCGTGGCGGGCGGCAACAACTTTTTGTTTGATACCGAGGATAAAGAGCACGGCTACAGCTATATTGAGGATTTCACCGGAAATTGCGGTTTTACCGAGGCGGAAAAGGCCGGCATCCTGCAACAGCTGCAACAACGGATGGAACGCTACGCGCAACAAGAAACCGAATACCTGCTGGTCATCATCCCCAACGCCCAAACGGTTTATAGTGAGGAAATGCCCTCTTACTACGGCAGCATCAGCGAAAACACCCGACTGCAACAACTGGAACAGTATTTATTAGCGCACGAGTTTCAAAATTTCATCAACCTGACAGACGATCTGCTCGCCGCCAAAGAATTTGAAAACGCCCCCCTCTATCACAACACCGAAAACGCCTTGAATTCTTTGGGGCTCTACTATGCGTACCAAGCCATCTTTGACACGTTTTCCTATACCGTTCAGGCCAATACCAGATTTTTGGAGCGGGAGTCCCTGTTCTTTGATCAACACGAGACAAGTGGCAGAGCGCTGGCAAAAAAAGCCGGTTTGGGACATATCATCAAAAACAAAACACTTTCACTTTCGGGCACCACACCGCAAAATTATCGCTTTGTGCAAAGCGGCGGCACCGCCGAAACCACTATCCTGCTGCCTTTCTATGTCCCATCTGACATTTCAGGCTCTCCCGAACTGTTGTTGCAATTCGGCAACGAGCAGGACAGATTGCAAATTGAGCCTTATTTTTCCAATTCTTTTGGCAAAGTGACCTATCAGATCGGCTATCAAGATGACCCGGAGATCTATGCGGCGGCCACCCCCCGCGTAGTGCTCCAATTCATCTATGAAAACGAGCTTACTGAGCTGTTGGCACATAACAGCATGCACAACGGCACACAATAACAGAATATCTTGCAAGGAGGACTTTTTATGGCGGCTTGGCTGGACAGCGTTTTCTTTTCTTTCGACTACGGCATCTTAAATGCCATACACAAATTTGCCATGGCAACAGGCGGTCCAAACAGCTTTTTCACTTGGTTCATGCGCTTTATCAGTCTGCTGGGTGAAGAGGGCATCTGTTTGATCGTCACCGGTGCCCTGCTCTGCCTTTTCAAAAAGACTCGCAAAGTGGGGTTTGCCGTGCTGGGTGCCATGTTTTGCAGTGCTATCATAACCAACATCACCCTCAAACCGCTCGTACTGCGAACACGCCCCTTCAACAACACCGAGGTCGAAGCGTTTCGCGTTTGGTGGGAGGAAATTGGCGCTACCCACGCGGGGGCAAAATCCTTCCCCTCCGGCCACACCAGCTCCGCTATGGCGGCAATGGGCGCTCTCTTTCTTACCCTACCCAAAAAATACAGCTGGACTTCTTTCATTTTCGTCCTTCTCACCGGTCTTTCCAGAATGTATCTGATGGTGCATTATCCCACTGACATTATCGGCGGCATCCTTGCCGGTGCCCTGTCAGCGGTAGGCGGTTATTTCATCGCTATGGGGCTGCTGGCCCTGCTGCGCCACCATGAAAAGCTGAAATTCTGCGGCGCTTTGCTTCGCTTTGACTTAATAGAGCTCTGTCGTCGCGGCAAGACCGTTCCCGCGCAAAAAGAACGCGAAAGCATCCAGATAGCACAAACAACCCAACCCAATCAAACAGAACAAACAACCGAATCCACCCCCGACGAAAAGTAATATTGCGTAAAAAACGGCGCAGGTATTGCCTGCGCCGTTTTTATATGGTATAATATAATGTGAACCAGTGGGTTTATCCTTACATCAAAAGGAGAATGATTATGACGTTTGGCATCAATCCCTTTGTTTGGGGCGTATATAATCTGATTGATGGCGGCATTTTGCGCGGCATCTTTCAAAAAAATGCGTTTACCGAGCAGAATATAGCGGTCATCACCGGCCTTGCTTTCCTGTTTTGTATCATCATTTCCTATCTCATCGGCAGTGTCAACTGCGCTTTGGTGATCTCCAAGCTCGTTTACCACGAGGATGTGCGTGAAAAGGGTAGCGGCAATGCCGGCGCCACCAATGTACTGCGCAACTACGGAAAAAAGGCAGGCATCCTCACCCTGTTGGGCGACGGCTTTAAAGGCGTGCTCTGTATTCTCATCGCCTGTGCCATCTTCGGCGCTCCAGAAAGCGAATTTCTCTATTTCAACCAAGTCCATGCTTGCTATATTTCCGCCTTCTTTTGCGTTTTGGGGCATGTTTTCCCCTGCTTCTCCAAATTCCGCGGCGGGAAGGGTGTGGCAACACTCGCACTGATCGTTCTTTTTCTCAACCCCTTGATCTTTGCCATCCTGCTGGCGCTTTTTGTGGCATTGGTCGCTATGAGCAAATATGTATCACTCGGTTCGGTGGTTGCGGTGATGTTTTATCCCATTATGCTCCACTCTTTTGACAGCATGGAGGGTTCCTCGCATTACGGTGTCGGTCTTTTCGCTTTGCTCATCGGACTGCTGGTGCTTTGGGCACATCGCGGCAACCTCAAGCGCATTATGGACAGAACTGAGCGGAAATTCTCTTTTTCCCGCAAAGAAAACGGAACCGCATCCGAGAGCAAACAATCTGACATTGATAACGAAAACTAACAGCGCCCCTCACACCGGCTTTCGTTATCCAAGGCAGTGATCCTGCAGAAAGGCAATACATGAACACATTTGCGGAATTGGCGTCGTTATGCCTTTTGGCGGCACGCACCGAAACGCTGAAAAAATTGGTCTTTTCTCGCCCCATTGACGGGGATATTGTCAAAGCCGGCGGCATACTGTGCCGTGTGGGCGGCAAAGTAGTTTTACAAATCGAGACCCTGCACAGCGACCACAAGGCCACCCATGAAAACCTGCCCCTTGATCGAAATACAGAAAATCTTCTTGCCGCGCGCTTTACCCGATTTTCTCAAATCAATCTGCTGACCACCGGCGGCGATTGCGAATTTCGCCGTACCAAAAAAGGAGCCGAGCTGCTGTTGGGGGCCGACAAATTGCGTCGCCGCCTGTCTGATACCTCTTTGGACGCAGTGACCATTGGCGGCAACGACAAAGAGAAAAAGCGCATTTTGAGCGGCGATGAGCCTTTCTTGGTGCATCTTGGCGTTGCCGATAAAAATGGTCGTGTCTATGACAAGAAGCAAGCCAAATTTCGACAGATCAACCGCTTTTTGGAGTTGATTGCCGACGTCCTGCCTTCCCTACCCACCGGGCGAATCCGTATTTTGGATCTTTGCTGCGGTAAAAGCTATCTTTCCTTTGCTGTTTACCATTATTTTGCGCATATTCTTCACCGCGAGGTATCCATGACCGGCGTGGATCTCAAGCCCGATGTCATTGATTACTGCCAAGACGTAGCAGAAAAGCTTGGCTTTGACGGTTTGGACTTTCTGTGCGATAACGTGGCCCGCTATGAAACCGATGATAGGCCGGATCTTGTGATTTCGCTCCACGCCTGTGACACTGCCACCGATCTGGTACTGGAGCGCGCTGTCGCTTTTGGCGCCAAAGTCATTTTGGCCACCCCTTGCTGTCACCATGAGCTCAATCACAAGCTGCGTTGCTCTGCCCTGGATTTCATCGCCCGCCACTCGATGCTGCGGCAAAAATTCTGCGATGCCGCTACCGACGCGCTCCGCCTTTTGTGGCTGGAGGCCCACAGCTATGAGGTTGCGGCACTGGAATTGATCGACCCGGATGACACCCCAAAAAACATCATGCTCCGCGCCATTCGCCGTGAAACAGTCAGCGAAACCGCAAAGGAGCGCTCCTTTGCCGAGTACCAAGCCGCTCGCCGCTTCTTGCTCGGTAAAGAGACGCAAGAGTAAGGAGCCCCTATGGATCTACGCCGTGTTCTCAGCTATGTCCGCCGTGCCGCGGACGATTATCAGATGATCGAGGAGGGCGATCGCATCGCCGTCGGTATTTCAGGCGGAAAGGATTCGCTGACCTTGCTGGCAGGCCTGGCCGGCATGCGACGCTTTTATCCTAAAAAATATGAGGTTGTTGCCATTACCGTCGATATGGGCTTTGAGGAAAGCGACTGGTCAGGCGTGGAGGCGTTCTGCCGCGAGCTGGACGTCCCCTACCATATTGTGAAAACCGATATTTACAATATTATTTTCAATATCCGCCGGGAAAAAAGTCCCTGCGCCCTTTGCTCTAAAATGCGGCGCGGGGTTCTGCACAACACCGCCAAGGAGCTCGGCTGCAATGTGGTGGCGTTGGGGCACCACCAGGATGATGTGATTGACACCTTTATGCTGAACCTTTTTTACGAGGGGCGCATCGGTTGCTTCGAGCCGGTCTCTTACCTCTCCCGCGTGGGCATCAAGGTCATCCGCCCACTGCTCTACATGCCGGAAAAATCGGTGGTCTATTTCACCAACAAAAATAAGCTGCCTGTTTATAAGGCACCCTGCCCTGCCGACGGAAACACACAGCGGACCGAGATCGGTCATTTTCTTGCCATGATGGAAAAGCACAGCCCCGGGCTCCGCTACCGTATCTTCGGCGCCATTCAACGGGGCGAGATCGACGGCTTTCATCCGGTTGATCTGGAGCCCCATTCCAGTAAACGCAAAAAGGAAGCGGCACAGCAAGCCGCCGCCGCGGAGGAAGAATGAAAAAAACGCGCACCCCTCAAATTCGAGGAGTGCGCGTTTTTTGATGCTTAAAAAGCAGGTTTTGCCGCTATTGCAATTTTCGATACAAATTTTCCAATTTTTCGTATATTTTTTCTTATTTCGTAACATTCGTTGTTTAAAAATAGGTTATTCGGATACAACTTCCACCTTTTCGATCACAACGGCTTCCATCGGAACATCCTGCATATACCAGCCATAGTTGCCGGTTTCAACGCCGGCGATCTGATCGATCACGTCAAGCCCCTCGGTTACCTGACCAAAGCCGGCATACTGCCCATCCAGGTAAGGAGCGGGCGCGTGCATCACAAAGAACTGAGAGGATGCGGAATCGGGATCGTTGGTACGCGCCATCGAGAGCACACCCTTTACGTGCTTTAGCGTATTCTGAGCACAGCCGTTGGCCTTGAACTCGCCGCGAATGGCTGCGGTCTCCTTTTGCTCCATGTCGGCGTTATAGCCGCCGCCCTGGATCATGAAACCCTTAATAACACGGTGAAAAATGAGGCCCTCAAAGAAATTCTCCTTAGCAAGCTTCAAAAAATTGGCCACGGTCAGCGGCGCCATTTCGGGATACAGCTCGGCGGTCATGGTACCGAAATTCTTAACGGTGATCTTGATGATGGGATGGTTCATTTTTATTCTCCTTTTAATTTTATTAACAGAATTTTGGCGATCCTGCCCGTGGGCAGATTACAGGATACTGTCCGTACAACAGCTACATCTGATTTTCATGTCCTCGCCTCCTGCGGATAAGCAAGCGCGAACAGCTCCTTGATGCGTGCCTGCTCGCCCTTGATGTGCAGATAGCCGAACAGCGCCTCCATGCCGGTGGCACTTCGATATTCAGCAACCGTCGCGCTTTTTGGCGTGTTGGTGTGCCCGATATTCCGTCCGCGGCGGAAGGCGCCCGCCTCCTCCTCGGTCAGCAGGGGGGCGATCCGTTCCATGGCCTGTGCCTGCGCCGAGGCGCGCACAAAATGCAAAGCCTTGGCGTTCAGCACCTTGGGCGCGGTATAACCCGCAGCAACCAGTCGCTCACGCACCAATAGCTCCAACACGGCATCCCCCAGATAGGCAAGGCTGGCTGTACCGGCGGTTCTGTGATCAAACTCCATATTGCTTCTTTTCCTTTTTCGTCATTTTTAAAGGTAAACAAAAGGCGCGGCGGGGAATGCCCCTTCGTGCCCGACGGACGCGCTTGCGCAGATGGCGGGGGTGCAGCTGCCACGCAGGCTCCAGATGCCCGTTATGCTCCCATTCGTTCAGACACACGTGCCCGTCGTCTTCGACACGCAGTACACGATAGGCGGCATTTGACAGCATGGGCAGCAAGCGATAATTCTTTAGCTTAATTCCCAATAGCTTAGCGGTCAATAGGCTGAACACCATGCCGTGTGCCACGATGGCCACCGTTCCTCCCCGATTTTCCCTCAGGATGCGCAAAAAAGCGGTAAATACCCGCACCCAAACATCTCGAACGCTCTCGGCTGCTCCAGGGGCACGAAAGCTCGCCGGGCGGCGGATCCACTCCTGGCACTCCCGCGGATACTGTTTTTTGGCAGCCAACCAATCCATGCCGTCCAATGCTCCGAAATCGGTTTCCATCAGCTGCGGCTCAAGGCGAAGCGGCATATCGCGCTTGCCGCGCACCGCCTCGGCCGTTTGCACGGCACGATGCAAGGGGCTGACATAAATGGCATCAAGAGGCACATCCTCAAAAACGGCGGTCAGACCCGCCACCATTTTCAAGCCAACCTCGTTGAGCGGCTGGTCGTTCAGGGAGCCGTTAAAGCCACCGTATATATTGGTATCCGTCTGTCCGTGGCGGATCAGATAAAACGTTGTCATTGTATCCCTCGTCCTTGCTTTGATTACCTGTTCAGTATAGCACCCTCAGCGCCGTATGTCAAGAAAAAGCTGTTTTTTCTATACCGTTTGGCGGCTTTATGGCAAAAGCACGGCGGGGAAATCCTTGTCGGTGATAATTTCCCCCATTTCAGAAAGCCGCCCCAGGCGATAAAGATACTTCTTGCCCACCTTACTGGAGTCACACAAAAAAACTGTATGCAACGCCCGGCGAAGCACCACCTGACGCAGCGAGGTCTCGCCCTCAGAAGCATCTGTCACCTCACCGTCAAGCCCTACGCCTTGGCTGGAGAAAAAGGCCAGCTCGGGGCAAAAGCGCTCCAACGCCTCCTCGGCGGTACGCCCCACATAAGCCATATTCCGTTTGACCAGATCTCCGCCGGTACAGATCAGCCGTAGCTTAGTGGTGGCCAGCTCCTGCATCGCCTTATGGCTATTGGTGATCACCGTCAACTCATGAAAGCGTGCCAGATGAGGGAGCAGGTGCTGTGCGGTAGAGGAGGAGTCCAGAAAAACGGTCTGCCCCTCCCTGATCAGGGCGGCGGCCTTGGCGGCAATTTCTTCCTTGGCCGCGGCGTGCTCGCGATGGCGGAAATCCAGCGGCATATCTTCCTTTTTTAATGTAACACCGCCATAAACACGCTGCACCAGTCCTTTTTGTTCCATGGCAGCAAGGTCACGGCGTACGGTGGCCTCGCTGGTATACAGCGCCGCGGCGATCTGACCGATACGCATAGCCGGTGTTTGACCAAGCAACTCCATGATTTGCTCCTGCCGTTCAATCTGTAGCATTTTTATGCCCCTTTCTTGCTCAACTTTGCTCAAAAATATGAAAGTTTTTCAATTTTCCCGTCAAGACTTGACAAAGCTTGCAAAATTCGCTATCCTTATGATAGCACAACGGCGTGCGTTTGGCAAGCCGATTTCCCTTAAATTTTATAAAAAGGATGGAAAAGCATTATGGCAATCATCACCATTATCGGCTCGGGCATGATGGGCTCGGCCATGGCATTCCCCGCTTGCAAGAACGGCAACACCATTCGTCTGGTGGGCTCTCCCCTTGACCGCGCCATCATCGAGCACGGACAGAAGACCCACGAGCATCTGACCCTGACCCATGACGTGAACGGCGTCAAGACCTCTTTCATGATGCCCGAGAACGTCACCTTCCACTACTACGAGGAGCTTGACGAGTGCATGAAGGGCGCGGATCTTTTGATCTGCGGCATCTCCTCCTTCGGCCTTGACTGGTTCTGCGAAAACGTGGTTCCCCGCATCCCTGAGGAGCTGCCTGTTCTCTCTATCACCAAGGGCATGATCGACAACGGCGAGGGCAAGGGCAACCTGATCTCCTACCCCGAGCATATGCTCAAGTTCACCGACAAAAAGCTGAAGATCAACGCTGTTGGCGGCCCCTGCACCAGCTATGAGCTGGCTGATCTGGACCCCACCGAGGTCACCTTCTGCGGCCCCGATATGGAGCAACTCCGTTGGATCCGCTCTCTGTTTGAGACCGATTTCTACCACGTCAGCCTTTCCACCGATATTCGCGGCGTAGAGTGCGCCGTGGCACTGAAGAACGCATACGCCCTGGGCGTATCTCTCGCCATCGGCCTTTCCTACAAGCGAGAAGGCCGCGTGTTCGAGCACTACAACTCTCAGGCAGCCCTGTTCGGCCAGGCCGCAAAGGAGATGTACCGCCTGTTGGATCTGTGCGACGGCAACGCCGAGAAGAACATCTTCCTTGGTGTTGGCGACCTGTACGTCACCGTGTTCGGCGGCCGCACCCGCAAGATCGGTACCCTGCTTGGCGAGGGCAAGAAGTTTGACGAGGCTATGGAGATCCTCAAGGGCGTGACCCTGGAATCCATCGTCATCGCCCGCCGCACCGCCGATGCTGTCATCCAGATGGTAGAGGCCGGCCGTGCCAAGGCAGAGGACTTCCCCCTCCTGTACCACATCCGCGAGCTTCTCGTTGATAACGCCGATGTGAACGTGCCGTGGAGCAAATTTGAGACCGAGACCATCCGCTAACCAAAGAAAACCTTTTTACAAAAAGGTTTTCCTTGGATCCTTTCCAAAAACCTTTGCAAAAAAGAGGGCATACCGCACCGTAACGGTGCGGTATGCCCTGTGCTTTTGCTAAATCTCATACCGTTTAGGGGTTAATCTAAAAAAGTCAGTGCCATACCAAGACCCAAACCGTTATTGGAGGCCACATCCTCTCTTGCCTGCAACAGCACACGCACCTCAAAATCCCTGCCGCAATCGGTCGGTAGCGGCACTACGATGGGCGCCTTGTAGGCAGGCTCCGCGGTGAAGATCTCCTTGCCATGTACATAGAACTCCGCGCGCTTGCAGATCGCCGCGGCGATCTCGATCACGGGTCGCTTGCCCTCAGGGAGCTTGGCGGGCAGTGTCACCGGCACGCGCAACACACGCCATCCACTCTTGAACTTGCTGGGCTTAAAGGCATTGAAGCGGGCCTCGATCACCATGGGCGAAAAGCTGTTCATATCGTCATCGCTGTAAACCTTGGCGGGGTCCGGCTTTTCTGCCTCATCCGTAACGGTCGCCAGCATGCCGTTGATCTCCCAGTTGGCCTTGGAGGCAATAGCGGCAGGTGCCGTTCTTTCTTCCATATCAAAGACTACCTCGGCACTCTCCATGCCATCGCAGGTAGCGATCAATTTCAGCGTTTTCGCGCCTGTATTGGCATGAACCAACACCTGACACAGCCCCGCGAACAAGTGGCGATAGGGTAGATGCTCCGGCTCGTGGCTGTTGGGATTGCCATTTCCAACACCGGCGATCGCACCGTCACCCTCCACCGCAAAACGAACCAAATGGTCAGCCTCCGGCACCTCTGTTCCATTGGCATCCACCACGGATACCCGCACCGGCACTGTGTCACCGCCGGCATTGTGCAAGGTTGTACGGTCTGCCACAAGGCGAATCGCCACAGGCACGCCTGCGGTCTTACGCTCGGCAGTCACCACAGCCTCACCTTTATTGTAGCCAATGGCAGAAAGTGTGCCGGGTACAAAATCCACCTGCCATTCACGCTGCTCGCACACGTCGTTTTCATACCGTCCAAGGCTTTTTCCATTCAAAAGCAGCTCTACCTCGTCACAGTTGGTCACTGTCATCACGCGTACCGTTTCGCCCTCTTTCCAATTCCAATGGGGCAAAATATGCAGCATTGGCCGCTCTAAATAGGTTGCCTGACAGAAGTAATAGGCATCCTTCGGGAAGCCGCACAGATCCATCAGACCAAACTGAGAGGAGCAGGAGGGCCACTTGAAGGGCGTGGGCTCGCCGCGGTAGTCAAAGCCGGTCCAGATAAAACAGCCGGCAAAGAAATCGTATTTGCGCACCACCGCCCAGTTTTCACGGATGGTCTGCCCCCAGGGGGCCTTTTCCTCGTCATAACAGTTGGTGACCTGCGCCCCCTCGCGGTCGCTTTGATAGCAGCCTCGGGTCGAGAAGGCACTGTTGTTTTCGCACCCCATCATCGGCTTATTCGGCCAATCCTTGTGCACGCTCTCCGCCTTATAAATGCCGTAATTCATAGCGAGAACATCCATGTCCTCACCGGTTCCGCCCGGATGAAAGGTATCGTTGACCGCGCCGATCACATAGCGGCTATCGTCCAAGCGAAGCAGCCTGTTTTTCAAGCGGCGGAAAATTTGAAGCCCCTCGGCACAGTTCTGTAACGGCTCCTCATTAAAGAGGGACCAAAATACAATACAGGGGTGGTTGCGGTCACGTCGCACCATCATTTCCAGATTGGCAATGGCACTCTCGCTGGCCTCAAATTTACGGTTCTCGTCCATCACCAAAACGCCATACGCGTCACAGGCATCCAGAATTTCTCTGGCGGGCGGATTGTGAGCGCAACGGTAGGCGTTACAGCCCATTTCCTTCAAGCGGCGGATGCGGTAATACTGGATGCTATCCGGTACCGCCACGCCCACACCGGCGTGATCCTGGTGGTTGCAGGTACCCTTGAGCTTGATAGAGCGATCGTTGAGGAAGGCACCCTTGTCCGGATCCATGTAGAAGGTGCGGAAGCCGATCATAAAATCCGCGGTGTCGATCACCTCGCCCTCGCAAACCAGCTCCGCCTTCACAGTGTAGCGTTTGGGGTCGTCAATATCCCATCTGGTGGGATTTTCCACAGAAAAGTGGAAAACGGTATCCATTTTGCCATCCCCGGGGCAAAGCACAGCCTTTCCCTCACTCGCGGCGATCCGGAGGTCGCCGTCATAGAGCGCGGCACGCGCCAGCACAGTCTTGGCGGTATAATCGGTGTTCTCCAGCGTGCAGCTCATTTCCACATCCCACAGATTTTTCGCCTTGTCGGCAAGCGTGGGCTTTGCGAAAACACCGTTGTGCGCGAAGTGCAGCTGATCCTTGATATACAGATACGCGTGGCGATAGATGCCAGCCCCTTCATACCACCAGCCCTCGGTATCGTGACCCCTTGTATAAACCGCCAATGTATTGATGCGATCAAAATACAGGCGATCGGTCACGTCGATGGCAATTTCGGTATAAACACTGTCCGAGCGATACACAACAGAACCGTTGAGAAAGATCACCGACGACGTAGAGATGCCGCCGAACACCAGCAAGGCATGCTTGCCCGCCAACTCGCTATCCACCGCAAAGGTCTTTCTGTACCAGGCATTGCTTTTCACGCGGCTGCCGTGGTTGCCCACCTCATCGGGTGAAAAATCCGCCTCACGTATATAATCGTGTGGCAGCTCAACTTGCTGCCATCCGCTATCATCAAAAGCGTTTTTGGTTGCAGGCCCAGCAAGGCCACCGCTTTTGGCGCCACTGTAGACGGCCGCGTGATTATTGGCTCTGGTTTTTTCATCCACGTATTCTCCCAAATGAAAGCGCCATTCTTTGTCCAAATTGAATACTTTTCCGCTAAATGCCATGCCGCATCCCTCCAAAAAAGATGTTAAGCACAGTTTAGCACATTTTCCCCTAACCGTCAATAGACAAATGTTACACCGCACATGGAACTTTTTTCACCTCTATGCCGAAGCGCGTGTACCGCGGGCCGCCTCCTCGCCCGGCGTTGGCGCCGCCGTGATCTCGGTGAGCAAAATAGAAAGATCGTCATCCCCCTCGCTGCTTGCCCGATTGAGCGCCAAGCGGACAAATTTTTCTTTATCACCGTCCCATGTGCGCAACAGCATTTCTTCTAACCAAGGGCAATTTTCCTCCCCTTTCGTGATACCGTCACTCATCTGCACCACCACATCCCCCGGCTCCACCTCAAAGCGGATTCGTTCCGCATCCAGCGTTTCTAAGATGCCCACCGGTGCCGTGCGTGAGGTAAAGCAGGTCAGCTCCCCACGGCGCAAGAGATACGTGGGGGCCGCGCCGCATTTTAACAGTGACGCTTCACCGCTGATGCAGTCAATCTCTAACAGATCCACCGTAGTGCTACTCTCTCCCTCTCTCATGCCTCTGGCGGCAAGAAATCCATTCAACATCCGCAAGGCAGTATCGGCACGGCTACCCGCCTGCAACAAGCGGGAAAGAAAGGTGGAGGCCAGCACCGAGGTAAGCGCCGCGCCGTTACCGCTCCCCATACCGTCGCAAAGAAAGGCATAGTCATACCCACGCTCACTGGACAGCGACATAACACTATCTCCGCAATAGCGCCCTTCTCCCTTTCCTTTGGCGCGACTCTCTCTAACCGTTTGCGTACATATCTGCCGACGCTCCAAAAACACAAGATCCTGCATACCGTCCGCCTCACTCACATGGGGTGCGCCCAAACGGAAGTGACAGTGCTGCTCTAATACCTGCCGCAGCTCCCTGATCTTCAAATGCCGCCCCGGCAAACGGATGCCCCGCAAAATGACCTGCCGATGGTTTTTGCCGCAAACGACTACCGTTTCTAAAACATATCCCAACCGCCGCAATCGCTCCAAAATCCGCTCACTCACCGCGCTATCCTGCCAAAACGCCTCTTTGTTATCCTCCAACGCCTCCCCAAGAATACGTCCCATCGCCGCATAGTCCGTAGCGATTACCGAGGTTTTATCACCCCGCAAGGCCTCCTCCGCCAAACGCAAAGCGCCCTCGTTGATATTCTGCAAGATCTTGGGCAATTCGGTACAACGCGCGGCAAGCGCCGCGGGAATTTGTTCCGCGTCCACCGCCCCGCGGGCATGAAGCCGACTGCCCAACGCACCCACCGTCCGCGCCGTATTGTGGTATTCTGTCCCCCAACAAATGTCCCGATTGCGGCACCCGGGGCACACCTTATCAAAGGCCTTATCGCACAGGTGGCGCAAATCTGATAGCCCTGGGCGGCGCATTCTGTTGCTCAGCTCAAAAAAGGTGCCTGACAAATCGGTAAAAGCGCCGGCGATCTCGCGCAAATGTGCTTCACTGGCTATTTGCTCTCCTGCCTTGGCTGATTGTGCCGCCGCACGGCGGCTGCGCACCGTCATACGATACCCGGGGGAGCCCTCTACCAATCCGGCGCTGTCCCCTGCCAGAAAAATGGCGCCCGCGGTTAAAAGCGCCGGCAAAATTTGGGTAATGCCATTGACACCGCTTACGGCAAACGCATAAATCGCCGCCGCGCCGCCACCCGCCAATACGCCACCACCGCGGCTGCTCTTTTCCAAAAGGCCAAAGCAAAGGCCGCACAAAAGGAATGCGGGTGCCATGCGATAGTCAAAGCAAAAGCCAGCCAAAAGCCCCCCGATAGCGCCAAGCGAGATTCCACGATGGGCAACCAACAAAAATGCCGCCAGCGCCGCCGCTACCGCCGAAGGGTAAACACCGAAAAAGCTAACCTGCCGCATGGCAAAAATGCAGATCAACAAAAGGGTCGCGATACCTGCGTCTTTGCTATAGGGAAACAGCTTATTCTTCTCTTCAAACATCCCAGCGAACAGGAAGGTGGCAAGCCCGGTGGCCGCCAGTGAGAGCAGCAGGCCAAACAGATCATAAAAACGAAAACCGCCCCTCAAAAGGCGATAGAGCCCTGTTGCGAAAACCGCCAGAACGGCAATAATGACCCGATAAGCGACACGCTCGCCGAAATAGATCGCTTTCGCTTTACTGTTTTGTGGGTAAAAGCAAAAAACCAAGCGGGCAATCAACGTGATAGCAACGGCGAACAAAGAAACCGAATCCCCCGTTACCGCATAAAAAATACCGGCACCAATTCCCACTGCCGGTGACAAAATGCCGGCGCCCGCCACCAACGCCACGCCGAACGGCCGCACACCAAAAAGAAGCTCCGCGCTACCGATCAGCGCCCCCAACGCCGCAAAAAGCAAATGGGTACTGATCTGTTCTATCCATTGCCTGCGATCTGGCGCCATTGGTCTTTTTCTTTTGTTTCGCTCTGGCACTTTCTCGTTATGGTGAGAATTGCCGATCCGTGTTTGCATATTTTGACCTCCTTTGCGGCAAAGCTTCCCGCTCGCCGTTTTTGTTTTCATTTTATACGGTAATTCGTTCAAAAAATGTCGCTTTCGCTTGTTGGAACTAACAAAAAAAGAGGCGGCGCCGTCGAAAAAGGAAAATCTCCCGCTTCCCTTGCCGCGTGCTGTCACAAAAAAGGGAGAAATTTTTGCTACACAACAGGAATATTTCAAAAAGCCCTTTTCGCTTTGCCTTTTTTATGCTATACTTGTAGAAGGAACCGTGAGAAAGGAGGGCACCGCCTTGAAAATCTGCTGCTTTACCGGGCACCGTACCGTGCCCCCCGAAACCGCCCCCACACTGATCAAGGTGTTAGATGCCCAGTTAGAGCAACTGGCGGCCAATGGCTTTACCGAATTCCGCGCGGGGGGCGCCCGTGGCTTTGATACCCTTGCCGCCCTGCGTGTGCTCGCCTTGCGGGAACGACACCCTCAATGCCGCCTTACACTGGTTTTGCCCTGTCGCGACCAAACTAAATTTTGGAAGGCGGGCGAGCGCTCTTTGTTTGAGGACATTCTACAAAAAGCGGATGAGGCGCGCTATATAGAAGAACGCTATACCACCTCCTGCATGTACGCTCGCAATCGCGCGCTGGTAGACGGGAGTGATCTTTGCATCGCCTACCTCACCGAAAACCGTGGCGGCACCCTCTACACCTGCGCCTATGCCCTCAAAAAAAAGGTGGCGCTGCTGAATTTGGCGGACAAGCTTTGAATTTCATACCGTTTACCGGTATTTTTTATTTTCGGAGGTATCTATTATGTTAGAAGTCGGAACACAAACTGCCGGATGGCTCTCCTTTGCGGACCCGGACGGCTCGCTGGAAAGAGCAAAGCGCTTGGGATTTGAGACGATGGATTTGGGCTTTCCCCAACTTTCCTACGACGCCCCAAACCAGACCATTCTCCCCTCTCGCTACGATCTTACGGTAGAGGAATTCATGCAGCCCTACGTGCGAATGAAGCAGGCAGCCGATAAAAACGGCATTGGCATCGCGCATGCCCACGCGCCCTTCCCCATCTGGCGAAAGGGGGAGGAGGCACACAACGCCTTTATGATGACCGCGCTGGAAAAGGTGATGCGCACCTGCGCCGCCGTAGGCTGTCCCGCGGTGGTTGTTCATCCCGTGACCCGCTCCACCAAGGAAAAAGAATGGGAGACCAATATGCAGCTCTACCGCCAGCTGATGCCCCTTGCCAAGGAGACGGGCGTGAAGATCTGCCTGGAGAATCTGTTTACCGTCAACACGGGTCGTGTTTTGGAAGGCGTTTGCGCCGATGCCGAGGAGGCGGTACGCTACATTGATGCGCTCAACGCCGAGGCCGGGTGCGATTGCTTTGGCTTCTGCTTTGACGTGGGCCACGCCAATCTGCTCCACAAAAATATCCGCCACTACCTCGAAACGTTGGGGCACCGTCTCACCTGTCTGCACATCCACGACAACGACGGGCAAAACGATCTGCATATGGCGCCCTACACCCAGACCCGTTATTACAAAAAATGCACCTGCGCGCTGGACTGGGAGCTGTTCATTGCAGGACTACGCAGCATCGGCTACCGCGGCTCGATGTGCTTTGAGACCTTCCGCGTGACCGACCTCACGCCAAAGCCCCTGTGGGATTCTGCCCTCGCCCACATCATCAATATCGGCAAATACTTCCGTGACCGTATTCTGGCCCCAGAGGAATGACCTCAAGAGCGCCGCACCATGCGGCGCTTTTTCCAAAAAAATCAAAAAAATGTAAATTACTCTCTCCATTTTTAAAAATTGTGCTATAATGGTCTTGTCTTTGTGACAAATTCATCCGAAAAACGGAGGACAGCAATTATGTTGGAAGCAGGAATTCAGACCGCCCGTTGGTTTGACTGGGGCGATCCCGATGGCAGCTGCAAACGCGGCAAGGAGGCAGGCATTGAGGCAGTAGACTTCGGTATGCCCGGCGTTTCCACCAAGGAGGATCCCATCAAATCCTTTTACGACAAGTCCCTGGAGGAGATCATCGAGATCTTTACCCCCTTCAAGGCCGCCTTTGAAAAGTACGGCATAATCATTTCGCAATGCCACGCGCCCTTCCCGCTCTGGCAGAAGGACAGACCCGAGTTCAACGACTACATGATCATGGTCATGGAAAAGATCTGCGCCATTTGTGAGTTCATCGGCTGCCCCGCCATCGTAGCGCACAACCTCATCCGCTCCACCCGCGAGAAGGACTGGGACACCAATATGGAAATGTACGGCCGCATGATGCCCGCCGCCAAGAAGCACGGCGTCAAGATCTGCCTGGAGAACCTGTTCGGCACCTTCCACGGCCATGTCGTGGGCGGCACCTGCTCCACCGCCGACGAAGCGGTGAAATACATCGACACCCTCAATGAGATGGCAGGCGGGGAGGTCTTCGGCTTCTGCCTGGACACCGGCCACGCCAATCTGGTCGCCACCAACATCCGTAAATTCATCAACACACTGGGGCATCGCCTCACCTGCCTGCACATTCACGACAACAACGGCATCGAGGACGTGCATCAGCTCCCCTACACCCAGTCTCATAACTGGGGACAGCACACCTATTTTGACTGGGAAGCCTTCATCAACGGTCTGCGCGACATCAACTACCGCGGCGCGCTGGCCTTTGAGACCTTCCGCGTGCTGGAGCTGACCCCGCAGCCCGTCTGGCCCCAGATGCTGGCCACCATCACCGCCATGGGTCGTTATTTCAGGGACCGCGTGCTTGCCCCCGCAGAGGAGCAGGCGTAAAAAATAGGAAAAACCGCCAAAGGCGGTTTTTCTTTTTTGAATTTTGCAAAAGCCCTTGCCCAACGGCCTCAGTTGTGATATACTAATATTATATATTGAATGCACAGGATGCAGGGGGAAGTTATGTTTAAGGTCGGCTTTGATAACGAGCAATATATCCGCACCCAATCCAGCCATATCCACGAGCGCATCCGTCAGTTTGGCGGCAAGCTGTATTTGGAATTTGGCGGCAAGTTGTTTGACGACTACCACGCCGCGCGTGTTCTGCCCGGCTTTGCGCCGGACAGTAAGATCCGCATGCTGGTGCAGCTGGCATCCGAGGCAGAAATCGTCATCACCATCAACGCGGCGGATATTGAAAAAAACAAAGTGCGGGGCGATCTGGGCATTACCTACGAGCAGGACGTGCTCCGATTGATCGATGCCTTCCGCGGCTTCGGGCTGTATGTGGGAAGCGTTGTGCTGACCCGGTATACCGGTCAGAGCGCGGCGCTCGCCTTCCAGAACCGTCTGGAGGCGCTGGGGCTGAAGGTCTACCGTCATTATCCTATCCCCGGATACCCCTCGGATGTCAAAACGATTGTCAGTGACGAAGGCTTTGGTAAAAACGAATATATCGAAACCTCCCGTTCGTTGGTGGTGGTAACCGCACCCGGCCCCGGCTCCGGCAAAATGGCCACCTGCCTCTCTCAGCTTTATCTGGATAACAAGCGCGGGATCCGCTCGGGCTATGCCAAATTTGAAACCTTCCCTGTCTGGAATTTGCCCTTAAACCATCCGGTCAATCTGGCCTACGAGGCCGCCACCGCCGACCTCAACGACGTCAACACCGTTGATCCCTTCCACCTGGCCGCCTACGGACAAGCCGCCGTCAACTACAATCGAGATGTAGAGATCTTCCCTGTGGTTAAAGCCATGTTTGAACACATTTACGGTGCTTGCCCCTATCAGTCACCCACCGACATGGGCGTCAATATGGCGGGCTCCTGTATTTTCAACGATGAAAACGTACGTGAAGGCGCAAGGGATGAGATTCTGCGCCGCTACTATACCGCGCTCTGCCGTCAGCGCCAGGGCGAGAGCAATGATTCTGAGGTAGAAAAGATCAAAATTCTGATGGCCAAGGACGGTTTGGATACCGAGCACCGTCCGGTGATCGCCGCCGCTTTGAAGCGTGCTGACGAAACCGGCGAGCCCGCCGTAGCGCTGGAGCTGGGAGACGGCCGCATCGTAACCGGCAAGACCTCTCTTCTGCTGGGTGCCGTTTCCGCTATGCTACTCAACGCCTTGAAAGTCTTGGCCGATATTCCCGCCGAAACCAAGCTGATCTCACCAGAGATCCTGGAGCCTGTCTCCAATTTAAAAATTGAGCGTCTTGGTAACCGCAATCCCCGTCTGCACCCTGATGAGGTGCTGATCGCCCTGTCGATCTGCGCGGTCAATGACGAGACCGCCCGCCGTGCGCTGGAGTGCCTTTCCGGTCTGCGCAACTGCGAGGCGCACTCCTCTGTCATTCTGGCGCAAAATGACATCAATACCCTGAAAAAGCTGGGCATCCAGATGACCTGTGAACCGCGCTATCAAACAAAAAGGCTCTATCACGGTTGAACCCACCGGGCCATTCAAGTCCTATGAAAGGCAGTTGCTCTTTCATAGGACTTTTTTATACCGTCTGCCTCCTTTTTATCTTTTTTCCTCTCTCCTGCATGAGAGATGTCAAAAAGAGGAAAACTGTGAAAAAAGATACCGTCAGGGGGGATTTTGTGAAAAAAACACCGTTTGCTCCAAAACCGCCAAGGGGCGCACCTCCTCCGCCGTCAGCCACCATCATTCCTTGTCTGTCTCTTTCGCTCAAAGAGCCCTACGCGCCGCCGCCCCTTTTTTCGAAATACGAAAATTGGATGTTGACTACCGATCTGCGATCCGACACGACCTTGGCGGTGGGGATGGAAGACGCTTTTTTGCGTTTATACCGCCATGCCGCGTCCCCCAACCGTCACTTGATCCTGTTGGCACCCGCACCCGCACCCGCTTTGGGAAAGCCCTGGGGACTGAGCCGGTTGCTTGTCGCTGATCACTTTTTTCACGCTTGGCTCACTGCCGCGCTGCGTCTATCCGCGCTTTGTCGGGTCTCGCTATTACTCCCTCACGCCGCACTGCCCTCTGACTTATCCGCGGCAAGAGCCGCCATCGAGCGCGCGATGGCGGCTTTATACCGCAACGGAGAAAATTTTGACGACATGATTGATTTGGGCGTTACCTTGGGCACACCGGCCTCGTTACTTTCCTCTAAGCAGTTTTGCGAGGAAGCGGATTTCACCGTCATAGATACCGACGCCCTGCTCTCTCTCTCTTTTGCCGCTACTTCGGACGCGCCGCTTTTTGAAAAAATGTTAAAGGAGCATGCCATAGGTATCCTGCGGCTTTTGGAAACAAGTGTCGGGAATGCCCATAACGCGGGGCGGTTTTCGGCCATTGGCGGAAGACTCGCCTTTGACCCTACCTTTTGCGGGGAACTCCTGGCGCTTGGTGCTGATGCCGTTATTCTGCCAGATTCCTCCGCTATTTTTCATCATTCGGCAAAAAACCAAAAAAAGCGAATCTCATTTCGCGCGTAAAATAAATTTTGAATATAAAAATATGCTTTTCTCTTGCAAATCGCGCGGAAATCTGTTATAATAGATAAGGTAAGCTGTGAAATAAGGCCATACCAGCCGGGGAAGTAGCGGAGCCCTGCACCTGAAATCCGCTATAGCAGGGGTGGATCCCATCCTTGAGGACCGAAGCGATGCGGTCCGGAGCGTATCCTTTCGTGTTGACGAATGGGTCTTGCGCAATCAGACGCCGTGAACCATGTCAGGTGGGGAACCAAGCAGCATTAAGCGGCTCATCTGATGTGCCGCAAGGGTGCCTGCTCTGAGCGAGAGGTACGAATTCCGCGCAAAGGTGACGTTCGATTGGAAGGTGTATGGTCTTATTTTGCAGCTTATTTTATCTAAATGAAGGGAGGGGTTGCCGTGCATCAAGCACTTTACCGAAAATGGAGACCGCAAACCTTTGATGACGTGTGCGGTCAGGAGCATATTACCTCAGTACTGCGATATGAGGTGATGCAAAACGCCCTTTCCCACGCGTTTCTCTTCTGCGGCTCCCGCGGAACCGGTAAGACCACCTGCGCTAAGATTTTGGCCAAGGCTGTCAACTGCAACGCCCCTGTTGAGGGCAGTCCCTGTGGCAAATGCGCCTCTTGTCTGAGCATTGACAGCGGCACCGCCACCGACGTATTGGAAATGGACGCCGCCTCTAACAACGGCGTGGATAACATTCGTGACATTCGTGACGAGGTGGTTTATACCCCCTCGGCCCTGCGTTATCGGGTCTATATCGTTGACGAGGTACACATGCTCTCGCCAAGCGCCTTTAACGCTCTGCTCAAAACATTAGAGGAGCCCCCCGCTCACGTTATCTTTATTCTGGCCACCACCGAGTTGCACAAGCTCCCCGCCACCATCATTTCCCGTTGCCAACGTTTTGATTTTCGCCGCATTGCCTTGCCGGTTCTTGCCGGGCGGATTTCTTACATCGCAGAGCAGGAGGGGATGGAGCTGGAGCCCGCCGCCGCCGAACAGATTGCCCGTATGGCACAAGGCGGCATGCGTGACGCCATCAGTCTTTTGGAGCTTTGCGGCAGTGCCCGCAAAAAGATCGACATTGCCACCGTCAACGAAATGATGGGTTCTGGCGGCCGAGATGAAATGCTAACCGTTGTAGAGGCAGTTGCCAATAGCGACTATGATCGGATTTTTGCCACCATTCACGAGGCCGTCTCATCCTCACGTGATCTGTCGGTATTCTGGCAGGATTTGATTGCGGTATACAGAGATTTGCTGGTGGTCAAAACCGCCGAGGATGCCACCCGCTATTTAGATCTCACCGATGCGGAAACCGCCAGGCTAACCGCCCTTGCGACACAATTCAAAAAAGGAACGCTGCTTGCCCATTGCCGCCTGTTAGAGGACGCGCTCTTTGCCATGCAACGCGCCAATGCGGTCAAGCGGATGGTGGCAGAGCTGACCTTGATTCGCATGTGCGACCCCGCCCTTGACACCTCTGCTGAAGGCCTTTTGGCAAGACTGGAGCGGTTAGAGGACGCGGTTGCGGCAGGCACCCCTGTGACAAAGACGGCGCAAAAAGATCGGAAG
>SVQT01000076.1 GCA_015065215.1 Oscillospiraceae bacterium | reverse complement strand
CTATACAGCGGCCGGCTGTCCCGAAAACGCCGCCCTGATCGAGACCCCCAGAGGACATTGGTGGTGTGAGGACATCGTGTGGAAGACGGTTGCCGAAGCCATAGAGAATATTTAACAAAGCAAAACCTCCACTTTAAGTGGTGGCATGCACCGAGCCTTCAAGGCATTGGTACCGGCAACGTTTTAAGACGTACCGAACAATAAAGATTAGTAATTAGCGCACACTGCCGGAATTTCGGCAAGCCTCGCCCTATGGGAGAGGTGGCGGCGTAGCCGACGAAGAGGGGGTGTTTCTTGCCCTCTCACCCGCTATTGCGGGAGCTCTCCCAAAGGGAGAGCCTACGGCTAAAGCGCTTTTATTCCACCACTTCATGTGGTGGTTTACATGCGCTAAAGCTACAAACAAAACCCGATCTTGCGCACAGCGCAAGATCGGGTTTTTGTACTTTATTCAACTTTGAGACCGTCGGGGTCAAACAGGTCGTTTTCACGGAATTGGAGGGCGTACAGATCACGGTAGGTGCCGCCGGCGGCCATCAGCTCCTCATGGGTGCCCCGCTCGGTGATCCGGCCGCTTTGCACAACGGCGATCTCGTCCGCGTTGCGGATGGTGGAAAGGCGGTGTGCCACCACCAGGGTGGTGCGCCCCTTACAAAGCTCGTCAAGTGCCTGCTGTATCAGGACTTCGGTGGTGTTATCCAGCGCGCTGGTGGCCTCATCCAAAATAAGGATAGCGGGATCCTTTAAAAAGACACGGGCAATGCTAAGGCGTTGCTTTTGACCGCCGGAAAGCTTCACGCCTCGCTCGCCGATCTCGGTATCGTAGCCCTTTTCAAGGGTCATAATGTAATCGTGAATGTTGGCACGGCGCGCCGCCTCCTGCATTTCCTCCTCGGTGGCGTCCGGTCTGCCATATAGGATATTTTCACGTATCGTGCCCACAAAAAGAAAGACATCCTGCTGCACGATACCGATGTGGCGGCGTACCGAGCCAAGGGTCAGATCACGAATATCGGTGCCGTCAATGCGGATGCTGCCCTGCCCCTGATTTAGCTGGTAGAAGTTGGGCAAAAGGTGACATAGCGTGGTTTTGCCGCCGCCCGAGGGGCCGACCAGCGCCAGCTTTCGGCCTTTTTCCAGCCGCAGATCCACCTCATGGAGCACCTCTTTGCTCTCGTCATAGGAAAAGGAAACCTTTTCAAACTCGATCACGCCCTGCACGGCGGTCAGCTCCTTGGCCTCCGGCTTGTCACACTCCGGCTGCTCCTCCATGATCTCCACAAAGCGCTTAAAGCCGCTCACGCCGTTCTGGAACTGCTCCATGAAGGCGATCAGGGTATTGACCGGGTTGATAAAGAGGTTGACAGAGACGATAAAGGTAGAGTAGTCACCAAAGGAGATCCGTTTGGCGTACAAAAACAGACCGCCGGCAATCAGAATAAACACATTGAAAATATCGGTGATAAAGGAGGTGGAGGAATGGAATTTTGCCATGGCGTTGTAAGCACGGCCGGAGGCATCGACAAATTCCTCATCCCCTTTTTCAAACTTTTTGGTCTCCAGCTCCCCGTTGGTATAGGCCTTGGTCACGCGAATACCGGTCACACTGCTCTCTACCGCCGCGTTGATGGTAGCGTTGCTCTTGCGGCGGTCATCAAAGGCCTTTTTCATCGCCTTGCGGTAGTGCATCGTCACCACCACCAAGATCGGCACGCAAGCGAAAATGATCAGCGTCAGCAGCCAGTCAATGGTCATGAGATAAATGAAGGAAAGCAGGATCATCACAGCGCTGATCAGCAGATTTTCAGGGCCGTGATGCGCCAGCTCGCACACCTCAAACAGATCGCTGGTGATGCGGGTCATAATGCGGCCGGTCTCGTGATTATCGTAAAAGCGGAAGGGTAGCTTTTGCAAATGTCCGAACAGATCCTTGCGCATCTGCGATTGCATGCGCACGCCGATCAAATGCCCGTAGTACTGCACAAAGTAGCGCAAGAACATACGCGCCAGATAAAGCAGCAACACCACGATGCCCGAAATGATGATGGCCTCTTCCATTTTTTTCGGGATAAATCGATTCAGCATTTCATTGGTAATGATCGGATAGACCATGCCGATCAAAGAGATAAAGAGCGCCGCCAGCATATCCAGCAGCATCATCTTTTTGTGGGGCTTATAGTAGCTTAAAAAACGTTTTAACATAGATTCCCTTTCTATAGCCGCGACAGATCTGATGAAAGTGATATGTTTATTATACTACGCCGTTGCGAGCAAGTCAACAGCGAATTCGACAAATCATGACCGCCACTTCAAGTCGAGGTTTATTTACCCTGAAGGCTACAATCTAAAAGCCGCTTTACCATCACTTTATGGTAAAGCGGCTTTGTTCTATGCTTTTTTGTGTGTTTTTTGCTCGGCGCTCATGCAAAGCCCCTTGCTGTTTGTTAAGCGCGTTTGATCAGCACAGTGCGAATGGCGAAGGGGGGGCACTCTCCTACAACCGCATTGCCCTGTACCGGCAGGGGCTCCAGCACCTTCTCATTGATGTCGGTCGCAAAGGCGGCGATGGGCTTACTGGCAAGGGACAGCGCAAAGGGGGTGGCGGTATCCCCATTGTTGTGAAAGCGCACCACAACATCTTCGCCGTTTTCAGCAGTCTTGAGAGCGGTGATCCTGATCTTTCCCTTTACTGTCAGGAAGCGGTGCTCCAAGGGCAGCTCGCCGCCGCGCTCGTGCAGATCGGCGGTACAATAGGAGATAGGATGCACAAAGCCGGAGGCCACGCGGTAGAGGGCCGCCGCCTCGGTATCGGCACAAACGCCAACGCCCAGGCGGAAATGATGCAGGCCGTATTCGGGATAGGGGTCGGGATTATAGGAGGCGCGGATCAGCGAAAGAGTTACCGCATCCCCCGTGTAACGGAAGCCGTATTTGCTATCCGACACCAGCATCAGCGAGGGGGTGCCGTCCTTTGCCAGCGGAACGGCAAAGGAGCTCGCGGGCACGTCATAGTCCAGCGGCGCGCGATCCAACGTGCCAAAGGGCACGTCAAAGCGGCATTGCTCGCTCTCATAGGCAAGCGGCAGCGCAAAGTTGAGCTGCGGGATACCCTTTTCCTTGTTGCCAAGCTCGTGGAAATCCACCGTCACGTCAAATTGCACCATGGGGCTACCCGCATCCACAAGCACCCTGGCGCTGAGCTTGGAGCGCTCGGCAAATTTGAATTCAAAGTCGATCCATTGGCGCACACCCTTGTTTTTGATCTCCTTTATGCGAACGGGACAGGTCTTGTTCAGCGCCTCTACCTTGGCGTACTCGCCCACATACCAAGCGGTCATGCCGCGGCGGTCGTTTTCGGTGATCAGGCGGAAGATGCCGGCAGGCGCCTTGATCAGCTCCTTGTCGCTCTTTTTGTCGAGCAGCGAGCAAAGCTCCATGGTTTCGTGATCAAAGGCGGCGCGGATCAGCTCGTTTTCCAGCACCAGATCGTCATCGGTGTCGATGATCACGCGCTGATGCGGTATTTGCGTCGTCGTTTCTGCCACGGCCGGTGCCTCGGTCAGGGTATAGGAGGCGTAGCCAAAGGCGGGCACCCCGGCGCAAAGCGCGAAGGTTTTGAACTGATGTCCCCAATAGGATTTTTTACCCTCCCCGATCAGCTTGGCGGCGGCAATTTCGCCGTTGGCTGCGGTAAACACCGCACGGTCGGCATTGTAATGCCAATCCCAAACCGTCAGCTCCACGACACCGTCATAGTCGTACTGGGTGGGGTTGAAGAGGTGGAAGAGTCTGGTCTTGCCCATGCCGCGCTCGGCCGAGGGCATGCCGTAATGCGCCTTGTACTCTACGCCATAGCCGGCACCCGCACCCACAGATCTGGACGCGGGATCATCCTTTAGCGCAACGCTCGTGGTGTCAATGCAACGAGCGATCGAGCGCATGGCGAGATTGGCGGAGGTGCCGATATGGGCCATCGCCTCCTGAAAGCGCCCCATGGCGTATTCCCGTGTATCCACCACGCCGGAGCCGGGCAGGATGTCGTGAAAATGATTGAAAAGAATATCCTTCCAGGCGGTACGAAAGCTGTCGGCAAAGCTCTCTGCGCCGGCCAAAAGCGCCTCGGTATCCAGCGCTTCGCTCTCGGCGATGCGATCCTCGGCGATGCGGTTGGCCAGCTTGATCTTGGCCTGGGAGGTATAACAGCCGTTGAAGAGGAAGTTCTGCTCTCCCTCCAGCACGGTGAGATTTGCGCGGAACTGCTCCAGCTCGGCAAAAAAGGCCTTGTAGGTACTAAACAGCACGGTGGGCATAATGGGCCAGGAGGCCATTTCGATCAGGCTCTCCACATCCCGTCTGGTGGGGCCGCCGCCGTGATCGCCCACACCGTAGACCTTGAGCATACAGCCGATCCCCTGCTCCTTGCATTGCATGGGAATATCCCAGAGCATATCCGGCTCGATGGCGGCGTTATACCAGTAGGGCTCGCGGTAGCAGATCGGAAG
>SVQT01000027.1 GCA_015065215.1 Oscillospiraceae bacterium | reverse complement strand
GCACGAGCTGATATTGGTGGAATCCGGCTCGGTTACCGTGACAGTAGGTGGCAACTTATTCACCTTGCACGAGGGAAATGCCGCCTTTTTGCACAGCGAGGAAGTCCACTGCATCAAGGCTGATCCCGGAGCGGTGACCGCTATAGCCAAGCTGGATACCCCTCACTTTCAAAAGCTGCTCGGTGACAATCGCCTGCTCTCCCCCATCCTCACCGGCAGCTATGTGCAAAAGGCGACGTTCGATGCACTTTTTGACGAGATCTCGCGGCAGGACCGCTATAGCAGCGTGATCGCCGACAGCATCGCCACCCAACTGATAGCGCAGATGCTGCGTCATGAGCAGACCGTGAAAAGCGCCTCCGCTGAGCCCGGCACCGTTAAACGCTACAAGGAGCTGCTGGACCGTATTCAAGGAAGCCGCGCAGACATCACCTTTGAGGAAGCTGCCGCGCAGATGCATTTCAGCAAGCCCTACTTTTCCAAATTCTTTTGCACGCAGACCGGCATGAGCTTTACCCATTATCTCAACACCATTCGTATCTCCATTGCCGTGGAGCGACTGCAGGAGGGAGGCGCGACGGTGACCGAGGTCTCGCAAAGCTGCGGCTTTAACACCATCCGCAATTTCAATCGCGTTTTCAAGAAGATGACCGGCTTTTGCCCCAACGCTCTGCCAAAGGATTATCATTTTATTCATCCGCAAAAGGAGTTCTCGGATAGCGGATTTGACCCGACGCTCAGCTGCACAGAGGTACTGGAATAACGCAAAAACGCGACACGTGTGCTGATTTTTGTAAAAGTGAATAAAAAAGGAGCAGCGCACCAAATGGCGCGCCGCTCCTTTTTTTATTCGGCGTCAGTCTTTTCCTCGGCCACGGGTGTCTCCTCGGTGAGTGCCTTTGCCTTCTCCTCCTCGGGCAGGACCGCCACAAAGGCCTTGATGGCGCACTCGATCATGTCATCGGTAGGCTCGCGAACGGTAATGCGCTGCAACCACATACCGGGGGCAGAAATAATGCGTGTAAAAATATTGTCGTATCTCCCCGCCAGCTTGAGCAATTCATAGCCAATACCCATGGTAAGTGGAATGAGCAAAAGCTTGATAGCGGCACGAACCAGTGTATACACCACGGTCTGCTTTAAACCGAGAACCTGTGCGGATGGGATCAAAAAACCGATCAAAATACTGACAATCAGCATCAAAATCAGAAAAGAAGTGCCGCAACGGGGGTGAAAACGGCGTTGTTTTTTGACATTATCGACTGTGAGCGGCAATCCCTGCTCATAGCAAAAGATGGTCTTATGCTCGGCACCGTGATACATAAAGGTACGGCGAATATCCTTCATGAGCGAGACCGCCGCCATATATAGCACGAGCACCGCAATTTTCAGCACGCCCTCACAAACAGAGCGTAGCCAAAAGCTATCCTTGGGCCAGCCCGGCACGTATTCTACCAGCACCTTTTCATAAAGGAAGGAGGGGAGCCAAATAAACAATCCCACCGCGAGCGCAACACCCAAAACGGTTGCGATGATGGTAATTGCCGCCATGGTTCCTTTACCAATCATGCTTTGGGGTTCTTGCGCGGCATCCTTTTTCTTTTCGTTTTCAGGCTTTTGTTCTACCAAAGCATCAGCAGCTGGGGTTGCTGAATCGGTTTCTTCTGTTGCCGCTTTCGGGGTGGGACTTACATCATCAAGTGCTTTTGTTTCGCTTTGTTCTATCAAAGTCGAAGCACCCTCAGCAACCGCCTCGGCCTCAGTACCTTCGCCCGTTTCTTCCATGGCGATTTCAGCAGAGCGCATCAGGCATTTATAGCCCATTACCATCGAATCCACAAAGCCAAACACACCACGGATAATAGGCCAACGGCAAATACGCGGGCGCTGCTTTTTCACATTTTCTTTTTCCTCAAAAAAGATCTGACCATTGGGACGGCGCACCGCCATAGCGCTTTTTTGGGGCCCGCGCATCATAATACCTTCCATCAGCGCTTGACCGCCAATAGAGCTCTTACGCGCGCACTTGCATTTCTCTTTTTTGCTCATTCAAAACTCCTTCGTTTCATCATTCCGATCGCAACCGATGGCCAAAAAGCGTGACCGCCCCCCACCAACGTGAAGAACGGTCAAAGTCTGTCATTTACGCTTGTTTTCGAAGTTGATCTTCATCTGACCGCCCTGCTCTTTTTTGTGCTTATCGAGCAGGTTGTGGATGCGCTTAGCAGGATCCAGCAAGGTGCTGATGGTATCGTCATGGTTCAGCGTGTCGATAATGTAAGCCACATACTTACACATATTGACCTCTACATACCACTCACGAGAAAGCAGCTCAGGTGTGCGATGTACCAAGTTGGTGGTAAACAGGCGTGTAAACACGCCATCCTGATACGCTTTATCGAACTTTTCAAGGCCATCGGTGAACAGGCCGAAGGTAGCAAAGGCAAAAATACGCTTGGCACCCTTTTCTTTTAATTGAAGCGCCACGTCTATGAGCGATTCGCCCGAGGAAATCATATCGTCGATAATAATAGCATCCTTGCCATGCAGGTCTCTGCCTAAGTATTCGTGTGCTTCAATGGGGTTTTTACCGTTGACAATTTTGGCGTAATTGCGGCGCTTGTAGAACATACCAATGTCAATACCCATCACAGAGGAGTAGTACATACAGCGGCCCATAGCGCCCTCGTCGGGAGAAATGATCATCAGATCATCCTTGTCAATAGAAAGATCGGGATAGCGACGCACCAAAGCCTTGATAAACTGATACGTGGGGCGTACATCGTCAAAACCGCAAAGCGGAACAGCGTTTTGCACGCGGGGATCGTGCGCGTCAAAGGTGATGATATTCTTAACCCCCATCGACTCCAGCTCCTGGAGCATGAGAGCGCAATCCAACGATTCACGTCTGGAGCGCTTGTGCTGGCGCCCCTCATACAGCATCGGCATGATCACCGAAACACGGCGCGCCTTACCCGCGATCGCCGCGATGACACGCTTGAGATCGGCAAAATGATCATCCGGACTCATCGGCACCTGCTGACCGTACATTTTATAGGTGACACTGTAATTAAAGGGGTCACAGTAAATATAAACGTCATGACCGCGCAGAGATTCATGCAAGAGCGCCTTCGCTTCACCGGTGCCAAAACGGGGGCACTCTACCGAAGCGAGGAAGGAACCGTCACCGCCGTGGCGTCTCCACTCCTTTAAATAGCTGTCAACCTGTGCCGTGAACTGCTCAGAACCGGACATGCCGATAACGCTAAGATCTCCGTAAAGTGTATCTTTCATTCTCTACTCCTTTGCGTGCTGTCGTTGATCATCGAATGCGAGCATCATCCCACATACTATGTTATTATAACATAATATTTGAATTTTGAAAAGTACTTTTTGCGGTTTTTTTTGATTTTCGGTTTTTTCTCGCTTTTTCTCAAAAAAGATCAGTTTCCGTCGCAAATATTGCGAAATCTGCCATAAGCCTGATCATAAACGGCGCGGTCAGCGCTTGGCAGATAGATCTTGGGCTCAAAGGAGCGGATCACCAGCTCACGCGCCTCGCGCAGATCTTTCAGCTCGCCCGCGGCGATATACTGCATGAGAAGATTGCCGATGGCGGTTGCCTCAACAGGTCCTGCGGTTACGGGAATGCCGCAAGCGTCAGCGGCCAGCTGGCAAAGGAATGTGTCTTTGGTACCGCCGCCAACAATGTGTATTCCCTTTACCGATTTTCCACGGAGCGTCTCGATGCCCTCTTTCACATAGCGGTAGCGCAGTGCCAGGCTTTCCATAATCACGCGTACAATCTGTCCCTCGTTTTGCGGTACAGGCTGCCCCGTTTTGCGGCAGTATTCCACAATACGGCCGGGCATATCGCCGGGTGCCACAAACATGGGGTCGTCAGGATTGATAAAGGAAACCAGCGGCTTTTCTGCTTCGGCCAAGGTTTGCAGATCAGCAAAGCTGAAATCCTTGCCCTCGCGCTTCCATTGGCGGCGGGTCTCCTGCACTGTCCAGAGTCCCATAATGTTCTTGAGGAAGCGATACGTACCAAGAGCGCCGCCCTCGTTGGCAAAATTCCAGGCAAGAGTGTCGCCATTCACCAAAGGCGCGGTCAATTCAGTACCCATGAGCGACCAGGTGCCGCTGGATATGTAAACAAAATCCTCCTCGGTGGCGGGTACCGCCAATACGGCGCTTGCTGTATCGTGAGAGGCGATATTGTAAACCTTAAAGTTGACTCCGCCTACCTCTTCGCTCACGGCAGCGGAAAGCTTGCCCAGGCAGTTGCCGGGCTCAACCACGTCGCCGATCAGCATCGGAAGGCCCAGCTTTTGAAAGATCTCGGGAGCTACCTTTCTTGTTGTTGCACTTAAAATAGCGCCGGTAGAGCAGATGGTATATTCATTTGCCATTTCCCCGGTCAGAAAATAGTTGAGCAGGTCGGGAATGTTCAGCATCCGCACCGCGTTTTGCAGCATTTCGGGGTTGTCGCGCAGGTCGGCGGCCAGCTGATACACGGTATTGAAATCAATGGTTTGAATACCGGTAATATCATACAGCTCCTTGACCGAAAGCTTATCGGCAAGCTGTGCCGGCATCCCCGCGGTACGGGTATCTCTGTAGTGAAAGGGATTAGAAAGCATCTCGCCGTGCTTATCGATCAGACCATAGTCCACGCCCCAGGTATCAATACCAAAGCCGGCAATATCGTCACCGGATAGCTTGGTCTCGCGAATCGACTGCTTGATCTCGTGCAAAATGCGCATAATATCCCAGCGGAAGTGCTTGCCCACGGTTACGGGATCGTTGGAAAAGCGGTGATTTTCGCGCAGTGACAACTTGCTGCCGTTAAAGCTGCCAATAATGCCACGACCGCTGGAAGCACCGAGGTCGATGGCGAGCATATTGAGATTTTTCATATCTATTCTCCTTCATAGAGATTTTTATATTTATTGTATCACAAGAACAACGCAAGAGAAAGAACGTTTTTGGCGATCATTTGTGTTTCTTTATCATGTGCTATTTCAGCTCCACCACGGTCACACCGCCGTCGCCCTCTCCGTACTGTCCGATACGGAAGGATCTGATGCGCTTATCCGATTTGAGGTATTTCCAGAGCGCTACCTTGAGCGCGCCGGTTCCCTTGCCGTGGATCAATCTCACGGTGTGGAAGCCTGCAAGGATGGCGGTGTCAAAATACTTGTCCACCATAAACCACGCCTCGTCACCCGTTTTACCGCGCAGGTCGATCTCGTCCTTGAAATCACGGGAGACGCTGGCGCGGAAGCTTTTCACCGAGCTTTTCTGCTCGCCGCTCTTTACGGTGGCATCCTCCTCGATGAGCCGCAGGTTGGATACCTTGGACTTGGTGCGGATGATGCCTGCCTGCACCATCACGTTGCCGCCGTGATCGGGGTCGGACAACAGCACGCCTTTTTTATCAATATCTACCAAATAAACCTCGTCGCCCTTGCGCAGGGGGCGGGGCAGCTTATATTCCTCGTTGGAGCGCTCCTCCACCGGGTTAAAGCGGCTCTCGTTCTCACGTAGATGGGCGCGAACCGCGCGGCGGGTGGCGTCAAGATGCTCCCCAAGTCGTTCGCTCTCCCTTTCGCGTCTGACCTGCTCCAGCTGCTGAAAGACGAATTCGCTGGAGGCTCTGGCGCTTTCCACCAGCGCGCTGGCTTTGCTCTGGGCCTCGCTTAGCAACTTATCCGCCGTAGCCTGGGCACGGTCAGTCATTTTTTTCGCATCAGCCCGCTGACTTTCATATTCGGCACGCAGTCTTGCGGCCTCAGCACGGTCGCGTTCCATTTGAACGCGTGCCTCCTCCAGCTTTTCAATCACATGCTCAAAGCGGCGGTTCTCATTGCTAATCAGCGACTTCGCCTCGTTGACAATACGCTCGGAAAGCCCCAACTTTTCAGAAATGGCAAAGGCATTGGATTTACCCGGGGTGCCGATCACCAGGCGATAGGTAGGGCGCAGGGTGGCTACGTCAAATTCGCAGGAAGCGTTCTGCACCCCCTGCGTTTCTAACGCATAGGCTTTGAGCTCGGCATAATGGGTGGTGAGAGCGGCAAGCGCGCCGGCACGCCTGACCTCAGAAACAATAGCAACCGCTAAGGCAGCACCCTCTACCGGATCGGTACCGGCGCCAAGCTCGTCAAAAAGAACCAACGCTTTTGGGGAAAGATCCTGCACAATATCCACAATATGAACCATATGAGAGGAGAAGGTGGAAAGCGACTGCTCAATGCTTTGCTCGTCGCCAAGATCGACCAAAACGCGGTCAAACAGACAGAGCGCAGAGCCCTCATCGGCGGGAATGAACAGGCCAGACTGCGCCATCAGGGCAAACAGGCCAAGGGTTTTCAGCGTCACCGTTTTACCGCCTGTATTGGGGCCTGTAATGATCAAGGTATCCCATTCACCGCCCAATGACACACAAATCGGCACCACCCGATCCTTGTCAATCAGCGGATGGCGGGCATTGATCAAATTGACCCGGCGCTCCTCGCAAATCACGGGAGCGGTAGCGTTCATCTGCTCTGCCAGCTTACCGCAAGCAAAGATGAAGGCAAGCTCGGAAATGTTTTGATAGTTCAGTAGCAAAGCGCTGCCTTCACCAGAAACCAAGGCGGAAAGTTCAGCCAGCACGCGGTCGATCTCGTGCTGCTCCTTGGCCTCCAGCATACGTAGCTCATTGTTGGCATCCACCACCGCCATTGGCTCTACAAAAATGGTCGCACCCGAGGAGGAGGTATCGTGAATGAGACCCTTGATCTCGTTTTTGCTCTCCACACGCACCGGTACCACATAGCGGCCGTTGCGCATGGTCACGATATTTTCCTGCAAGGCCTTAGAATAGGTGCTACTGGTGATGTAGTGCTGTAGGGTTTCTTTGATCTTGTTATTGGTTTGCCGGATTTTGCGGCGGATCTCCCCCAAAGCGGGGCTTGCCTCGTCCGCGATCACATCCTCTGCCACGATGGCGCGGTAGATCCGATCCTCTAACCTGCGGTCCGGTAAAAGACGCTCAAAGAGCTCATCCAGCACGGTATCAAAACGGCGGTTGACACGGATATAATCCAGCAAGCCTCTGGCGGTGCGCAGGATGTTACCCACATCCAGCAGATCACGTGTGGAAAGGGTAGCTCCTTTCCCTGCCCGCTCGACAGCATCGGTCACATCAGCAACCGAACCAAAGGACGGCATACCTTTATCGGAAAGCAGACGGCACGCGTCGCCTGTGCGGATCAGATTCCGCTTTACGGTATCCGCGTCGTCATCCGGCAAAAGCGCCAACGCCCGCTCCGCGGCGCCCGCGGTAGGCGCGCAGGCGGCAAGACGCTTTAATATTTCGTCATACTCCAGTTTTTTTTGTGTTTTAATATCGGTTTTCATAATACCTCGTTAACAGGAGAAATGGCCATTCAATCAGCAAAAGGCGCTTGCTCTCTTTGCCGCATGATGGCATCCAGCTTTTTGAGATTTTCAAGCGTTGGGAAGCTTCGCTCCAGGTGATGTAGCAAATAGCTTTCGGCAGCCTTGGAAAACTCCCGTTCCTCCCGCTCGCTTGTAACACGGAAGGAAAAAACACGCTTTGCGGGTGCTGTTGACACATAACGCAAGGCCGCAGCACCGCCCGGTGAGAGCGGAGAAAGCACCGTCCGCTCGCCCAGCTCGTCCACCTCGGGGATGGGGTGCAACGCCGAGCGCCGTTGCAGGCAGGCACGGCAAACGAAAGCGCCGTTCATCACATCCAGATAACCGTCACGGTCCGCGGGGCAGCCGCAATCGCGGCAGCAGGCCAGCTCGGGGGCAAAACCGCCGATGCAGGCGGCACGCATCTCAAAAGCGCCCTTGACGCGGGCATTTTCCCCTCGATGCATATTGAGCATATGCAAAGCGTTAAGCGTAAGGGGTAATATCTCCCCTGCCGGCTCACGCTCATCAGAAAGCTCACCTGCCACCTCGCAAAAATAAGCGGCAAGAAAGAGCTTTTCCATATCATAGCGGAGCCCCGGAAAGGTCTCGATGGCCGTTGCGGTTTTGACCCATTTCACTCCGCCTTTTTCATAAAACTCGATATTGCTCCAGGTAAACGGTTCAGCGGCCGCCGCCTCGCGGCGGTGCATGGAGTGCGCACCTTTCAAAATGGCATAAAATTTCCCATAATTGGCGGCAAGAACCGTGAGCAGCTTGTCGTGATCCCCCCGGTCAACGGCACGCAGGATCAAACAGTCGGCAGTAAAATGCTGCACGGTTTATTTCTCCTCTCGGTAGCCGAAATTGCCAACGGCCGCGCGGCTCTCGCGCCAGTTCTCTTTTACCTTGACCCACAAATTGAGGTAGACCTTGGTGCCAAACAGCTTTTCCAGATCCTCACGGGCATAGGTGCCCACACGCTTGAGCTCGGCACCGTTTTTCCCCACAATGATCCCTTTATGAGAGGCCTTTTCGCAAAAGATCTCGGCACGGATGCGAATGAGCGTATCCTCGTCTTTGAATTCCTCAATGACCACTGCCACGCCATGGGGAATTTCCTTATTGAGGGTACGCAACAGCTTTTCACGGATAATTTCTGCCGCCATCTGCCGCTCGGGCTGATCGGTGATCATATCCTCCGGGAAGAAAAAGGGCGACAAAGAAAGCAGCTTTTCACACTCCAAAAGCAGTTCGTCTACCAGTTTGCCGCTCTTGGCCGAAATCGGCACCACAGCAGAAAAATCATGCAAGGCGGCATAGGTTTTGATGCACTCAGCAATCTCGGGGGCATCATACAGATCGGTCTTGTTCAGCGCGAGAACCGCCGGCACGCCGGACTGCTTTAAATACGTGATCACATTCTCCTCGACCTTTGTAACCTCTTTGCCGGGGTCCACCATCAAAATGACCGCATCCGCTTCTACCATCGAGCTTTTGGCGGTCTCCATCATAAAATCGCCCAGCGCGCTCTGCGGCCGGTGCATACCGGGGGTATCCACAAAAACGAACTGTGCCTCTCCCCGGGTCAGGATGCCCACAATGCGGTTACGGGTGGTCTGGGGCTTGGCTGAAACAATGGCGATTTTTTCACCAAGCAGCGCGTTCAAAAGAGTGGATTTGCCCACATTGGGGCGACCTACAATGGCGATATATCCTGCTTTTGTCATGTCATTTCTCCTTTATGGCAAGACCCATACCGTTCACAATGGCGGTCTGCCGCTCTCTCATATCCTTTTCTTCTTCCTCGCTGTTCACGTGGTCATAGCCCAGCAAATGCAGGGTGGAATGCACTGTGAGGAAAGCGCATTCCCGCTCAAAGCTATGCCCAAATTCCTCAGCCTGGGTACGGCATTTCTCCAAAGACAGCACAATGTCGCCCAGCATTCTGGTGTCCTCGACCTCCTCAAACAGGGGGAAGGAAAGCACATCGGTTGGGGAATCGATCTCCCGATATTCTCGATTGATCGCCCGGATACCCTCGTTATCGGTAAAGGTTACCGACACTTCGCTGTGCCCCTGCTTGTCCTCAAAGGCCAGGGTCGCCAAAATCGAACGGCGGATCAGCATTTTTAACCCATAGGTGATCGGCTCGACCTCCTGCATATTTTCAAAATAAATGCGTAGCGTCATCTGCCCGTCCCTTTCTTCGCGCCATGATTTTTTTGCGCCTGCTCCCGCTCAAAGCGCTCATAGGCAAGAATAATTTTTTGCACCAGCTTGTGGCGCACCACATCTCTGTCTGAAAATGTGTGGATCACAATATCCGGAATACCGGCAATGATTTTCACCGCCATCGCAAGGCCGCTTTTTTGCCCCAAGGGCAGATCGGTCTGGGTCAGGTCACCGGTAACCACCGCCTTGGAATGAAAGCCAAGACGGGTCAAAAACATTTTCATCTGCTCGGGGGTGGCGTTCTGCGCCTCATCCAAAATGATGAAGGAATCATCCAGCGTTCGCCCTCTCATATAAGCAAGAGGGGCCACCTCGATCACACCTTTTTCTACCATTTTGGCATAGTTCTCACTGCCCAGCATTTCGTAAAGCGCGTCATAAAGCGGGCGCAGATACGGGTCGATCTTGCTTTGCAGATCACCTGGCAAAAAGCCCAGCTTTTCACCCGCTTCAATGGCAGGTCTCGTCAAAATAATGCGGTTGACATCCCCGTTGCGGAGCGCCTTGACCGCCATAGCGACGGCGAGAAAGGTCTTACCGGTACCGGCAGGCCCTACCCCAAGCACGATGGTGTTTTTGGCAATGGCCTCCACATATTTTTTCTGCCCTACCGTCTTGGCCTTGATCGGTTTGCCGCGACTGGTCACGCAAATGGTGCTATCGTCCAGCTTTTCTAAACTGCCGCCTTCTCCGTCACGTACCATGCCAATGATATAAGAAACACGCTGTTCGGGGATCTCTTCTGCCTTTTCCGCTTCCTCGCGAAGCCGCTCCAGCACACGGGCGGCAAGAGAAACATTTTCGGCATTCTCGCCGGTTACCCAAACAGCGTCGCCTGTTCCCTCAGAGCGGTTTCGGATGTCCACACCAAAAGCCGCCTCTACCTCACGGACATAGCAATCCCCCACGCCAAAGATACGCGCGGTAATTTCGCTATGCGCAATCTTGATGACTTCCTTGCTCATAAAGCTCCTTTCAAAAAGGGTTATTTTGAACCTCAAATTCTACCGTTGCGGCAATATCCTCTTCACAGACCACCGTACACACCAGGGTGATCCCTTTTTCATCCGCTATCACTTCTACTGTTTTTTCCAGCATGGTACGCCCCGCACTGTCGGCGGCCAGCCGCACTTCCAATTCCGCATACGCCAGTGCCCTTGCCTCTATGGCGCTACGTGTAGCGGTACGATACTCATAAGGCATATGCGTCGTAATACCAATGCCAAGAGGCAAAAGCTGCCCATTTGACAACCTACCCCATTTTATCTCTTTTATTATATCACAATTATGATGATCATTTCCAGTACTTTTGAAAACTTTTCCCACAAAGTCAAAGAAAAAAAGTGACACCTCCATACCTTTTTTACCGGTATGTACTTTTTCCTCATAGACAAAAGGCACATTGACTGTATACGTGTGCGCTGTTCTGGCCAAGACCTGCCCCGCCGCCCGGGTCACGCGGTAGCCGTGCTTTTCGCTATCCATCACCCCCCCCGCCAAAATCTGTCCTGCCCGAACGACATCTCCCTCTTTGATCAGACACTCCCCTTCAAAAATCAACGGCATGGTGATCACGCCATCGCATTTTGCCACCAAGTTGGCAGGCGATAGCGGTGGGGGGGACGGCTGCTCCGCTTCTCGGATTTGCAGCTGTAAAACAGTGCCCCTGCGATTGATCGCCGCAAAGGAAATCCGGCTATCCGCCTGTCGCAAGGAGATGGCAAGAGCATCCGTGTCTATATGGGGCAAAAAACTCCCTTTGCCCACACCCAATTCGCGCAACTCATGGGTTAGCTCCTCCTCGGATACCCGCTCATTGCCCACGATCTCGATATTCCATATAACCAAATTTGACATCACAGCAAGGGCTATGGCAAGCAAAATACCGCACAAAAGGCCGGGGCGCCGCCACAGCCGTAAGGCAAGAAGCGGCACACCCCCTTGCGCAACCACCCGTAAGGGCAACTTTTTTTCTGACAGCCGCTTGGCGCCGCGTCTTGTGCATGAAAAATGAATTTCTCCTGTTTTTGCATACCGTTTCACCCCTTTTGGGGATATATTGGCTTGGCGCAGCTCTTCAAAAAGAAGGAGAGCATCCTTCTGCGCGACCGCAAATTTCACATATCCGACAAAGAAAAGATCAAGGCGCATCCCTTCCCACCTCCTCAAAAGCAATGGTGCTGATCTTCCCCTCTACTGTCGCCTGTCCCGCCTCAAACACGGTGCAAATCAAATCATTTCCATAAACCGCAAGCGCTTGTCTGCCCAGTGACAGACGGATACACTCACCACCATAATACAGAATACGGCGGCATCCGCGCACCGTCAAGGCATTTTGACCGGAAAGCGACAGCCCAAACCCGCCGGGCAGCGCCTCCCTCGGAATATCCAAATATCGCCCCACGCCGGCAAGCAAATCTTTTTTTCGCCGCATAGAAAAAACCTCCCGCACATAAAGTGATAACAGTTCACCATATGCCACAAAAAGGAGGTTTATGCTATGCGAAAAAAGCCTTATCGCCTGAAGGACGGTGCCTTTTTGCTGTTTGGAATCTTTTTGCTTTTACTATTGCTGACCAACACACAGCTTGCTATGGATGGGGTCAGACGGGGTATTTCTCTTTGCAGTGAAACACTATTTCCGTCTCTTTTCCCTTTTTTGGTGCTGTCAGAATGGATGGTCAAAAAGCAAGCGGGCGATTTTTTGGGTAAATATTTCGGAAAGCCCCTTTCGGCATGCCTGGGACTGTCGGAAAAAGGGGCGGCCTCGCTTTTACTTGGCGCTCTTTGCGGCTTTCCTGTCGGCACCACTACGGCGGTGGCCTTTTACGAGCGGGGAGAGATGTCAAAAGAAGAATTGCAAAGGTTAAACCTGTGCGCCAACAATCCCGGCTCCGGCTTTCTCATCGGGGCTGTGGGAAAGGCGCTATTCGGCAATCATCAAGCCGGCATAACGCTTTTTTTGATCGTCTGGCTCTCCTCTCTTCTCATCGCCGTGTTTCTTCGCTTCTTGTACGGTCCCATTAAAAGAATCCCCCAAAACGAGATGGCTAATCCACAAAAAGCGCCGTCAGCAAGCGATTTTACCACCAGTGTCAAACGGGCTTTCTCTTCGCTTTTACAGGTTTTTTCTTTTGTGATCTTTTTCTCCTGCGTTTCCAGCTGTCTCTCGGCAATTCTGGCAAATTACAAGCTCCCGGCAGTGACAGGGACGGTACTGGCTGGAATTTTGGAAATGACCTCGGGTATCAGCCATGCCGTAACAACCCTTTCCCCGGAAAACGCTTTTCGTCTCACCGCGTTTTTTGTGGGTTTTGCGGGAATTTCGATCTGCCTACAACTGTTTGCCATCGCGGAAAAACAAAAACTGCCTATGGGACCTTATCTTTTGGCCAAACTCACCCAAGGGGGGCTCGCTCTCCTTCTCGCCGAATGCTATTTGCAACTGTTTCAACCGCATTTTGAAATGGCGCAAAGCATGGCAACTTTTGCTCAAAACAGCACGCAAAAAATGCTCACCGCGGGTGTATGCGCTTTCTTCCTCTTCTCCTTGCTTGTATATATTCCACTTGCCAAATACACGAAAAAACACCCGAGGGCAAAGAAAAAAGGGCTGTCGCATTAAGATGCAGAAGGCGTGTTCTTGCTCTGCATTGAATACGGCAGCCCCATATGGAGCTTATTCTTTTCGGGTCAATACGCGCTCACCGTCAAACAGCAGCAGGCCATAGCCACTGCCCATCATATTCCCCGCCAGCAGAAACTGCTTGAAGCGGCGGCGCATTGCGGTATCCTCCGGAGCGTGGGCAAGTGCCTGGGCTGAGAATGGTGTGTTGAAAATACGCCAATAATCGGCATTGTCTGTCGAAGCGT
This sequence comes from Oscillospiraceae bacterium, assembly GCA_015065215.1. Classification (GTDB taxonomy): domain Bacteria; phylum Bacillota; class Clostridia; order Oscillospirales; family CAG-272; genus Firm-07. The sequence continues at coordinate 14,169 of SVQT01000027.1, read as the reverse complement.
CTTGGCTTACAATGTCAAAAAGATCGTAAAACGCCTTGGTGTTTTCCCCAAAAAGGACACGGTGCGGCGGATAAAGCAGCCAGGAATGGCAGGTTACCGGTAAAACACCGTCCCGCCGCACATCCTGGTAAAAATGGTACGCCTGCCGCAAGGAATTGATCACAGCTTTGGGATCCAGCGGTCCGGATGAGGGAATGTGACACCCCAGCACGGCATCCCCCTCGCGCAGCAGATGACCGTAAGCAGGGTGCTTGAAGTGCCGCCTTTCAAATTGTAAGCGGCCCAGCGCAAAGCGCTCACAGCGGTAAAAGCCACGGTACCAAAAGGTTACAAAGGTCCCCCAAACACCATAATTCGCATAACATTCCAGCAATTTATAGCGCAGATCAGTAAGTGTATCTACAAAGACGGTATCGGAAATCCCCCTTTTTTCATATGCCTCGCGCAAGGCGGGCGCACACCAAAGCAGGAAGAGCATATCAAGGGTACGGCGATCCGCGCCGCTCTCCTCGGCCAGCGTTTGCAGCATTTCCAGATATTCGCTTCCCTTTGCTTGCAAAAACAGTGAACGGATGGCCAAAAAGCGCGCAGGCAGGTCAAATCGCGCGGATAAATCCCGATACACCGCCGTCAACTGTTCGGTTGCCGCCTTGGGAAATCCCAACAGGTCACAATATGTAGAAAGCATCCTTTTTTCCTTTCAGCACGCCTTTAAAAAAGCGAGCAATGTACGGTAAACCCGCTCCAGCGAATCCAACTCCATCCGCTCAGCCGGCGTGTGCAAATCATAAATGTTACAACCGAGCGAAATGACGTCAAGCCCCGGCAATTTAGAGGAAATCAATCCGCATTCCAACCCGGCGTGGATGACGGTGGTGGTGATGTCTTTGCCGGTGATCTCCCTGTAGCATTTTTGCCACAGGCTGCAAACAGGAGAATCAGAAGCGCCCTCCCAACCCGGATAGTAGGAATGATGGCGGGCTTTGCCCCCCAGCGCGCTCGCCAGATCACTCAACTCTTTGCTACATTCCTCCAGGCGGTGATCAAATGGGGATCGGGAAGAAAAGCATACCGAAACGCTTTCTTGCGTCATGCGCACACGCGCCAGATTGCGAGAGGTTTCCGGGGGCTCCTTGCCGTCGCTTCGCTGATAAAAAACACCGTTGCGCACCGAAAGCACTGTTAAAAGCTTCTCGGTATCCTCGTGTGTCAAGGCATCGGTCACCTCTACCGTTTCTGCCGTCAAGCCACATTTGCTATCATCAGAAGATGTCACAAGTGAGGATAGGATTGCCCTTGTGTCTTTCAAAAAAGCGAGCGCGAGCGCCATATCTTCTGGCAGAATAACCGCAACGCAGTCCCTTGGAATGGCATTGTCCTTATCGCCGCCCAAAAAAGAAACGATACGGAACCGAACATGCTCCCGCAACATTTTCAGAATTTTCCCCATGACAATCAGCGCATTGGCCCGCCCTCGATGAATATCCTCACCGGAATGACCGCCACAAAATCCGCGCAACGTCAGTTGAAGCCCCACAGCGCCGCCCCGCTCGCGAGTGATAGGAAAGCTAAAATCACTGCGAATGCCGCCGCAACAGCCGGTGATAATCAAATGCTCCTCGGCAGAATCAAAATTCAGCATACGCCTGGCCGAAATACGGTTAAAATCAAACGCCCCCACACCGATCAAGCCAATCTCCTCGGCTGCGGTAAAAAGACATTCCAGCGGCGGATGGCTCTGGGCGCCACCATCTAAAACAGAGAGCATCAGCGCCATGCCGAAACCATCATCGGCACCAAGGGTAGTGCCGTTGGCAAAAAGCATATTCCCCGCCACTTGCAATTCAACGCCCTTGGTAGCAAAGTCGTGGACGTGACCGAAGGCAATCTCGGTTACCATATCCGAATGCGCTTGCAACAAAAGGGGCGGTTCCCCTTCTCTGCCAGCGGTTGCCGGCTTTTTGATGAGCACATTGTTTGCCGCATCACGGTAATACGCCAAGCCTCTCTCACTGGCGAAATTTACCAAATAATCGGCAATTTGCGCCTCAGCGCGTGAGGCGCGGGGAATGGCGGAAATCGCCTCAAAAAAGCGGGCGGGACGCTCTGAGAGATGTTCACGAATGATCGGCATATAGATCTCCTTTACTTAGATAAAAAGGGGTATCGCATTCAGATGCAGAAGCGCTGAATGCGATACCCCCTTGTTTTTTACAATCTGGAAAGCGCCACAACCGCGCCTTCAACAGCCGCGGTCTCGGCATTGGCGGCCCGTCGAACACGAAGGCCCATAACCTCATCCAAAAACTTATCCATACCGGAAAGCAAAGCGCCACCGGTCAGCATGACACCGGTTTTGGCAATATCGGCACGCATATCGTCGCCGGTTTGCTCAATCACCGAAATAATGGCATCCAAAATAGCGGTCAATGGCTCGGTCAAAGCACTCAGCATCTCTTTGGAAGAAAGCGTTACCACCCGACCCTCTTTGGTTTTTGTACAGCGCCCTTTTACATCCAGCTTCTTTTCCTCGGCAGATTTCGCTACAGTACCGATACGGATCTTGATCTGCTCCGCTGTGCGTTTGCCAATATAAACGCCGTGCTTTTTGCGCATATATTCAATGATGGCGGAATCAAACTGTGTGCCGCCTACCGGTACGGTCAGATGCGTCACCATTTCCCCAAGAAAAATCATGGCCACCTCTGTGCGTGAAGCGCCGACATGTGCCACAAGCTGCCCAACGGGGGAGGAAAAATCAAATCCAACGCCCAAAGCGGCACAAAGCGGAACCTCCAGCAAATGCACACGTGAGGCGCCTGCCGCCAAAACCGCATCCTCTACGGCGCTTGCTTGCGCCTCGGTCAGATCACACGGAATGGCCACCATCACCTGGGGGCGCAGCACGGTGCGTCCTACCGCGCGGCGCAAAAAGATGCGCAACATTTCAGAAAGGATATTCGCACTTTTCACGATAGGATCCCATACCGGCCAGCAAAGGCTTAATCGGGTTGGATTGGCTTCTACCAATCGCAGCGCCGAATGACCGGCGGCAACCACCTCATCGGTGTCGATGTCAATGGCGGCAACCGAAGGCTCACGCAACAAAAGGCCTTCATCCAACGAACAGATAGAAATTTGCTTGGTTCCGATGTCAATACCCAAATTCTTGCGTAGCATTGTGCTTTCTCCTTTCTATAAAATAAAAGATCACATACGTCATTATATTATCATTAAAACCAAAAAATGTCAAGGAAAAATTAGCAAAAACGGTCAATTGCCTTTTGCCTGCTTTTTGGGTGTCACTGCTACCGAAAGGCAGATTACCTGCGCTGCTTTGGCTTTGATCAGCACCCGAACGCCTTCCGCCATACCCGCGCCAGTGGTAACAATATCATCGACCAGTACCACGCGAAGCCCTGCTGGCTCCCCACGCAAGCCAAAGGCGCCTCTCAAATTTGCCTGCCGCTCGGTTACGCTCAGCGTCTTTTGCGTTTTACCGTCTTTGACGCGTTTCAAAAGCGGCATGACCGGGTAACCTGTTTCTTTGGAAAGTGCCGTTGCCAGCTCTCTTGCCTGATCAAACCCATATTGTAGCACTTTCTTACGGGAACGAGGCAAATAGGCGATAACGGTATGAGAAATTGGCGTTTTTTCATTCCAAAATGAAAGTTCTGTTTTCAATATCGGCGCCAATTCTTCTACACAAGCGGCAATCACCCGCTTACGGGGATGGGTCTTCATATTTCGTATGAGCAGATCTATGGCGTGAGGCTCCGACTCCGCGCCGTACGGTGACAATTTTCGCAATGCGACACTCCCCTTTTGCGACAGGATTTTGGGTTGGCATCGGCAATCGCAATAAGCGGCAAAGCAGGTCGGACATTGTGCCAGCATCTGCCGTTTTAAATCGTGATGGCAGGATTTGCAAAAATACGGCGAGACATCCTCGCCAAAAGACAGGGAGAGCCGGGTTCCGCACGCCGCGCACCGGGGCGGAAAGAACAAACTGCTTACTGTTTGCCAAAAGCCCATTACCGATCACCACCCGCAAACAGTCTGGCACAAAGCCCCGTATAGCGCATCGCTTGGCGATTATTACGCACCATTTCAGCCGCAATGTCCTCACGCCCTACCAAAATGACCATTTTTTGCGCTCTGGTCACAGCTGTATAGAGGAGATTTCTGGTAAGGAGCATCGGCGGCGCGCTGTAAAGAGGCAAAATGACCACCGGGTATTCGCTCCCCTGGCTTTTGTGTACCGTAACCGCATAAGCCAGCTCCAACTCATCCAGACCGGTAAAATCATAGGTTACATGGCGGTCGTCAAAAAGCACCTCGATACTATGATCTTGCGCAGAGATATTTTCAATAATACCAATATCGCCGTTAAAAACGCCGCAACCGCTTTCCTCGCCCCGTTCCCATATTAAATCGTAATTGTTTCGAATTTGCATCACCCGATCCCCCTCTCGGAAAATCAGGTCACGCACCTTATGCTCCCGCTTGCCGGGGCGGGAGGGATTGAGGGTGTCCTGCAGTACTCTGTTCAGATTTTCTGTGCCGGCCTCCCCTTTTCTGGAAGGGGAGATCACCTGGATATTGCCCACAATCTGCGCCCCATAGGTGCGAGGCAAGCGGTTGCGGCAAAGATCCGCCACGGTAAAGGCGATCTCCTGATCCCCTTTGCGGGGCAAAAAGAAAAAATCGTTGTTTTTGATGTCAAGACGTGGCATTTCTCCACGGTCGATGGCATGAGCGTTGGTGACAATTAAGCTATGCTGTGCCTGCCGAAACACCTCAGTTAGCTTGATCGTGGCAAATCTGCCGCAGGCGATCAGGTCACGCAGCACATTTCCCGCCCCCACCGAGGGCAGCTGATCCGCGTCGCCAATCAAAATCAAGCGGGCTCCCGGCTTGATGGCCTTGAGCAACGCGGCGGTTAGGGCGTTATCCATCATAGAACTTTCATCTATGATGATCACATCTTCCTCGAGCAAATCCCGCTCATTTTTGGCAAACTGCGCTTTTTTACCATCGCTGTAATTCATTTCCAGCAAGCGGTGCACCGTTTTGGCCTCGGCGGAGGTGGCCTCTGACATACGCTTGGCGGCCCGCCCCGTAGGGGCGGCAAGCGCCACACGAAAATCCATGCTGGCAAAAATCCGCAGAAGGGCACGCACCACTGTTGTTTTACCGGTACCGGGGCCGCCGGTCAGAATGGTCACACCGTTTTCTAAGGCGTTGGCAATGGCCTCTTTTTGCAATTGCGCATAGGCAATGCCACCGCTCCGTTCTTCTCTTGTGATAAAATGATCAATGTCACTGTTTTCAATACGTACGCAGGAACGGTCTAAAATAACCAATTTGTCAGCAATGATACGTTCGCATTCATAAGAAGCCCGATCAAAAAGATAATCTCGCTCCCCCTGGTCGGTTGTCACATGGATACGGCGTATTTTCTGTTCTTTTAGCAAAAGCGCGATCGCCCCCTCCACTTGTGCCGGCGTTACCTCCAGCAGAGTGGATGCCGCCTCAATCAACCGTTCTAAGGGCAGGCAAGTATGCCCGTTCAAGGCGGCGTTATAGGTTAACACATAAAGCACGCCGCTTTTGATTCGTGCTTCACCTGTGCGATCAAAGCCGATCTTTTCAGCCATGTGATCCACCTTTTCAAAGCCGATCCCCTCGATTTCCTCGCAAAGACGGTAAGGATTTTCCTTGGCGAGCTCTATGGCGGCGTTACCAAAGGCCTTATAAATCCGCACCGTCAGTGCCGCGCCGAAAAAGTCTCGGAAAAACATCATAGCGGAGCGAACACCCGCCTGACGGGAAAATTCTGCCGAGATCTCCTCGGCCATGCGATGGCTGATCCCCGGGATCTGCGTCATCCAGTCCGGGTGATTTTCGATCACGTCAAAGGTATCCTCCCCAAAGGTCTCTACCAGCTTTTGTGCCTTTTTGGGGCCAATCCCTTTCACGGCACCGGAGGAAAGATAGCGCAGGATTGCCGCTTGATCGGAGGGCAGGCGCTTTTCAAATTGCTCCACCTGAAACTGGCGGCCATATTTGGGGTTATGTACCCATTTGCCAAAAACCGTCAGCTCATCCCCTTCGACAACATACGGAATGGTACCGACAATAGTGACAAGCTCGTTTTGCTCTGTACCAAAATCCAAAATGGAATACCCGTTTTCCTCGTTGGTATAAATCACGCTTTCCACAATACCGGTCAATTTTTCGACGCCGCTGATTTGCGCTTTTTCCATCGCTTTCTCTCCTTCCTTGATTATTCTTTGAAAAAATAGGGCACGCCCGCCTCTCGCAAAGCGGCAAGCAGAGCCGTATTTTCAGACAGCCGCGGATCTACCATAGCCAGAAGGCGGTCGCTTCCGCAAAAGAACAGACGTTCTCTGGCCCGATCCAACAAAAGCGGCAGATCCTCCGCTTCTATCCCCCAGCGAAGCTCTACTGTAATATAGATCGCCGCGGGAAACAAATGCGCGGTCACAAAAAGCCGTATCATAGCATAAAGCCCAAATACGGCAAAAACAGCAAGTAAAATTTCAGCTATTAAAGAAATATACATGATCTCACCCCCTCGGCAAAGTCTATGCCGAAAGGGCAAGATCGGCTCATGAAATCAAGCTTATAGCAATTCCGAGGCCAAAACAGGGGCCAAATCCCGCTTTTCCCACGGCATATCCAGGTCTTCCCTACCCATGTGGCCATAGGCCGCGATTTGGCTGTAAATAGGGCGACGGAGCTGAAAGCGCTCAATAATGGCAGCCGGGCGCAGATCAAAGTGTCGCTGTACCGCTTCCGAAATTTTCTCCTCTGTGACCTTGCCGGTACCAAAGGTATCAATCATAACAGACACGGGGCGAGCCACGCCAATGGCATAAGCTACCTGCACCTCGCATTTTTCGGCCAGACCCGCGGCAACAACGTTCTTGGCGATGTAACGCGCGGCATAGCAAGCGGAGCGGTCAACCTTTGTGGGATCCTTACCCGAGAAAGCACCGCCGCCGTGACGGGCGTAGCCGCCGTAGGTATCCACAATGATCTTTCTACCGGTCAGGCCGGTATCGCCGGCGGGACCGCCTACTACAAAACGTCCGGTGGGATTGACGAAGATCTTGGTGCCTTCGTCCAACAGCTCGGCAGGAATGATCTCCTTGATCACCAGATTGATCATATCCTCTCGGATGGTGGCAACCGTCACCTCCGGGGCGTGCTGCGTAGAAATCACAACGGTATCCACACGCACCGGCTTGTCGTTTTCGTATTCCACCGTCACCTGGGTCTTACCGTCAGGACGGAGATAGGGCAACGTGCCGTTTTTTCTCACCTCTGTGAGGCGCAAGGCCAGCTTGTGCGCAAGAGAAATCGGCAAGGGCATCAGCTCAGGCGTTTCATTACAAGCATAACCAAACATCATGCCCTGGTCACCGGCACCGGTATCCAGCGCATCGGTCATCTGACCCTCTTTGGCCTCCAATGCCTTGTTCACGCCCATGGCAATATCAGGTGACTGCTCGTGAATCGAGCTGAGCACAGCACAGCTATCGCAGTCGAAGCCGTATTTGGCACGGTCATAGCCAATCTCGCGCACCGTCTCGCGCACGATGCTCTGAATATCCACATAAGCCTCGGTGGTAATCTCGCCCATCACGGTGACCATGCCGGTTGTGCAGAAGGTCTCGCAGGCGACACGGGACATGGGATCCTGCCGAAGCATTTCATCCAGGATCGCATCAGAAATTTTGTCGCAAATTTTATCGGGATGTCCCTCTGTCACCGATTCAGATGTAAAAAGCATTTTTTTCATTTTGAACCTCTTATCTTATTTTTCTTATCTTTTTGTTTTGTTCCCATAAGTCCCTTCAATAAGCAAAACCCTCGGTTTCCCGAGGGTTGAAATGCCAAAGCAGCTCATCTCGCGGGATTTAGCACCTTGCAAAGCGCAGGTTGCTGTAGGATCACAGGGCCTGTCCCTCCCCTACTCTTGATGACGGTGATTATTATAACATAAATATGATGAAAATACAAGAGCTTTTTCGCACTTTATCGAAATAAATCAGATCAGCCATTGAAAAGCCGCTACGCCGCCATAGGCGATGGCGGTCACGATGGCGCCGGCAATAAGCACGCCGATAAAGGCGGAAAGCAACGCCTTCCAGAATTTCATGCCAACGGTAGAGGCCACCAAAGAACCGGTCCAAGCGCCGGTCACCGGCAGCGGGAGCGCCACAAAGAAGCAAACGCCCCAAAAAGAGTATTTTTCAATTTTTCCGCGGTTTTTTTCCGCTTTTGCCAACAACCATCCCGAAAAACGGTTCAACAGCTTTATGCGGCATTTCTGCATCCATGCGATGAGCTTGGTGATAAAAAGCAGAATGAACGGTACCGGAATCATATTGCCAATAACCGCGAATAAATAGCTCTGCCACCAGCTAAGTCCAAGAGCAAGGCCGAGGGGGATAGCGCCACGCAGCTCTATAATCGGAATCATCGAGCAAATGATGACTCCCCACTCGCGACCCAGCTTATTGACCAAAAAATCCTCAATTTTATCCACCATGCCGCCAAGCGAAGCGCCCTTGTCACCGTCGACGAAGCTACCGCCCATGACCTTAAAGATCAAAACGGCGGCACCCGCAATCAGCGCCAACGCGGCCAATGTAACCCAAAGGCTGGTCAGCCGTCTTTTAGCAGGCTTTGTAATTGTCGGATTTTCGCACTCTTCGTCGCTGGCAGACGCCTCTGTGACGGGCGCGGTCTGCACCTCGCTCTCAGCAAGCGGTTTGCTTTGATGGGAAAGGATCCCCAGCTTGCGCAGCATGCGAGAAAGCGGTTTATAAAGCAACAGCACGCCGCCCACATTGAACATAGCCTTGAGGGCGTTAAAGGGCAGCAAAATCGCCGGAATCATCGCCTGCACATCCGCGACACTTACATTCAGGAAAAGCGGTGTGATCAAAAGATTGGCCAACAGCATCACGCTAACCATCAAAAACGCGCCGGAGATCAGCCCCAGCACAGCACCCCAAAGGGTCTTTTTCCATTTATAGAAGAGGGCGACGGTTACAGAAAAGGAAACCGACCCCAAAATATTCATAATCAAGCCGTAAACACCGGTATCACTGACCGAAATCAGCTCCAACAAGGGCACCAGCACCGATATAATCAACGCTGAGAGCGGCCCCCAGAACAATCCGCAAAGCGTGATCACTGTATCCTTGACATCCATTGTCAACATCGGCGGTACCTTGATGCGGATCAAAAGAGTGGTAACAAAGGCCATTGCCATGAACATAGCGATCATGACCATATAGCGGATCCGTTCACTTTGCGCGCTTTTTCTTCGTTTCGTCTGCATAAAAAATCTCCTTTCTTTAGAAAGAAGTACCTTAAAAAACAAAACCGACACTTTTCTGCTACCAGCAGAAAAAGGTCGGAGAGACAGAAACACCTCTGTCTTGGCTACCAGGTCCCGCAAGACCTCAAGCGGTACATCTTCTCTCATCCGGACTATATGCGCCAATCACTGTATGTGTGCGCAACCGTCGGTTTGGGAGTTTCACCCAATCAGCATCGTTTTTTATCACCAGATGCTCGCAGACTTTTACTGCCGGTATGGAATTTCACCAATCCCCGAAAATGATTTCATATAAAATTTTGAGAAAGCCCCCGCCGCTAAAGCGGCGAACCACCCAAGCGACGGGGACTTTATAATAAGATCAATGAATCAGTATAGATTAAGCAAGGATCTTAGCAACGGCGCCGGAACCAACGGTACGGCCACCCTCACGGATAGCGAAACGCAGACCCTCTTCGCAAGCGATGGGGGTGATGAGCTCAACGGTCATCTCAACGTTGTCGCCAGGGCGGCACATCTCAACACCCTCGGGGAGAGCGATGGTGCCGGTAACGTCGGTGGTACGGAAGTAGAACTGAGGACGGTAGCCAGCGAAGAAGGGCTTGGATCGGCCGCCTTCCTTCTCGGTCAGAACGTACACAGTACCAACGAACTTGGTGTGGGGCTTTACAGAGCCGGGCTTAGCCAAAACCTGGCCGCGCTCGATCTCGTCCTTAGCGATACCACGGAGCAGAGCGCCGATGTTGTCGCCAGCCTCTGCCTGGGGCAGGAGCTTGTGGAACATCTCAACACCGGTAACGGTGGTGTTCTTGGACTCGTCGGACAAACCAACGATTTCAACAACGTCACCAACCTTAACAGTACCTCTCTCAACACGACCGGTAGCAACGGTACCACGGCCAGAGATGGAGAAGACGTCCTCAACGGGCATCAGGAAGTCCAGATCAGCCTGACGGGCGGGGGTGGGAATGAACTCGTCAACAGCAGCCATCAGCTCCTGGATGCAAGCATACTCGGGAGCAGAGGGATCGGTGTTGGTGGACTCCAGAGCATCACGAGCAGAGCCGCGGATGATGGGGGTGTCGTCGCCGGGGAAGTCGTACTGAGACAAGAGATCACGGATCTCCATCTCAACCAGATCCAGCAGCTCGTCGTCATCAACAAGGTCCTTCTTGTTCATGAAAACAACGATTGCGGGAACGCCTACCTGACGAGCAAGCAGAACGTGCTCACGGGTCTGCTGCAAAGGACCGTCGGTACCTGCAACAACGAGGATTGCGCCGTCCATCTGAGCGGCACCGGTGATCATGTTCTTAACGTAGTCGGCGTGGCCGGGGCAGTCAACGTGAGCGTAGTGACGGTTAGCAGTCTCGTACTCAACGTGACGGGTGTTGATTGTGATACCACGAGCTCTCTCTTCGGGAGCGTTGTCGATCTGGTCATAAGCCATGAACTCAACGTTGCCTGCAGTCAGAGAAAGGGTCTTGGTGATAGCAGCGGTAAGAGTGGTCTTACCGTGGTCTACGTGACCGATGGTACCAATGTTTACATGGGGTTTCGTTCTTTCAAAAGTTTCCTTTGCCATGGTAGGTATCCTCCATAAAATAATTTTTTTATTGAATTAGTTAGCCTTATTGCGCTTGGCAACGATCTCTTCCTGAATGGACTTGGGCACCTGCTCAAATCCGCAAGGCTCCATGGCATAAACACCACGGCCCTGGGTCTTGGAACGGAGATCGGTCGCATAACCAAACATGTTGGCAAGCGGAACAGTAGCATGAACCTCGGTAGCACCGTTGCCGGGCTCCATAGAGGAGATTTGTCCGCGGCGAGAGTTGAAATCGCCGATGACATCGCCGAGGTAATCGTCCGGCACCGTGGTAACAACCTTCATCACAGGCTCGGTGAGGACGGGGTCGGCCTTACGCATAGCGGCCTTGACTGCCATAGAACCGGCAATCTTGAACGCCATTTCCGAAGAGTCAACTTCATGGTAAGAACCGTCGTACAGGGTGACCTTCAGGTCTACAACATTGTAGCCTGCCAGAACACCGTTCTGGAGGGCGCCCTGAATACCGGCATCAACCGCGGGAATATATTCCTTCGGGATTGCGCCGCCGGTAACAGCGTTCACAAATTCATAGCCCTTGCCGGTCTCATTAGGCTCAACAGTGATCTTAACGTGGCCGTACTGACCGGAACCGCCGCTCTGACGCTTGTACTTCTCTTCATGGTCAACCTTTTTACGGATGGTCTCCTTATAGGCAACCTGAGGAGCGCCGATGTTAGCCTCGACCTTAAACTCACGAAGCAAACGGTCTACGATGATTTCCAAATGCAGCTCGCCCATACCGGCAATGATGGTCTGACCCGTCTCCTCGTCGGTATAGGTACGGAAGGTGGGGTCCTCCTCAGCCAGCTTGGAGAGCGCAATGCCCATCTTCTCCTGGCCTGCCTTGGTCTTGGGCTCGATTGCCACGTGGATAACGGGCTCCGGGAAGACCATGGATTCCAGAATGATGGGGTGCTTCTCGTCACAGAAGGTGTCACCGGTGGTGGTGTTCTTCACGCCAACCACGGCGGCGATGTCACCGCTGTAGCAAATATCAATATCCTCGCGATTGTTGGCATGCATCTGCAAAATACGGCCAAAGCGCTCACGCTGACCCTTTACAGAGTTGTAAGCAGTGGTGCCTGCCGCAATGGTACCGGAGTACACACGGAAGAAGCAAAGCTTACCAACAAAGGGGTCGGTCATGATCTTAAACGCCAACGCGGAGAAAGGAGCGGAGTCGTCAGCGGGACGCTCTTCCTCTTCTTCGGTGTCGGGGTTGACGCCCTTGATCGCGGGGATGTCAAGAGGAGAAGGCATATAGTCAAGAACAGCGTCGAGCAGCTTCTGCACACCCTTGTTCTTGTAGGAGGTGCCGCAGACAACGGGAACGATCTCGTTGTTGATGGTAGCCTTACGAAGGGCAACCTTCAGCTCTTCCTTGGTGATCTCCTCGTCCATGAGGAACTTCTCCATGAGCTCGTCATCGGTAGCGCAGATGGCTTCCACCATCTCGGCACGATACTGCTCAGCTTTTTCACGCATGTCTTCCGGAATGGGCTCGACACGCATGTCCTTACCCATATCGTCGTAGTAAACGTCAGCCTCCATGTTCATCAGGTCAATGATGCCGCGGAACAGGGCCTCAGAGCCGATGGGGAGCTGGATCGGAACAGCGTTCGCCTTCAAGCGATCCTTGATCATACCTACAACGCGGTAAAAATCGGCGCCGTTAATATCCATCTTGTTGACATAGCACATGCGGGGTACGCGGTACTTGTCAGCCTGGCGCCATACGGTCTCAGACTGAGGCTCAACGCCGCCCTTGGCGCAAAGTACAGTCACAGAGCCGTCCAGAACACGCAGAGAACGCTCTACCTCAACGGTAAAGTCTACGTGACCGGGGGTATCAATGATGTTGATACGATGGCCGGTATTCTTCTGGTCACGCTTCTCTGTGTGCGTCCAGAAGCAGGTGGTAGCAGCAGAGGTGATGGTGATACCGCGCTCTTGCTCCTGTGCCATCCAGTCCATCGTAGCGGCACCCTCGTGCGTTTCACCAATCTTGTGGGTTTTGCCCGTGTAGAACAGGATACGCTCGGTGGTGGTAGTCTTACCGGCGTCAATGTGAGCCATGATGCCGATATTACGAGTCCGTTCAAGCGGATATTCTCTTCCCATAATCGGACTCCTTTATCAATATCTGTAGTGGGCGAAAGCCTTGTTGGCTTCTGCCATTCTGTGGGTTTCTTCCTTCTTCTTGAATGCGCCGCCCATGCTATTCTTAGCATCCAGAATTTCAGCGGCAAGACGTTCTGCCATGGTGCGTTCGCCACGCTTTCTCGCAAAACCGATCATCCAGCGCAGACCAAGGGTCTGGCGGCGTTCTGCGCGAACCTCCATGGGAACCTGGTAGGTAGAACCGCCAACACGGCGAGCCTTAACCTCCAGAACAGGCATTACGTTTTCAAGAGCTTCGTTAAATACTTCCAGGGGGTTCTGACCCAGCTTCTCCTCTACCGCTTTAAATGCGTCGTAAACGATCTTCTGAGCAACACCCTTCTTGCCGTCCTCCATCACGTTGTTGATCAGCTTGGTAACAAGCTTAGAGTTGTACAACGGATCCGGGAGAACGTCTCTTTTGGATATACGACCTCTTCTAGGCACTTTACTTCCCTCCTTCATTAAAATTATGAAATCTTCGGTACTCGGGGCCGCATTGCCCCGTCAGCGCTCGTCACACAATGGAGAAAAATAACCAATCATTCAGTTTCTTTCAGCCGGACGATGCTAATTGATACCTGCCCCAATGAATTATTTCTTGGGGGCTTTTGCGCCGTACTTGGAACGGCCTTGTTTGCGGTTTGCAACGCCCTGCGCGTCAAGAGTGCCGCGGATGATGTGATAACGAACACCAGGCAGGTCTCTTACACGTCCGCCGCGAATAAGAACGACGGAGTGCTCCTGCAGGTTGTGGCCGATACCCGGAATGTAGGTGGTAGCCTCAAGACCGTTGGTAAGACGAACTCTTGCGATCTTACGAAGTGCAGAGTTAGGCTTCTTCGGGCTTGTGGTAGACACCTTGGTGCACACGCCACGTCTCTGGGGTGCGCGCTGGTCGGTCTGTTCGTTGTTCAGGGAGTTAAAGCCCTTCTGCAAAACGGGGGACTTGGACTTGTAAACCTTATCACAACGGCCCTGTCTGACAAGCTGATTGAAAGTTGGCATTTCTCTT
>SVQT01000075.1 GCA_015065215.1 Oscillospiraceae bacterium | reverse complement strand
AAATTTGCCCTTGCGTTTGTGCAAAGCGCGTATTTCACAGTTGTGCCACTCCCCCAGGCGCTACATACCCTCTCTCGGAGGGGGCCTTTCAAGTCGCCTTCCCTAAAAAAGGAAACACACCTATAAATCCCAATTTAAAAATCAAGGAGAAACGATGTTGACAAGCAAGCAAAGAGCGATGCTGCGCTCGATGGCATCGACCATGGATACTATTATGCAGATCGGCAAGGGCGGTATTGGCGAAAAGATGATCGCCACTGTGTCGGATGCCCTGGAGGCCAGAGAGCTGATCAAGATGCGCGTGCTGGAGAACTGCGGCATGACCGCCCGTGAGGCCGCCGAGGAGCTGGCCGCCGCCACCGGTGCCGAGGTGGTTGCCGTGATCGGTACAAAGTGTATTCTTTACAGGGAATCCAAAACCAAAAAGAAGATCGAGCTATGCTAAACGGTATGATGCGCATTGGCATTTACGGCGGCACCTTTGCGCCTGTTCATCAGGGGCATGTTGCCGCCGCCAAAGCCTTTTTGCGGCAAATGGAGCTGGATCTTCTGTATGTCATTCCCGCGGGTATTCCGCCGCATAAGCAAATCGACGCCTCTGACGATCCTGCCCACCGGCTTGCCATGTGCGAACTGGCTTTTGCCGATATGAAGCAGGTGATTGTCAGCGATCTGGAGATCAAACGAACGGGAAAGAGCTTTACCGTGGATACCTTACGTGCCCTCTCGGGTGAGGATCGCCGATTGTTTTTGCTCATGGGCACCGATATGATGCTGACGTTGGATAGCTGGCGCGAGCCGGAGGAGATCTTTCGTCTTTGCTACCCCGTTTATATCCGCCGTGAGCGGGATCCGATCCTGGAGGGACAGATCGTGGCGAAAAATCAGCTGTATTTGCAAAAATACGGCAAGATCGCCCGCCGGCTGGTGGCTGACGTGATCGAGCTTTCCTCGACCGAGATCCGTGAGCGTGTGAGGGGCGGCGGGCGGATTGCTGAGCTGGTTCCCGCGGCGGTTGCCGAGTATATTCGGGAAAAGGGGCTTTACCAATGAAGGAGCAGGAGCTGAAATCTTTGCCACCGATCACCGACGCGGCACTTGCCGCCCTGCGTGAAAGTGTGGCGCGAAGGCTATCTCCCTACCGTATGGCGCACACGCTTGGGGTAGAGGAGACGGTGGCGCGATTGGCCACCCTCTATTGCCCTGAAAACGGGGCGCTTTTGCGCGGGGCGGCGTTGCTTCACGACCTCACCAAGGAGCTTTCTGAGGTCGAGCAAAAGGGCGTTTTTGCCGCCAACGGTGTAGAATTACGCCCCGACGAGGCGGCGTCCCCTTTGGTGTGGCATGGTATGACGGCGGCCCTGATCATCCCCGCGGAATATCCCGCGTGGGCCGACCCCGTGCTGATTTCAGCGGTGCGATGGCACACAACCGGTCGCCGGCATATGACCTTGGCCGACGCGTTGCTGAACTTGGCGGACTGCATTGAGCCGGGGCGGCAGTTTGCGGATTGTGTCGCTTTGCGCCATGCGTTTTGGGATCCCGATCCCGCCGCTATGACAGAGAAGGAGCGCCGCCGGCATTTGCGGGATGTGCTGCTGCTGTATTTTGAAAACACACTTTCCAAGCTGCGCCAAAGGGGGGGCGTGATCTGCCTTGATACCCTGGCGGCTGTGGAGGATTTACAGAATAGAAACGAATTTTGAAAGGAACGAATATGGAAGACATTACCTTTGAAAGCTGGGAGTCTCTCCCACCCCTTACCAATGCCGATGCCGATGAGCTGGCAGAGGCGATCCGCTATGTGTTGGATGCCAAGCGGGGCAAGGATATTGCCGTGATCCCGGTAGAGGGACGCAGTGACATTACCGATTGCTTTGTGCTTGCCAGTGCCAATTCCGGTACGCATGTGCGTGCCCTTGCCGACGAGGTGGAGTTCCGCATGGGGCAGCGCGGCGTACAGCCCCTTCACACCGACGGGGGCGATCAGCGGGACTGGATGGTGGTGGATTTTGGCACCGTCATCGTGCATATCTTTAACCGTGAGGCAAGAGAATTTTATCATCTGGACAAATTGTACGCAGAGCCCAAAAGCGATGCCAAGGAGGAATAAATCATCATGAAGTACGACTTTGTTGCCACTGAAAAGAAGTGGCAGGAAAAATGGGAAAAGGCAGGCATCTTCCATGCCGCCGATCACAGCGAAAAGCCGAAATTCTACGGCCTTGTAGAGTTCCCCTATCCCAGCGGGGCAGGTATGCACGTGGGGCACATCAAGGCCTATGCGGGTCTTGAGGTGGTCAGCCGCAAGCGCCGCATGGACGGCTATAACGTCATGTTCCCCTTGGGCTTTGACGCCTTTGGCCTGCCCACCGAGAACTATGCCATCAAGACAGGCATCCACCCCCGTGAGGTGACGGATAAGAATATCGCGCGCTTTTCTGAGCAGTTAAAGCGTGTGGGCTTCTCCTTTGACTGGCCCCGCGTGGTGGATACCACCGAGGAAAAGTACTATAAGTGGACCCAGTGGATCTTTCTCAAAATGTTCGAGAACGGTCTTGTCTTCCGCGATACCGCGCTGGTGAACTACTGCCCCAGCTGTAAGGTGGTGCTTTCCAACGAGGATTCTCAGGGCGGCAAGTGCGATATTTGCCACAGCGATATTGTGCAGAAGTCGAAGGACGTTTGGTATCTGCGCATCACCAAGTACGCCGACAAGCTGTTGGAGGGCCTGGAAGAGGTGGATTATCTGCCCAATGTCAAGATGCAGCAGGTCAACTGGATCGGGCGCAGTACCGGTGCCTTTGTCAATTTCTCGCTCAAGGAGGTTGAGGAGCGGCTGCGCATCTACACCACCCGGCCCGACACCCTCTTTGGCGTCACCTTTATGGTGATGGCTCCCGAGCATCCCTTGCTCGAGAAGTACCGTGACCGTATCGCCAATGTTGACGCGTTGGATGCCTACCGTGAGGCGTGCGCCAAGAAAACCGAGTTCGAACGCACCCAGATGAACAAGGATAAGACCGGCGTGCGTATCGAGGGGCTTACTGCCATCAATCCGGTTACGGCCAAGGAGATCCCGATCTACATTTCTGACTACGTGATGATGGGTTACGGCACCGGCGCCATTATGGCGGTGCCCGCGCACGACGACCGTGACTACGCCTTTGCCAAAAAGTTCGGCATTGACATTGTCGAGGTGATCAAGGGCGGCGATATTACAAAAGAGGCCTATGCCGGCGACGGTGAGATGGTCAATTCGGATTTCCTCAACGGCATTGGGGACAAGAAGACCGCCATTGAAAAGATGGTCAAGGTGCTGGAGGAAAAGGGCGTTGGCGAGGCCGGCGTGCAATACAAGATGAAGGATTGGGCCTTTAACCGTCAGCGCTATTGGGGCGAGCCGATCCCGATCGTCCATTGTGATAAGTGCGGCATGGTGGCCGTTCCTTACGAGGAGCTACCCTTGCGTTTGCCTGACGTAGAGAACTTCGCGCCCGGCGAGGGCGGCGAATCCCCCTTGGCAAAGATCGACAGCTTTGTAAACTGCGCTTGCCCCAAGTGCGGCAACGCGGCAAAGCGTGAAACCGATACCATGCCCCAGTGGGCAGGCTCCTCTTGGTATTTCCTGCGTTATATCGACCCGCTCAACGACAATTGCCTGGCCGATCCCGAGAAGCTGAAGTACTGGCTGCCGGTTGACTGGTACAACGGCGGCATGGAGCATGTGACAAGGCATTTGATTTACAGCCGCTTCTGGCACAGATTTTTGTATGACATCGGTGTGGTGCCCACCAAAGAGCCTTATGCCAAGCGCACCGCGCAGGGCCTCATTCTCGGCCCCGACGGCCAGAAGATGTCCAAATCCCGCGGCAACGTGGTGGACCCCCTGAACGTGGTGGACGAGTTCGGCGCTGATACGCTGCGCGTCTATATTCTCTTCATGGGCGATTACGGTGCCGCCGCCCCCTGGTCTGAGAGCAGCATGCGCGGTTGTAAGCGCTTTTTGGACCGTGTGGCGGGGCTTGCCGAAAAGGCAAGCGGCAGCGGCGTTACCAAGGCTTTGGAGACACCGTTCCACAAAACCATCAAAAAGGTGACCTTGGATATTGAAGAAATGAAATTCAATACCGCCATCGCCGCGATGATGGAGCTGATCAACGAGATCGACAAGGTGGGCAGCATCACGGTGGATGAGGTCAAAACACTGGCTGCTTTGCTTTGCCCCTTCGCGCCCCATCTTTGCGAGGAGATCTGGGAGACACTCGGCGGCACAGGCTTTTGTTCGCTTGCCGCGTGGCCGAGCTATGACGAGGCGAAAACCGTTTCGGATACCGTGGAGATCGCCGTACAGCTTTGCGGCAAGCTGAAAGCGGTTGTGGCAATGCCTGCCGGCGCCTCCCGTGAGGAAATGGCCGCCCTTGCCAAGGCGGACGCCCGCGTGGCCGCTGCTCTGGAGGGGAAAACCGTTGTCAAGGAGATCGTCGTCCCCGGCAAGATCGTTAATTTCGTTGCGAAATAAGCGGCAACCGCTTTTGCAATGGCTTTCGATCGAAATCCAAAAGTCAAAACAAAAATTCCGCTCAAATTTTCAAAAATCTATTGACACGAGAACACTTTTCGTGTATACTATCATAGTAATATTGTTTTAACCGCGAGGGGAGGGAAATAGAAAATGGCAGAAGTAAAGCTGAAAGAGGGCGAAACCCTTGACAGTGCTTTGCGTCGGTTCAAGCGCCAGTGCGCAAGA
>SVQT01000026.1 GCA_015065215.1 Oscillospiraceae bacterium | reverse complement strand
TCCGATCTATTCCGGATATGATCGAGGCGGGGACCTATCTTTGCGCCGGTGTGGCCTGTGGGGGACCGGTTCGGGTGTCGCCGGTATGTCCCGATCATTTGGGCGCTTTGTTAGACGCTTTCACCGCAATGGGGGTTCGGGTCGAAACAGGGGCGGAGGCCGTGACCGTCAGCGCCCCAAAGGGCTATCGGAACACCCATATCATCACAGGCCCCTTCCCCGCTTTCCCCACAGATCTGCATCCGCAAATGGCCGCTCTTTTCGCTTCCGGACAGCGTGGCGGTGAAAAAGGAAGCGTAACCGAACTGGTCTTTGAATCACGGTTTCGCTATTTAGATGAGCTGGGCCGCATGGGCGCTGAGATCACAGTCAAGGACCGCACCGCGCAAATCAAGCCCAGACTGCTCCGCGCCGCAAAGCTTCGCTCGCCGGATCTGCGCGGCGGAGCCGCCTTGCTGCTGGCGGCGCTTGCCACCAAAGGGAGAAGCGAGATCACCAATGCCGCCACCATCGGCCGGGGATATGAGCATTTGGAGCAAAAATTGCGTGCGCTGGGCGCCGCCATCCGTGTATATTAAGTGAGAAAAAGCGACAAGGAAACTCCTTGTCGCTTTTTCTCGTTTATTGCTTGGTAGCCAGGCGATTGATCTCCTCGCGCAGCTGTAGCAGTGCTTGCGGATCGGTGCTGTAATGAAGAAAATCGGTGATGCCGGCGCGGTCGATGGCCGCCATGACCGCCTCCTTGCCAGAGACCTCCTCGGCCAGTGCCATGGCGCGCATATCCTGCATGGCCTGCTCCATGAGCGCGGAGCGCAGACTGGGCAGCGGATTGCCGTCGATGTCGGGATAAACGAGGAAGGTATCGCCTGCCGGCGCGAAGTAATCGCCGTCGGTGTTGGTGAAGGGATCCACCGGTGCCAGCGAATATCTGTTGTAGTAGAAATTGTACCCCCAATGCAGAAATCCGGTAGAGCCGGTACGGTACATCTGGGCGCCCAGCACGCGGGTGCGGTTGGCACTCATGGCGATAAAGCGGTTGGTGCAAGCCACGCCGGGCGAGCAGCAGTAGTAAACCCACAGATCCGGCACGTTGTTTTTGACGAACACGTCCGCCGTCTTTACGATGGGCACCGGACCGGTCACGATGCCCTGCTCGTAGAACTCGTAGTGCGAAAGGGCATCCCGCACGGGATGATCGCAGATCAGGGGCCAGGCGGCGTCTCTTGCCGCCTTATAGCTTGCCAGATGCTTTTCGCTCGGCTCGTCGGAGATGTGGAAGAAGTAGCGGTCCTTGTAGCCGTATTCATCCAGCTTCTCCTTGACGGCAGGAATGAACTCATTCAAAAATCCGATATACTCGGCACCGGTCGCATCGGTCTCCCAGCCGAAGATGCGCTTGTATTCGCCGTCCACCGTAGCCATGATCTTGGGGGCATGCTCCGCGCCCCATTGGGTAAAGAGATGGGCGATCTCCAGCAGCTGTACACCGCAGCGCAGGCACATCTGGCAAAAGCGCTGCAGCTTTTCAAAGCCAAAGGTGTACTTCCCCCCCTGAACAGTAATGTCCACCAGCTGCACCGTGGGGCGCTCACCCCCCACCTGCGTGTCAAGCGGCGGAGTGAAAACAGGGGTCAGCAGGGTGTTGATGCCGATCTTTACGGCGGTGCGCAGAAAGCTTTCCACGATCTCCCAATGCCGCTCGGAGAAAACCTCCACGTGATAGTGGGTGGCAAGGCAATCGTAATGGAACCAGTTGGTAAAAAATACCTTTTGGGGGGGCAGAACGGCAGGCAGGACCGTGAGAGTGAAGGTATCCTCCAGCATCTCCTCGTTTTCACCGATCAGCGCTACCTTGATGGTGTAGGTGTCGGCTGGAAGCTCGGCTGGGAGGTTTAATTCAAAGTAGAGCTGGCCGGCAACGCCCCATTGCAGATAGACGGTGTCGGCGGGGCGCAGCAGGTCGGGATAAAGCCCCGGCTCGTGTCCGATATAATCTCCGTCGCCGGAATCCGGATAGTGGGCCATGCGTACCGGTACCTGATCCACGCGGTAGACCGTAATATACGGTGCCAGCGGTGAGGTGATCTTCACAGCACAGCGGAGCCGGCGAAGCTTTTGCAGCCCCTCGGTGTCATAAACGGCGGAAAAATAGAAGCACTCTCCGCGCAAAGCGGTTGCCTGGCGATAGGGCTTGAAATATTTGGCACGGTCATCCAGCCGCGCCTTGACCAAGGGGGAAGTAAATTGAAAATGCATAGCAAAAGCCTCCCATTCTATGATAACTCCATTATATCGCGAGAAGGGTCGCTTGTAAATCGTTTTTTAGATAAAAAATATGCGAAATCGGATAAAAAACGACATCTCCGCCAAAAAACTTGATTTAACAGTGAAACTGTGATATAATATTTAAAATTCCCCTAAGGAGAATTATATGAAACAAAGACTTGCGGACTATGTCGCCGATTTTCTGGCGCGAAAAGGCGTTACCGATGTATTTTCGGTCGTTGGCGGCGGCGCCATGCATCTCAATGACGCGCTGGGCCATCACGCTGACTTAACCGTCACATACAATCACCACGAACAGGCATGTGCCATCGCGGCAGAGGCATACGCGCGTTTGGAAAACAAAATCGCCGCCGTTTGCGTAACAACCGGCCCCGGCGGCACCAACGCTTTGACCGGCGTGCTGGGCGGTTGGTTGGACTCTATCCCCATGTTTGTCATCAGCGGTCAGGTCCGCTATGACACCACCGCGCGCTATGCGTTGCAATTTACCGGTGAGCCCTTGCGTGCCATGGGCGACCAGGAGTACGACATTGTCAAATCGGTGACTCCCATGACCAAATATGCCACCATGATCGAGGAGCCAAAGCAAATCCGCTATGCGCTGGAAAAGGGCTGGCACCTTGCCACCACCGGCCGCCCCGGCCCTGTTTGGATTGATATTCCGGTCAATTTTCAGGGCGGCTATATCGAGACCGATGAGCTGGAAGGCTATGACCCTGCCGAGGACGACGCCAAGCTGCCTCCCGCTGTGTCGGATGCTGTCATTGCCACCGTGCTGGAGAAAATCCGCCATGCCAAGCGCCCCGTTTTTCATGCCGGCTACGGCATCCGTCTCTCCGGTGGCTATGCGGCCTTCCGCTCGGTCATGGAAAAGCTGAACATCCCGGTCGTGACCTATTGGAACGCGGTGGATCTGATTGAGGACGAGCATCCCCTTTACTGCGGCAGAGCCGGGAACATGGGTGATCGCCCCGGAAACTGGGCGATCCAAAACGCGGACCTGATCCTGGCTGTCGGTACCCGCATCTCGATTCGCCAGGTAGGCTATAACTGGAAGACCTGGGCACGCGCCGCTGAAGTGATTATGGTGGATGTGGACCAAGCGGAGCTGAAAAAGCCAACCTTGCACGTAGAAATGCCGGTTTGGGCAGACGCGAAGGATTTTTTGACCAAATTGGACGCGGCGGCCAAGGAGAAGGTCAGCGCGGGCGGCCTTTGGAATGAGACCTGCCTGCGCTGGAAGCGTGAGTATCCTGCCGTACTGCCCCGTCAGTGGGAGGAAAACGGCAGCACCGCCAACGTGTACGCTTTCGTGCGCTATCTCAGTAGCCGTCTGCCCGAAAACAGCCTGACCGCCGTTTCCAACGGTGCCTGCTGTGTGGTGGGTAACCAGGCGTATGTGATCCAGAAGGGCAGCAGAATGGCAAACAACAGCGCCGTTGCCAGCATGGGCTACGGTCTGCCCGCCGCCATCGGCACCTGCGTTGGCGGTGGCAGAAGAACCACCGTCTGCCTGGAGGGCGACGGCTCTATCATGATGAATTTGCAGGAGCTGCAAACGATTTTGACCAACCGCTTGCCGATTAAAATCTTTTTGATCAACAACAACGGCTACCACTCGATTCGTATCACCCAAACCAACCTTTTTGGTCACCACTGCAAGGTTGGCATCGGTGAGGAGTCCGGGGATTTATCCTTCCCGCAATTCGAGCAGCTGGCAAAGGCCTTTGGCTATCCGTATTACAGCGCCCACAGCAACGCGGAAATGATGCGGGTCGTGGACGCGGTACTTGCTACCGACGGCCCTGTTTTCTGTGAGATTTTCACCGATACGGCACAGGTCTGGGAGCCCAAGAGTAGCACCAAGCGACTATCTGACGGCACCTTGGTTTCCCCGCCCCTGGAGGACTTGGCCCCCTTCCTCCCCCGCGAAGAATTGGCCGCGCAGATGTTTGTGCCGATGATAACAGAGGAATGAGTATGTGTAAAAGACAGATCAAAACCGCCGTCATCACCGGCCCGACCGGTGCCATTGGAACGGCGCTTTGCCGGGAGCTTGCGGCAAGCGGCATACGGGTTTACGCCGTTTGCCGCCCAGACTCCCCCCGCTGCGCGGCGATCCCCAAGCATGAGCTGATTCAAACCGTGGCCTGCGATCTCAGTGAGCTGGCCAAGCTCCCTCGGTTGATCCCGAATGGGGCGGATGCCTTTTATCATTTTGCCTGGGCCAAAACCACCGGCACCGGCAGAAACGATATGCCGGCGCAAATTGACAATATCCGCTATACCATAGACGCGGTTGATGCCGCCAACGCCCTTGGATGTCAGGTTTTCGTGGGCGCGGGCAGTCAGGCGGAATACGGCAGGGTGGAGGGCGTTTTACAGCCCCAGACCCCCTGCTTCCCCGAAAACGGGTATGGCATGGCCAAGCTGTGCGCCGGTCAGATGAGCCGTGTCCAATGTGAAAAATATGGGATGGCGCACATCTGGACCCGCATTTTAAGCGTTTACGGCCCCGGCGATGGGGCGGCCAGCATGATCTCAAGCGTGATCGCTCAACTGCTGGCAAAAAAGAAGCCTGCCCTAACGGCAGGCATTCAGCAATGGGATTATCTTTATTCCGAGGATGCCGCCACGGCCTTTCGCCTGCTGGCAGAGCGTGGCGTGAGCGGCAAGGTCTATCCGCTGGGCAGCGGCAAGGCGGCCCCGCTGAAAGCCTATATTGAGATCTTGCGGGATACCGTTGATCCCACCTTGCCCTTGGGCTTGGGCGAGATTGCTTACGGCCCCTTGCAGGTGATGCATCTGCAAGCCGACATTACCCAGTTGATCGCGGACACCGGCTATCAGCCAAATACCGACTTTGCCACCGGCATTCGCGCTACTGTGGAGGACTGGAAGCGAACGCGCAACATTTAAAAACATTTAAAAATTGAAAGGAGATAAAAAAATGATCGCGACCCTTGTTTTTGTTGATGTAAAACCGGAACATGTAGAGGATTTTCGTGCCATTACACTCTACAATCACGAAAATTCCCGCAAAGAGCCCGGCAATGTCCGTTTTGACGTGCTGCAAAGCCGTGAGGACCCCACCAAGTTTACGCTGTATGAGGTGTTTGTGGATGACCAAGCCGCCGCTTTTCACAAAACCACCGAGCATTATAACCGTTGGCGTGAGACGGTAGCGCCCTATATGGCCTCTCCCCGCAAAGCAATACCCACCACCCCCGCCGCGTTTGACTGAGGCGCACAGCCTACCGCGCTTGCCCTCGGCAAAGCACGGCAAGCTTCACTTCATTTGGGCTAAGCCAAAATTTTCAATCATAGCCACCGCTTCAATTAGTGGTTTACCCTAAAGGCTACAACAAGCAACAAGAGCGAGTGCAACAGACCGTTGCGTTCGCTCTTGTTGTTCTTCCCTACCCCTTATTCGTTTGGTAGTATGCCACCGCCAAATCGACCACAAGGCCATAGGAATCAACGCCTGCCGCGCTGCCGTGAAACTTGAGGTGGGTGTCGTTGAACACCTCGGAAACATCCGCGATAGCAGCGTTTCGGTAGGTATCAAAAAAAGCGGAATAGGCACGCAGCTCGCCGATCACTTTTTTATCCAGCTTACCCAAAATCTCTTTGTACTGTTCCGGGCTCACTTCATATAAAGCGCTCGAAACATATTCAAACAGGTTCAGATAGCCGCTATAACGGATATACGGATCCTCTGAGGCGGCTGTCACCAAAAACGCCACGAAATTGGCTTCGTTTTCTCTTGCGATGCCGCGCTGATGCGCCAATTCATGCGCGGCGGTAAACGGCAAGGTATAATCCGGGAACGCAGTATTTAAGTTGGCCTCACCGGTAAAATAGGTATAAACACCGGTAATGTGGGTATAGGACATCAGATGGCTTGCCAAAACCGGCTTTACCCGGCTGTTCAAGCGCTGAATAAACGGATACGCGTCACAAACAGGGCGATAGGCGGCGATCAGCAGGTCATTCATTTCTCTTCTGCTATGCGGCATAACAGAAAAGCCGTTTTCGCCAAAATCAATATCGCCAGCCGATTGATTTACCTCCCGCGTGAGCCACAGCGCTGTTTCATACAGCTCCGTACCGCTGACCTCACCGGCATTCAGCGCTAAGCGCTGATCCAGCGGATCGGTATGATACCCTGTGCCGAATCCGAAGACGAACAGGGAAAAAAAGATGCTGAAAACAGAGATGACGCACCCCAAAAAAACAAATACGCTACGCCACGTCTCGCACCGCCAGCGATAAGCGTAAATCCCCAACGCGATCACAATGGCGGGGGATAAATAAATCAAAAATTCTGCCAGAGAAAAAGGCAACCAAGAGGTCAGATAGGCAAGAAACGCGCGGATGCCGGCCCCGATACCGCCATTGAACCAATTGGCAAAGGCAGGGCTGAGCACCGCCACCAGGTAAAGGAGCAGCGCCAATAGCGCCACCCCCATTAAAATATAAAAGTACAGTGGTAGCTTTTCATATTTGGGGTCTGTTTTTTTCGCACCGTCCGCTTGGCTCCGAGGCGCTTCACTTTCTGTTACCGTCGCAAGCACTTCTTTTGTATGATCACGCTTTTTCGCTTTTTTTAGCTTTTTAACAGACAAGATAACACCCCCTCCCCCATATTTTCTATGATCCTTGCCATATCATCCGGCAAGGGCGCGGTCACTGTCACCCGCTCACCGCCCCTTGGCACAGGAAAGGTCAATTCAGCGGCGTGCAGCGCGTGTCTGGACAGGCAAGACAGATCGCCGCCGTAAAGCTCATCCCCCAAAAGAGGATGCCCCAAAAACGCCATATGCACCCGCAATTGATGTGTGCGCCCGGTATAGGGCGTCAGACGCACCAACGTGAGGGCTTCTGTGCTCCAAAGCGGCTCTACAAGCGTGCGGGCAAGCTGTCCCTCTGGGATCGGGCAGACCTCACGCAAAATAATACTTTCCCCCTTGCGGCGAATGCCGGTCTCAATCTGCCTGGGGCTGTCAATCCTGCCGCTTACCAACGCCAAATAGGTTTTTTTGATCTCGCCCCTGGCCATACTGGCCGATAGTGCCGAGGCGGCAAGCGCGTGCCGCGCCACCAAAACGCAACCGGTGGTATTGCGATCCAGCCGATTGATAAAACGGGGACGAAAAGCGATACCGTTGGCGGTGTAACGGTAGGCAAGGCCGTTGGCGAGGGTATCCTGAAAATGACCGTGCGAGGGATGGGTTGGCATATGCGCGGCCTTGTTGACCACAAGCAAATCCTCGGTTTCAAGCAAAACCGAAAGCGGCAGATCGCAAGGTAGCACATGCAGGGGGGAGTCTTTTTCTTCAATCGCCAGATCCAATCTGTCACCCGCCGCCAGAACTGCCCTGACCGTAACCCGCTCACCGTTGAGAAGGATGCCGCGCTCATCCCGCTTCAATTTAGCGGCCAAAGCGGCAGATACCCCGCGCGAACGCAAAAAATCACGCACCGCCCTGCCGTGATCCTGCTCTTCTATCCAAAAACGCAATGCCTTCCCCTCCCCTCTCTTTTTGTTAGTGTATCACATTTTTTGAAAAATTACAAGATAAAACTGCCGCATTTCGCGCCGAACAAAAAAGACACGGAAAAGCATAGAATGAAGCCGCCTTGCCATCAAAAAAGTGATGGCAGGGCGGCTTTTACTCTCGAATTTTATTGTAGCCTTTAGGGTACATCAACCACCGCTTGAAGCGGTGGTCAGGATTGGGTACAGCGATAGACTACTCGGTATCCGTGTGCCGATCACAAAGATCCAGCTCAAACCAAAACACACTGCCAACGCCCACGGCACTATCCACGCCGTAGGTGGCGTTGTGCGCCTCCAAAACGCCCTTGACAATAGATAGCCCCAATCCGGTGCCCATCACAGAACGCTTGTGCACTTTATCCACACGGTAATAGCGATCCCATATTTCCGAAATTTGATCGGGCGGAATGCCTTCGCCGTCATCTGCCACAGACAGGCGGACCTTGCGGTCACTGACCCGCTGAGTCACGACCACGCGCTTGCTCTGGCCGGTATAGTTGACCGCGTTGTTGATTAAATTATAGATCACCTGCAATATCATCGTGCGGTCCGCTTGCACGAAAGCCGCTTTGTCAGCGTCAAATTCAATACGGTACCCCTCATGACGGATCAGGGTGTCATAGCGTTGCATGGTATCCTGTACCGTTGCCGTCAGATCAAACACGCAGGGGGTCAGCTTTTGCGTACCCGCCTGTAGCTTAGAGAGGTCCATGAGGTCGTTGACCAGCTCAGTCAAACGCGTGGTCTCATCAATGATCGCCTGCACGTTTTCGGGGGAATTTTCGCCGGGAATATCCCGCATCATCTCACTATATCCCTTGATCATGGTAAGCGGGGTGCGCAGATCGTGAGAAATATTGGCAATCAATTCCTTTTGCAAGCGGTCGGTGGCACCGATCTCGATGGCGGCGCGGTTGAGCACATCCGCCAGCTCCTTGACCTCTCGGTATCCTGTTTTCACGGCAAAATTCGGCTCATAATTCCCCGCTGCCATTTTTCTTGCCTTTTCGGTAATATCGGTAAGGGGGTGGGCGATAATGTGAGAGGCAAGTAAGGCGATCACAAAGGCCGCCAGCAGCATGGCCGCGGCAATCCACAAAAACTGCAATTCCATGGTTTTGGTCACCGCGCTGACCGGCGATAGCGGCATATCCATGATCATCAGATACTCTGTGCCGTCTTTTTGCAGCAGCCGCGCATGAATGGCGTTGATGTCATTGGAACGGGGATGGATCATCGGTACACGAAATTCCTCTTCCTCCCCGCCACCCCGCAGTGGATTTTTTACCTCCAAACGCCGGTCATAGGTGCCGCCGTTTGCCCTTGCCATATCATAGATTTCAAGCAGCTGCCCCTCGGTCATATAATGCACCACACAGTCCGAGGCGGAGTGCGCCTCGACCAGATCCCGGTCCAAATTTCCGTTTGTATAAAAGCAGATACAGGCATTGCTCTCTCTCGCGTAGGTTTGCACCCGCGCCTCAAAATCCGGGCTTGCCACAGTATTGGATAGCTCGGTAGCGATCCGCTGCATTTCCGCGAACTTTTCACGCTCGTAAAAATAGCTGAGCAATCGAATTTGAAAAACCCAGAGCACCAAAATAAAAATGATCGTCAGGATCGCCAGCGTTCCAAACAATTGCCAGCGGATACCGATCCGCCTACGACGCGCTCCATCCTTCATTTTTTCTCCTCAAAGCGGTAACCGACGCCACGGAGCGTTACGATATATTCGCTATATCTGCCCAGCGTTTTGCGCAACAGCTTGATATGCGTATCCAACGTGCGGGCATCCCCGTAAAAGTCATAGCCCCAAACCTCGGTGATCAATCTTTCGCGGGTCAGCGCCACATTGCGGTTGCGCAGGAGATAGAAAAACAGATCGTACTCTTTGGGGGACATCTCAACACGCGCGCCGTCCACATAGACAATGCGGGCGGTCAAATCCACTTTCAGGCCGCCGCCGTCCAGCTCAATGATCTGATTGGGCTCGCCGCTATCCGCGGCGGGGCGCCTGACGCGCTTCATGACCGCCTCTACACGCAGCATCAGCTCACGGGGAGAAAAGGGCTTGACCACATAATCGTCAATGCCCAATTCAAAGCCATTGATTTTGTCATACTCCTCTCCGCGTGCCGACAGCATGATGATCGGCGTGGCAGAGCTCTTGCGGATCTCACGGCAAGCGGAAAATCCGTCAAGCTCGGGCATCATAATATCCAAAATGATAATATCAAAGCTTTCACGGCGGCAAAGACTGACCGCCTCCATACCGTCCCCCGCCTCGGTCACGGTATGGCCTTCAAATTCCGCATATTTACGCACAATGGAACGGATGCGGGCCTCGTCGTCTACAACCAAAATATGATACATGTTCTTCCCTTTCCGTTAATCTTCTTTTAAGGGGTTACAGGGATATACTCCACCAATGTCACCTCTACCGTCTGTGCCTGACTGTTGCGGTAGATTCCAAGGGTAACGGTCTCATCCACCTTGCACGCGCGGATGAGGCGTTTGAGTATATCAAGCGGCGATTCGGTGCCGGTATAGTAGTTTACCACAACAGAGGAACCGTTGACGCTGTAAATATAATCCCCCTCTTTTAAATTGGAGCTGCCCTGCACGCTACTGACATAGGGCATCAATACACGGTTACCGCCAAGATAGGCCTGCTCGGCAATCACCTCTACGCCAAGGGCGGGAATATCAGGAATGTATCCCAGCCGCAGCAAATTATTGATCGAAACCACAGCGGTATCAATCGGAATGGCAAAGCCAAGTCCCTCTACGCCTTCGGCGGCGTATTTCGCGTTGACAATGCCGATCAGCTCACCCGCCAGATTGAAAAGCCCGCCGCCGGAGTTGCCTGAGTTGATGGCGGCATTGGTCTGAATCAGCGTCATCACCACACCGTCAACCTTGACCTCGCGCTCCAAAGCGCTGATGATGCCGTTTGTAACGGTTCCGCCCAGCTCGCCCAACGGGTTGCCGATCGCGATCACGGCCTCACCCAATGCCAGGGCGCCGCTATAGCCCAATTTGGCAACCGTCAGCGTCTCTTGCGGTTGAATTTTGATCACGGCAATATCGCCGTCTTCATCGGTGCCCCGTACCACGGCCGCATAGGTATTGCCGTTGGTCAGCCGCACACGAATGGCGGTTGCCCCCTCGATCACGTGATTGTTGGTGACAATGATGCCGTCAGCGTGAACGATCACGCCGCTGCCGGCGCCGGCGGAAATACTGCCGTAATTGGAGGTGGAGGTGGTCATGATCTCAACCACCGCGTCCTTGACAGCCGCGGTAGCTGAGAGGATGCTGCCCCCGTTCTCACCTGCCGAGCCCTGGGTGGAGCCGGTCAGGGCGGAGCCGTCATTTTTTTGCAAAACGACCTCGCTGTAAGGATAATCCCTATCCCCATCGGTACCGTAAACCTCGCCGATCTGATCGCCATTGCCGTTCCCCGCAAGCACCGCATTGGGCGTTGGGCCTGGCAAATTAACAATTCTGGTACCAAGCAGGCTGCCTAAAAAGCCTGCCACGCCGGATAGCAAAACGCACCCCGCAAGCGCGGCGGCGATCAACAGTATTTTGAGCTTTTTGGGCGATTTCCCGCCATTTTGCCGGTTCGGGCCGCTTTCGTTTTGCATATAGCCGTTCCCTTGGTTTTGATAGGAGACCCCATACCAGTAATTTGCCTGTGGCGGCATTGCCGAGGGCGTTTCGCTTGGCGTCATGGCCGATCGCTCCTCTTCCCCCGGGTCGTTTTGATCTGTAAAAGGCTCCCGGTTTTGATATTCGGCGGGCATATTTTCATCATTTTTTTCAAATTCATCCCTATCGAAAGGGTTCATATACGCACACCTCCTTCATTTTATGCTTTTAGTATAGCGTTTTTATGTGACAGTTTCTTGACTAAGATGGAAAAATGTGTTGAATTTGCCGCAAATCCTTCAGAGCGATTGAAAAACACCTAAAAATCTGCTATAATAGAGAAAATGGCAGAAAGGCGGTGAAAAACATGCAACATACCATCTCGCGGCTCTTGCAGGAGCGGGGCATTTCGCTCTGCGCCCCGATCGCCCTGTGTGAGTGCCGGATTACAAAACCGTATCTGTTAGAGAAGGCCGGCATTACCAACGGCACCGCTTATCTGTTCGCTGTACCTTATTATACCACATTTTGCGATCTTCCCGCAAAAAATATTTCCGCCTATGCGGTTGCCGGCGATTACCACCTGTTTTTCAAGCAGCTGTTTGACGAGATTTTGCCCTTACTGCAACGCCTTTTTCCGCAAAACCGCTTCGCCGGATTTAGCGACCATTCCCCGATTGCGGAAGCGGAAGCGGCCGTACGGGCAGGACTTGGCGTTTTGGGGTGCCATCATCTGTTTTTGACAAAGCGCTATGCCTCCTATGTCTTCTTGGGAGAGATCCTGACCGATGCCCCCACCGCCGCGACCGCCCACGAGCTCCGCTTTTGCGACGCTTGCCACGCTTGCCAGCGCGCGTGTCCTGTCAATCTGGAGGTGGCAAGCTGCCTGTCGGCACTGACCCAGAAAAAAGGAGCACTGAACGAAAGTGAAGAGGCGGCACTGCTATCGCACGGCTGCGCTTGGGGATGCGACCGATGCCAGGAGGCCTGCCCCATCACGCTTGCCGCCAAGAAAAGCGGCAGCATCTATACGACGATTCCATATTTTACCCAGAACGCCCTTCCGCATTTGACCGCCGCGGCGGTACGCGATATGTGTGACGAGCTTTTCGCGCGGCGTGCCTACAGCTGGCGTGGGCGACAGGTCATTTTGCGCAACTTGAACTTATTGGAGAGGGGAAAAAGCGAATGATCCGTTTTCTTTACCGTGCCGGCAGTGACGAGAGCCGCGCGTGGCTGATCGACAGCATACAAAAAGATCTGCAAGCCGGCGGCAAGGCGCTGTTGCTGGTCCCTGAGCAGGAAACCGTCGCTGTAGAGCGGCGCATGCTGGCGCTTTTGCCCCCATCGGCACAGCTTTGCTTTGAGGTGCTGAATTTTTCACGCCTGGCCAACCGCGCCTTCCGTACCTTGGGCGGTCTTTCCTATCGCAACGCCACCCCTGCCGTGGCGGCACTGCTCATGTGGCAGACCATTGGCGAGCTGCTCCCCTTTTTGCGCCAATACGGCAGCGGCGCCGCCCGGGATAGTGCCCTTTGCGAGCTGATGTTAAAGACCGAGGCGCAATGCAAAACAGGCTGTGTGGACGCGCAAAGCCTGCTGCTTGCCGCCGAAAGGCTACCGGAGGGAGAGCCGCTGCGGGACAAGCTGTATGACATCGGCCTGACCCTTTCCACTTACGAGGTGCACCTTGCCGAGCGTTTTGACAACGCCGCGGATGACCTGAACCGTTTGGCGTCCTTGCTGTCAGGGCCGGGCAAAAAGCTTTTTGCCGATACCCACATCTATATCGATTCCTTCACCGATTTCACCATGCAGGAAATCGGCGTGCTCCGTGCCCTTTTCGCGACTGCCCCCACCGTAACCGTCACCTTCCCCATGAACGGTCCCGCTGACGAGGGACTGCACCTGCACGCGGTCAAAAACACCCATAAGCTTTTGCGTCGCATGGCAAACGAGCTTGGCAAGCCACTTCACACCGAGGGCGAAAACCACAGCAGACCCCAAGACGCGCTTGCGTATTTTTCGCAAAATCTCTTTCGCATGACCGCCGAAAAGGCGCCCTTGCAAATGGCCAAGTCCGGGCAAATTCAGCTGACTGCTTGCGCCACGCCCTTTGAGGAGGCCACCGCCGCCGCTACCGAAATTCACCGCCTTATCCGCGCGGGCTACCGTTACCGCGATATTACCGTTGTGGTGCGGGAGGCCGCGGATTGGATCGGTATTCTTGACGCCACCTTTGAAAAGGAAGGGATCCCCTGCTTTCTTTCAGAAAAAACCGATATTACGGTGCGCCCCCTGATCAAGCTGATCATCGAGGCATTGCGCATTCACCTGGGCAACTGGCGTGAGGAGGATGTGATCGGCTATTTAAAAACAGGTCTTACCGGTGTGAGCGCCGACGACATCAATTTGTTTGAAAGCTATGTGAACGTATGGCACCCACGCGGCGAAAAGGCCTATAACGGTAGTGATTTCAACAAAAATCCGGACGGCTTCTCCGCCCGCTGTTCTCAGCGCGGCACCCGCATTTTAGAGGGCGCGAACCGTGTCAGGCACGCCATCGTCCCACCCCTTGTCACCTTGTTTGAAGCGTTGGAAAACGCCGCCGACGCCACCGCGCTTTGTCAGGCGCTATATGATTTTCTGGCGGCGCTACAGATACAGGATAAGCTGAAAGCCGAGGCGGAGCTGCGCTTGCGCAACGGCGAGCGCCGCGAGGCGCAGGAGCTTTCCCGCCTGTATAGCGTAACGGTAGACGCGCTGGAGGCGATCGCCACGGCGCTGGGCACCCGCAAGCTGACGGTTGCCGAATTTGCCGATGCCTTAAAGCTGGTCTTTTCCCGCACCGATATTGGCACCATTCCCACCTCTGCAGATGAGGTGACGGTGGGTTCCGCCTCGATGCTGCGTGCCGACCACCCCAAATTCGTGCTGATACTGGGGCTCAATGAGGGGCTTTTCCCCCGTACCGTGGGGGATGACGGATTGCTTAGCCACGCGGACAAGAAAAAGCTGGCCGATCTGGATATTGTCTTCCCTGCCACCGGCACCAAGCTTGCCTCTGATGAGCTGTTCTTTCTTTACCGTGCCGTTGCCGCCCCGAAAGAGGGGCTGTGGCTTTCCTATGCCCAAAACGGCTGTGACGGGCGCTCGCTATCCGCCTCTATCGCCATCACAAGGCTTTTTGCCCTTTTCCCGGGGCTGCAAAAACAGCTTTTTGCCGCCGGCGACCCCATCGATCGCATCTATACCCACAGCGGCGCGATCGAAACGCTTTCCGCGCTTTCCCCCGCCACGGCAGAGGCCTTGCGCTCTCATTTAGAAGCCGTCGGCATTGGCGCGGCGCGCAGTCTGCGCCGCCCGGTGGTGGATAGCAACGCGACGGTTTCGGCACCGCTTGCCGCCTCGCTTTTTTCAGATAAAAACCTAAGTCCCACGCATTTGGAGCGGTTCGCGAGCTGTCGCTTTCAATATTATTGCAAAAGCATCTTGCGACTGCGTGAAGAGCCCACCGACAAAATGACCTCTGCCGAGATCGGCACCTTTATTCACTACGTTTTAGAGCATATTGTGAAAACAGTGCGTGATAACGGCTCTGATTTTTCGGCATACGACAGCGAAAGGCAGGAGCAAATGGTCAACGAAATCTGCGCCCAGTACTGCCAAAAGCTCCTGGAGGTTGGCGGCGCGTTCACCCCCCGCACCGAAATGCTACTCGAGCGCTTGAAGGTGCTGGCAAGGCTGATCGTGACCGGGCTGTTTGCCGAATTGCGGGATAGCCTTTTCACCCCCGCCTTTTTAGAGCTGGACCTGGGCGCCATCGGAGAGCGCCCGACCGTTCAGGTAGGCAAAAACAGTATTCCGCTTGCCGGCACCGCCGACCGTGTGGATTTCTGGCAGGATCGCGACGGGCGCGCCTATGTGCGTGTAGCGGACTACAAGACCGGCCGCAAGGAATTTTCCATGTCTGACATTGAAAAAGGGTTTTCGATGCAAATGCCGCTTTATCTCCATGCGCTTTGCCACGGCACGCACCCCATTCTCGCCAAAGCGCTGAACCTCCCCGCCGACACACGTTTTCACCCTGCGGGCGTCAGCTATTTTTCCTCTGCCATTGGCAGTGAAAAGACCAACCAGAGCCAGGACGCCAAGCAGGCGCTGGAAAACGCCGTTGACCGCCTTTCTCACAACGGGGTTCTGCTCAGCGAGCCGGAGGTGCTTCACGCCATGTCGCTTTCAAACAGCGAGGCTATTTTGGGAAAGCGCAAAAACCAGCTTTCCGCCCAAGAATTTGACGCGCTGTTTGAGCAGCTGGAAAAGACGATCACCCGTATCGCCGACGAAATGCGAAGGGGGGAGGCGCAAGCCTGCCCCACTAGCGACGGGGATCGCAATCCCTGTACCTATTGCGCCTTTTCGGCAGTTTGCCGGGCATCAAAAAAGCCCAAAAGCTTCAAAAATCATTAAGGAGGGATACCGATGGAAGAAGAACGCCAATGGACACCGGCGCAAACCATGGCCATTGAAACCAAGGGCCGAACGCTATTGGTATCCGCCGCCGCCGGCTCCGGCAAAACCGCCGTGCTCACCGAACGCATCATTCGCGCTTTGACCGACCCTGAGCATCCGGCTGATATTTCCCGCATGCTCATCGTTACCTTTACCCGCGCGGCCGCCAATCAGCTGC
This sequence comes from Oscillospiraceae bacterium, assembly GCA_015065215.1. GTDB lineage: Bacteria > Bacillota > Clostridia > Oscillospirales > CAG-272 > Firm-07. The sequence continues at coordinate 12,517 of SVQT01000026.1, read as the reverse complement.
GGCAAAAAATTTCCAGCGCGCTGACCCAAAAGTTAGCGACCGATCCCGGCAACGCGCACCTTAGCGAGCAATTGATGCTGCTTGGCAGCGCGCGGATCTCTACCATTGACTCCTTTTATCTGGATGTTGTGAAGGCCAACTTCCAGGCCGCCGGCTTTCCGCCAAGCTTTCGCATCGCAAATGAAGAGGAGCTGGTGCCGGCACGAGTGGAGATCATGAACGATGTGATCGACCAGATGTATCAAAGCCACCCCAACTTTTCTGTGATCTCAGATATTTTCTGCGATTTCAAGAACGAGGAAAATCTGGGCAGAATTTTAGTCTCAGTCGCTGAAAAGCTTGCCAAGCTCCCTCAAAACCTTGAGGCCCTGCTTGACACCGCCGAGGAGCTGGAGCGAAACGGCGACAAGGTTCTGTATACCCCATTCGGCAAGGCGTGGCTGGCCGCCATTCTTTCTGCTGCCCAAACCGGCGACACGCTGTTTGACGCCACATTGCAAATGATCGAGACCGAGGAGTGCGCGGCGGCTTTACAGGTAAAATACGGCGCCTATTTTACCGAGGCGCGTGACCGTTGCCGCGCGATTTTGCAAATTGGCGACCGTATAAAAGCGAAGGACGGCGATCCCGGTGCCCGATACGATGACCTGCGCCACCTCTTGCTTTCCCCCTTTGCCACCGACATCGGCTCAAAGCGCCCCAAGGAATCACCGGAGCTGAAAAAACGCGTGATCCTTTGTAAGGAGTTTTTGAAAGACATTTGGAAAAAGCAAGCACCTGTTTGGGGCGCGAACAGCAAAGAGGAGATCGCGCAAAGCGCCGCCTTGACCGCCGAGCTCCTGCGTTTGCTTTACCAGACACTGTCGCTTTACAGCGAAAAGGTGATGGCCGAGAAAAAGAGCCGGGAGATGTTTGAATTTTCCGACATTTCCAGAGCCGCCTATCATCTGCTGGTACAAAAAGACGATACGCCAACGCCGCTGGCAAAAGAGATTGCCGCGCAGTTTGACGCCGTCTACATTGACGAATATCAGGATGTGGACGCGATGCAGGACGCCACCTTCCGCGCGATCGCGACCAGGCAAAACCGCTTTTTGGTTGGTGACATCAAGCAAAGCATCTACCGCTTCCGCGGCGCGCAACCCACCGTTTTCGCCGACTATAAAAAGCGCTTCCCCCTCCTTGAAAATGCCCCGGAAAACGCGCAGGAAGCCACGATTTTTATGTCGAATTGCTTTCGGTGTGACGAGAATGTGATCCGTTTCTCGAACGCGGTTTCAGAATTTCTTTTTTCCCGCAACGCGGAAAGCATCGGCTATACCACAAAGGACAACCTGGTTTTTTCAAAGAAAAAAGAGAAAAGCGGAAACGCCAAGTGCCGTGTGTTGGTGCTGGAGCCCTTGACAAGCAAGGAGCGGGGATATGCCCTGGAAGGGGCCGCGCTGGAGGCGAAGCTGATCGCCCGGGAGATCAAAAAGCTGTTGAACGGCGGCAAAAAGGCAGACGGAACCCCCATCAAACCCGGGGACATCGCGGTGCTTTCCCGCAATACGTCACACTTCGCCATGATCGTTAAGGAATTGAACAGGCACGGGATCCCTTGCAACGATATTTCCAAGCAGAGCTTTTTTGAAAACCCGGAAGTACTTTGCATGTATAGCCTGCTTGCCGCCATTGACAACCCTTTTCGCGACATTTATCTGGCCGCTACGCTACGGTCCCCCTTCTTCGGGTTCACGTTGGAGGACTTGGTGAAAATCCGTGCCGCGGGCGACCGCTCACTGTCGCTATACGAGGCGCTGTGCCGCGCGGAAAGCGCCGAAAAACTCTCCGCTGAGCTACTGGCCAAAATCGGTGATTTTCAGACCCGTTTTGCCATTTACCGTGACAAGGCGCGGCTGTTGTCGGTAGATAAGCTCCTTCGCTATCTCTATCAAGACACGGCGGTTTTGGCGTTTGCCGGATTTGAAGAAGACGGCAAGGGGCACCTGACCCGAAAAAACAACCTGATGCAGCTTTACGAATATGCCCGCGGTTTTGAATCCGGCGGGTTCAAGGGGCTGTATCAATTCATCCGCTATGTCGACAATATGATGGCAAACGGTGCGGAAATGCCGCAATCCGAGGGGAGCGCCGATGCCGTGCTTTTCAGTACCATCCACAAGTCCAAGGGGCTGGAATTTCCGGTTTGCTTTCTGGCCTCTACACAGGGCAACGCCGCCAAAAAGGACTACGGTCCGGCTTTTTTGGCCGACGAACATATCGGGTGCGCCCTGCGCCTTTCCAATGCCGGCCCCTTCTCTCGCTATGAGACCTTTTTCCGCCGTGCCGTAGAGATGGATCTGGCAAGACAGAACCGCGAAGAGGAAATGCGCTTGCTGTATGTTGCCATGACACGTGCCATCGAGCAATTGATCGTTACCGCCGTACCAATGGCGAAAAACGACACCCTGATGCAGCGTGCCGAATTGGCGGCTCTCCCCCATATCGGCGACATGGCGATCGGTGGCAGTTATCTGGAATGGATACTTGCCGCCATACAAGACCCCACGGCCGCAGACTTTGTGGAATGCGCGTATCTGACTGAGCCAATGCTTGATGCCGCCGAAGCTGACAGACAACAAGTGACAAAATCCGACCGATCAGAGGACACTCTTTCTGCTAAGGAAGCCCCCGCGCCAAACACCGATCTGGAGATTTTGAAGGAGCGCTTCGCCTTCCGCTACCCGTATGAGCACTTGGCGAAGCTGCCTGCTAAGCTATCTGTCTCCCGTCTATCCCCTACCGTATTGGATGTTTTTGACAGCAACGAGGCGCCCGCCCCAACCTTGACCGAGCAGGAGGACGCTGAGCGGCTGCTACACACCTTTGACCGCACGCCGCTATTTGGTAAAAAAACACCCAGCGCCGCCGAGCAAGGCACTGCCACGCATGAATTTTTGCAATTCTGCGATTTCGCGAAAGCGGAGCTGGACGTGCGGGCGGAGCTGAACCGCTTGATCGAAGAACGCTTTCTCTCGCCGGAAACGGCGCAGGCCGTACGCGTTTCGGAGCTGGAGCGCTTTTTTGAAAGCGATTTTTACCGCTCACTCTCCGCTGCTGCCACGCTTTATCGGGAAACACGCTTTCACATCTTTCTCCCTGCCGCCGATTTTACCGAAGACCCCACCTTTGCCGAGCAATTGCGAGAGGAAAAGTTAGCGGTACAGGGCGTAATTGACCTCTTTTATTATAACCGTTCAGGTGAGCTGATTCTTTGCGATTACAAAACCGACCGGCTGACCCCCTATGAGCTGTCTCACCCCAAGGCCGCCGCAAAGAAGCTTTCAGAGCGCCACGGCAAGCAGCTTTCTTACTATGCCAAGGCTCTTGGCGAGATCTGCGGCAAAACGCCCGACCGCGTTTTGATCTACTCTCTCCCCTTGGGCGAGGCGGTGGAGCTGATTCTGCCAAACGCTTAAGGCTCCGCATCCTCATTTCAACCGCATAGCGATTTGTTTATTGGCTCTGACGCCACAAATAATGATCCACCCGTCAAACGGGTGGTATTGATTAGAAAAAAGCGGACTTCTCAGTCCGCTTTTTTGCTTTTTCCAATAACATAAGGCTTTCCATCAAGTGTTTTGGGCGTGTCGACGACACCCGCAAGATAGTCAATGGAAACATTATAATATTTCGCCAAAATGATATATTTGTCAATACCCATTTTTTGCTTTCCGAGCTCGTATCGGCTGTAATTCGTTTGCTTAATCCCCAGCAAATCGGCAACAAGCTGTTGGTTTAAATCTCTGTCCTCTCGGATGTCTTTCAGTCTTTGATAGTGATTCATCGGTATGCTCCTCTTTTGAGATTAAATTTATTATACAGTTTTTTAACAAATCACTATTGACAATAGATCCCAAAAGATCTATAATATATACAGATCCTTTTTGATCTGAAATTGTATAAGGAGAAAATATGAAAAGAACGTTGATCAAGCTGTGGAATGGAGAAATTTGTCCATGGGGAGAAAAAGAAGCAAGAGCAGATGAAATTGCGCAATTGGTAGGCTATTTAGAGCGACATCTTAAAAGTTTGCAAGAAAGTTTGGACGACAAGGGGCAAGAAACATTATCTAAATTAACGAACTGTTTTGATGAAATCGAACATATGGAATGCGAGGCTTCCTTTCTCAAAGGCTTTTCTTTGGGGGTTAAAATTGTTACCGAGGCACTTGCTAAGGACGCATGAAAAGAATGCGACCAAAAAATTGAGTGTTGACAGAAAAATTCACCTTTCGTAATCTCCTTTTTTTCGCACTGAATGCGTGAATTGCCACTAACAAAAGCAAAAACGGCGAAAAATCGCCGTTTTTGCTTTTTTTTAGAAAAGGGTTGACATTTGCGAGCGAAAATGCCATAATGATGAGGAAAACCAACATGGAGATGATGGCTTGCTATCCGCCAAAAAGCGTGCCGATCTGCTCAGCGGTCCGCTGTTCCCCTCAATTGTAAAATTTGCCATTCCGCTGATCATCGGTCATCTGATCCAGATCCTGTTCAATGCCATCGACATTGCCGTTCTTGGGCACATGGCCTCTACCGTGGATGTTGCCTCGGTTGGCGTAACCGGCGCCGTAACAGGCCTTTTGATCAACGCTTTTGTAGGCTTTTCTACCGGGACAAATATCATTCTGGCCAGATTTTTGGGCGCGAAGGATGAGGAAAATGTTCGCTACACCGTTGACACCTCTATTCTTGTTTCTGCCATAATCGGTGTACTGATCGCGATCGTCGGACTCTTTGTTTCTCCCCTGATTTTGAATATGATCGACTGCCCTGCCGAGTGCTATGACGGCGCTGTGCTCTATCTGCGCATCTATTTGTGCGCGGCACCCGCTATTTTGGTTTACAATTTCGGGGCTGCCGTCATCCGTGTATCCGGCGACACAAAGCGCCCTCTTTACTATATCATTGCCGCAGGCCTTTTGAATGTCGCGTTGAATTTTATTCTGTGCCTTTTGTTAGAGCAAAAGGTGGCCGCTGTTGCCATCGCCACCCTTTCCTCTCAGGTACTCAGCGCCACCCTGGTACTGATCCATTTGCGAAGGATGGAAGGCCCCTGCCGTATCCGCTTTATGCATATGCGGATCCATACGCAAACCTTCGGCAAGATCGTGCGCTTTGGCTTTCCCTCTGCCATCACCAATTCACTTTACTGCATTCCCAATCTGCAAATTCAATCCGCGATCAACACCTTTGGCGCGTCGGGCATTTCCGGTAATACCGCCGCCACCAGTCTGGAAAGCATGCTTTCCAGCGTGCATGCCGGCTTTGGCACCGCCGCCATGACCTTTGTCGGGCAAAATCTGGGGGCAGGCAACCAAAAGCGTGTTCGACAAAGTATTCTTTACTGCTTTGCCGTCGCGGTTTCTGCCGCGGCAATTCTTGGTATTTCCGCCTCCACCTTTCTTGGCGAACCGCTCCTGTCCCTTTACATTCCCGGTGCCCCTGAGGCAGTGGCGTTTGGCATGGTTCGTATGCGGCACATCTCGCTGTTCCTGTTTGTCGGCGCCGCCAACACCCTGCTTGCCAGCTGCATGAACGCCTTTGGCTACCCGGTCTCGCAAACCATTTGCAGCCTGATCTCGGTGCTGGGCCTGCGCATTGTCTGGATGGCATTTCTCTTCCCTCTTCGTCCAAGCCCCGAGATGCTTTACTTCTGCTTTACCGTTTCCTGGTGGCTACAGCTACTACTGCTTTCGGTTGCCTTCTGTATCGTTTACCGCAAATACAGCAAGGGCAAGCTACATGAAATATAAAATCAAAACCACGCGTGAAACGCGTGGTTTTGATTTTATCGCATGCTATTCAAAATGGCATTCAGCACAAGGCGCTCGGCCTCATCGGTATCCTTGGCCACCAGCGTCGCGCCCGCGGCACGGCGGTGCCCGCCGCCACCGAAGGTGGCGCAGACGGCGGCTACGTCAAAGTCAATGTTGGCCCGCATAGACACACGGAAGCTACGCTCCTGGGTCGGTTGGCGAATGGCCACGGCAATCTCTACCCCTTCCACCGAGCGTACCATATCCACCATTGTAGAAAGGTGCTCGTCTTGCAGCTTGTTAAACTTCTTGTCCTCAAAGGAGATCGCGGCAATGCCGATCTTGCCCCCCTCAAACAGACGCAATTTTTCAAAGCCAAGCCGCTCGGCGCGTAGTACAGCCAAGGATTTGATGCCAAACAGCTGATGACTGATCTCCGCTACGTCGATGCCGCTCTCTACCAAGGCCGCCGCGCGCAGATGGGTTTCTTTGGTTACGTTGGAATAGCGAAAGCCGCCGGTATCCGCGCTGATGGCGGCATACAACAGCCGCGCGCAAGACTCCGGTACCTCTTTGCCAGAGGCGGCAAGCAGATCAAAAATGATCTCGCCACAAGCGGCCGCATCGGGGCAGATCAAATGATCGGCGTAAGGCTCGCCCATTTCATGATGGTCGATCATCAAAGAGACCTTGTCGCCATAGGTTTCGTAAAGCGCCCCCATCTGGGCGGGGGATGCGGTATCCACGCTGATGACACGGAAATCGGTAAAGCTTGGCGGCAAGCTTTCGGGCAGAACGCTATCCTGCAAGCCGTCGGTGAGAAAACGCAACCGCTGTGGGATCTCATCGGCGCAAAGACAGTAGGCGGGACTGCCCACAGAGCGCAAAAAGGCCGCCAAGGCAAAAGCGGAGCCAATGGCATCTGCGTCTGGGTGGACATGAAAGAGCACACAGGTAGGCCGCGGTATCAAAAGCTGCTCCAACACCTGCTCAAAATCCAACTCGCGAAAATCCTTCATATCAGTTGTCCTCTTCTCCCGCGTCCTCTTCTTCGGGGTCGGTGATGGTGATAGAATTGAGGATGGTAGAAATCCGCGCGCCGTAAGCGATAGACTCATCCTCTACAAAGGTGAACTCAGGAGTGGCGCGCAAATTCATACGCTGCGCTACCTGGCGGCGGATAAAGCCCGCGGAGGATTTGAGGCCGAGGTAAACCTCTTTCTTATCCCCCTTCAAAGCGGAATAATAGACCTTCGCGTATTTGAGATCGGGGGTAACATCCACGCCGGTGACGCTGATAAAAGCGCCGCTGACGCGGGGATCCTTTACCTCGCGCAAAATCTCGGCCAGGGTCTTTTGCATTTCGTCGTTAATTCTTCCTCTACGATAGTTGGCCATATTTTCTCCTTCAAAAATGTTTAAAGGGGCGTACGAATTTGGATGCAGAGGATGTGAGCGCAAAGCGCTGGCGTAGAACGGCTACGTCAAGCTCTGTGACCGCATCCAAAAACGTATGCTGAAAGAGAGGCTGTCCCCTGCCCTTATGCACCGGGCAAAAGACAGCCTCTGCGTTTTGGTCTGCGCCAAAGGCGTCAGCCCTTACTGTGCGGCATCCACAATAGCGGTGAACTTCTTTGCAACCAGAGAAGCGCCGCCGATCAGGCCGCCGTCAACGTTGGTCTTGGAAAGCAGCTCCGCGGCGTTGCCGTCGTTCATCGAGCCACCGTACTGGATGGTGGTAGCCTCGGCAACCTCATTGCCGTACAGCTCGGCAAGGGTGGCGCGGATCACAGCGCAAGCATCCTCTGCCTGCTCGGGGGTAGCGGTCAGACCGGTACCGATCGCCCAAACCGGCTCGTAAGCGATGATCACATTTTTCATATCCTCAGCGGAAATGCCGGCCAGGTCCAGCTTGATCTGCATAGCGCAGATCTCGTTGGTGATGCCAGCGAGGCGCTGCTCTTTGACCTCGCCCATGCACAAAATCACGCGCATACCGGCGGCAAGCGCGGCTTTGGTACGCAGGTTGACGGTCTCATCGGTCTCACCGAAGTACTGACGGCGCTCAGAGTGGCCAACCAGAACGGTGTTCACGCCGATGGCCTTGAGCATCTCGGCAGAAACCTCACCGGTGTAGGCGCCCTTTGCCTCGTAGTGCACGTTCTCAGCGCCGATGACAATGTTAGAGCCCTTTGCGGCCTCCATAGCGGCGGCGATGGATACGAAGGGAGCGCAGAAAATGATGTCACAGTTGTCCTTACCGGCAACCATGGGCTTGATCTCGTTAATGAAAGCGGTTGCCTCGGCAGGGGTGAAGTTCATCTTCCAGTTGCCGGCAATCACCGTTCTTCTCTTTGCGGGATTCATCTTTATTCTTTCCTTTCAATACTGAAATTATTTATCAAGCAGGCAAGCAATGCCGGGCAGGGTCTTGCCCTCGAGGAACTCGAGAGAAGCGCCGCCGCCGGTGGAAACGTGGGTCATCTTATCAGCGAAGCCGAGCTTTTCAACAGCGGCCGCGGAGTCACCGCCGCCGATGATGGAAATGGCACCGGACTCAGCAACAGCCTTGGCAACACTCTCGGTGCCGGCGGCAAAGTTCTCCCACTCAGAAACGCCCATCGGGCCGTTCCAGACAACGGTACCGGCGTTCTTCAGAACGTCAGCGAACAGTGCCTGAGACTTGGGACCGATGTCCAGACCCATCCAGCCCTCGGGAATGTTGTTCGAGTCAACCATCATGCTCTCGGTATCGGGAGCGTAGGCCTTGCCCAGCTTGTTGTCAACGGGCAGCAGGAACTTGACGCCCTTAGCGGCGGCCTTGTCCATGAGCTCACGGGCAAGATCCAGCTTGTCATGCTCGCAAATGGAGGTACCGATCTCCAGGCCCTGTGCCTTGAAGAAGGTGTAAGCCATACCGCCACCAACGATCAGGGTATCCACCTTCTCGATGAGGTTGTTGATCACGCCGATCTTATCGGAAACCTTAGCGCCGCCGAGAATGGCAACGAAGGGACGCTTGGGATCGGACAGAGCGCCGCCCATGATGGAGATCTCCTTTTGGATGAGGTAGCCGCAAACGGCGGGCAGGTAGTCAGCAAGACCTGCGGTAGAAGCGTGCGCGCGGTGAGCGGTGCCGAAGGCGTCGTTCACATAGATCTCAGCCATAGAGGCCATTTCCTTGGCGAACTCAGGGTCGTTCTTGGTCTCCTTTTTGTGGAAGCGAACGTTCTCCAGCAGCAGAACCTGGCCGGGCTTGAGTGCGGCGGCCTTGGCCTTGGCGTCGGGGCCGACCACGTCGGTGGCCATCTGGACCTCGATACCGAGCAGCTCAGACAGACGCTTTGCGACAGGAGCCAAAGAGAACTTGACATTGTCGTTCTTAGCACCCTCCAGGAACTTAGCGGTAGCGGCCTCGCGCTCAGCCTCGGGCAGAGCCTCTACCTTTTTCTTTTCCTTCTTGTCAAGCTCCAGCTTGGCGTCAAGGATATTGTGGGGGCGGCCGAAGTGAGAGCAAAGGATCACAGCGGCGCCGTTATCAACGAGATACTTAATGGTGGGCAGCGCGCCAACGATGCGCTTGTCATCGGTGATGCGGTCGCCATCCATAGGCACATTGAAATCGCAGCGGGCAATAACCTTTTTGCCCTGAACGGCGATGTCTTCAATCGTCTTCTTGTTGTAGGTCATGGTAATAACCACCTTTCGTAAATTTTGGGCGTTGCGGCGTCAAGCACCCGCACAAACCCACATGAACGGATATATTTTACCACAATGTCAAAACTTTATCAAGTGTTTCGGCAAAATTTTCCTTGAAATTGCTTAAATTTATATAAAATTATATATTTGAAAGCATATTGCCGCTTTTTTGCCCCGCCCCGTGGTGATTTTGACATAAAAAACGGAATGTAAACATACCGGCCACGTGTCATTCTGAGCAAAGGGCGAAGCCCGTAGTCGAAGTTTTGCGAGGTGCAGCGATAGCAAACGAGCAAAACCAAGGTGTGCTTGCACACCGCAGGGATCTCGTATGGAGGTACAATAGCTTTTGAAATCAGTGTTACATCCCTTTGTACCGCATTAAGAATGCGACTCTGCGCCAAAAAGCTATTGTATATCCTTCGTAGATCCTGCTGGGCCTTCGGCATTCGCGCTTTTGCTCGCTCCGCTTACGCTTCGACCCGCAAAAGTTCGGCTACGCTCAGGATGACACATTAACGGTAAGAAATGAGAATGCAGACAATTCGTGAACACCACCTGCGAGTAGCCGGACAGTTTGCATAAAAAGGCATTATTTGGGGCGATCAGGACATATACAGACTGCGATAGCCCCCCGGCGTCATGTGCTCCCGGTCGCGGAAGACCTTACAGAAATAGGCGGTGTCGGCAAAGCCGCAGGCGGTGGCGATCCGGGCGATGGGCATTTGCGGCGCCTCCAGCAAAAGGCGCTTGGCATGCCCCAATCGCACGGCGCGCAGATACTCCACGGGGGTGCAGCCCTGCTCCCCGCGGAACAGCCGATAGAGAAGGGATGGAGAGATCCCCGCCGCTGCGGCCATATCCGAAACCGAAAGATCGTCGCGGTACCGCTCCTCCACATACGCCTTGGCGGCACGCAGCGCGGAGCTTTTCTTCTCTGCGCGAAGTGATTGGAAGTAGGTGATCACCAGATCGTAGACAAGGCGGGAGAGCAGCTCGGAGGGTGCCTTGTGCTCCACCGCCTTGGTGCATGTGCGGCGCAGCTCCTTTACGGGCGCGTCGCTTTGACAGGAAAAAGGCTCTGCGTTAAAATACCGCAGCAACGGCTCCACCCCCTCGCCGTCAAAGCTGATCCAGCCGGTGCGGCTCTCCTCGCCGGCGCGCTCATAAAAGATGGGGTACCCCTTTTGCATAAAGATTGCATTTCCCTGCTTGAGCAAAAATTCTCCCTTGCCGCACCGCACGCGGATGGCGCCCCGATCCACGAACAGGATCTGATGCAACGGCGCGCCGTTCGGGCGGCGTGCGGGGGGCTGAACAAAATCCACCCCTGCGGTCAGCATATAAATGGGTAGCAATCTCTTTGCCTGCTCACTGTTTTCCACCAAAAGAAACATGGTAAACTCCGTGTAGAATTTTTATATTTTTGAGAAATTTCCTATTTACAAATTTCTCTTTTTGCATTATAGTACAAGTATAGAGATTTTGTCAAGACGGAGGTTTTTGATATGAACGAGATGTTGTCCCGCGGATACCACAAGGACCCTGAGATTGTTCGGGTAAACGAGCTGCCCGATCACGCCTATTTCATCCCCTTTGACACGGCACAGGGCACTCGCTCGCCCCGTGAGCGCTCCCCCTTCTTCTATTCGCTTTGCGGTAGCTGGAAATTTTTGTGGAAGTCCTCTCTTTATGAAATGGAGGATTTTTATAAACCGGATTTCGACATTTCACAGTTCAAGCAGATCACCGTACCCGAATGCTGGCAATCACACGGCGAGGATTACATTCAATATCAGTCCTCCCCTTACCCCTTTATCAACGATCCGCCGCACATTCCGGAGAAAAATCCGGTTGCCGCGTACATAAAGGATTTTGATATTGCACCGGCCCCCGGCAAGCGGTATGAGCTGCATTTTGAGGGCAAGGATAGCTGTGTTTATCTTTGGATGAACGGCCATTTTGTGGGATACGGCGAGGTGCCCCACAACGACAGCGCCTTTGACGTGACACCCTTTTTGCAAAACGGCAAAAACCGCCTTTGCGTGGCGGTTCTGAAATGGTGCACCGGCACCTATTTTGACGATCAGGATAAGATCCGTCTTTCCGGGCTGTTCCGTGAGGTTTACATCTTAGAGCGTGCGGCATGCGGCGTGACCGATTTCGCGCTGACCGCCGACATGAACGGCGCGCTTTCGCTTTCGGTCAAGGCCGAGGCCCCCGTGAGCGCCGCCATCTATGACGGTGACAGGCTGCTGGCAAGTGCCGATGTGAGCGGCGTATGGCAGTGGCAGTGCGACGCGCCGCGGCTCTGGTCGGCGGAGGACCCCTACCTTTACGATCTGGTGCTCACCTGCGCGGACGAGGTGATCCGCCACCGCTTTGGCTTTTGTACGGTGGCGATCGAAAACGCGGTCTTTACCGTCAACGGCAAGCCGGTGAAGTTCTACGGTGTCAACCGCCACGACTCCGCCCCCGACACCGGCTATGTCACTGATATGGCATTTATGCGCGGCGAGCTTTTGCTGATGAAGCGGCATAACATCAACGCGATCCGCACCTCGCATTACCCCAACGATCCGAGATTTTACGAGCTGTGCGACGAGCTGGGCTTTTACGTGATGTGCGAGGCGGATCAGGAGTGCCACGGCATGAGTTACATCAAGGAGGGATGGAATGTTCTGGTGGACGATCCCCTGTGGGCAACCTGCATCCACGACCGTATGGTGCGGATGTATGAAGCCTTCAAAAACAGCACCGCGGTGGTGATCTGGTCTCTTGGTAACGAGTCGGGCTGGGGGCAAAATTTGGACAATGAGGCAGTTTGGTTCCATAAAACGGACGCCACCCGCCCCGTGCATTATGAGAGCGCCTTCAGCGGCTATATGAAGTACGAGGAAGAGGAGCTCCGCCGCCGCGCGGCAAATCTGGACTTCCTTTCCGCCATGTATCCGCCGCTGATCGAGGGGCTGGGCAGCCGCGCTCATATCGGGGCATCCTTGGCGCATAGATCGG
>SVQT01000025.1 GCA_015065215.1 Oscillospiraceae bacterium | reverse complement strand
CCGAATAAGAGGGGGCGACCAGTTGCCGGGGAGCAGGCCGGTCTTTTCGTCCGGCTCGGTATTAACCTCGGTGTTGCAAAGGCCGGTACCGCCGTGGGTATATTTGATGATACCCGCAACCTTGCCGGTTTCGGCGTTATAGTATTTGGAAAGCTCCTTTGCCATACCCACCTCGGGGCCAAAATTATTGGCATTGGAGCCAAGACCCATCTTGACACCGCCCCAATTGTAGGTCACCGTATTGTTCGGGGAGTTACCCGCGGAGTTGCCCGCATACAAAATATAAGGATCGGTTCCGTTTTTCAATTCGGGATAATCGGCATAGATCGTATCCGCGTTTTCGATCTTTGTCGTGCCTGCCGCATTAGACTGGCCGGCAATAAAATAGATGTCAATTTCCTTCTCCACGGTCGGTTCCCCTCCTCCCCCGTCATCAGGAGGCTGATCATCCGGATCATTGCAAGCCGCCAACATCGGCATAACAAACAGCATTGCCAAAAGCAGAGCAAGCAAACGCCATGTGAATTTTTTCATCTTTCTCTCTCCTTTCAAAAAATGGGGTGCAAATTCATTTTATCACAATCTTTTTTGAATTGCAATTGGATAGGAAAAAACTTTTCCAAAAAATTTTTAGAACTTTTCTAATTTTTTTCGAAAAACCTATTGCATTTTGCGAAAAAGTATGCTAAAATAGAATCAATCTAAAAAACAGATACAGTCGAGTGACACCACCGACTGAAAAATTCAACATAAGGAGATTGTGAAAATGAAAAAGTGGAGATGCAAAATTTGCGGTGAGATTTTTGAAGGCGAACAGCCCCCCGAGAGATGCCCTGTCTGCAAAGCCCCTGCCAATAAGTTTGAGGAAGTTGTAGAGGATCAGACCTCCTGGGCCGCCGAGCATGTGATCGGTGTTGGCAAAGACGCCAATGTTCCCGAAGAGATCATTGACGGTCTGCGCGCCAACTTCCAGGGCGAATGCACCGAGGTTGGCATGTACCTGGCCATGGCCCGTGCCGCCGCGCGTGAGGGTTATCCCGAGATCGCTCTTTACTGGGAAAAGGCTGCTTATGAAGAGGCAGAGCACGCCGCCAAGTTCGCGGAGCTGTTGGGCGAGGTTGTTACCCCCTCTACCAAAGAAAATCTGACCCTTCGCGTTGCCGCCGAGAACGGCGCTACCGCAGGCAAGTTCGAGCTTGCCAAAAAGGCAAAGGAGCTGGGTCTGGACGCCATCCATGACACCGTTCACGAAATGGCCCGCGACGAGGCCCGCCACGGCAAGGCCTTCCAGGGTCTGCTGGAGAGATACTTTGGCAAATAATCAATAAGGATCACTCATTTGCAAATGATGACGATACCCTCATCACCGCCAAAGACGGTTAACAAGGAGGATACGCCAATGAACAAGAGTGCCTGACTTTAGGCAAAACAAAACCATTAGTCAACCAAAAGGGCAATCGCTGTTATGCGATTGCCCTTTTTCTTTATGATATTTGGCCAAACAGCTGGCGCATCGCTCTCTTTCCCGATAGCGAAAGACCTCGCGCAAAAAAGATTCACTACCCAAAGCACTTGACAAAATCGTCTTTTTTTCTTATAATGAATATGCAAAATCAATGAAACACAGTTCAGCGCGGGGGCGTGGCTCACCGCACTGTCGGTCGGGGCTTCCCCCGGGCGAAGATGAGGAAAGCGCGGTGCGAATCCGCCACAACAGCCATTGCCGTGATCGCCCTCAAGCGGGCGTCAGTCGGAATGCTCATTGTCCTGTGCCGTAAAGACCTCTCGGGTAAATGGAGAGCGTTTACGGGCAAAGCGGTGGCGCTCCGACGCCGTTTTTCTCTGTACGCTCTCTCGGTTGCCGCGGCAACTGTGGAGGGCGTTTTTACATTCATTCTTTTTGTAACAACAAAAAAGGAGAAAAAGAATGAAAACGGTATCGAAAATTCTATTTATTTGCCTTGCGCTTCTGCTGGCGGTCTCTTTGTTCGCCTGTACCGACGCGAAAAAGAGCGGTTCATGGGAAAGCGCGACCCATCTTGCTAACAAGAGCTTCGGCAACGGTAGCAAGACCGTTCAAGTGGAGGTCAAGGCGGATGATCGATCTGTGACCTTCACCATCAAAACCGACAAGGCGTTTTTGGGTGAGGCACTGACTGAGCACAGCTTGATCGAGGGCGAGGAGGGCCCCTACGGTCTGTTCATCACCGCCGTCAACGGCATCAGGGTCAGCGATGCTGACCACACCTATTGGGCGCTCTACAAGGACGGCACGTATTCCATGACCGGTGTGGATACCACTCCCATCGCTGACGGCGAACACTATGAGCTTGTCAAGGAAGGCTACTGATCAAGAGGACTCGCAGGCATCGGGGCAGCCTGCGTCCACCTCCTCTCTTACGCGCAAAAAATCAAAAAGACGGCTAACGGTGCGAGAAATGACGGTTTTCGCCATGCTCGGTACCCTGCTGTTTTGCTCTAAGCTGCTCATGGAATGGGCACCGAACATTCACTTTGTCGCCCTTTTCATCATCGTTTATACCCGTGTCTATCGACTCAAGGCGCTGATTCCCATTTACCTGTTCGTGCTACTCACCGGCGTTTACGGCGGCTTTAACGTCTGGTGGCTCCCCTATCTCTATATTTGGCTGCCTGTCTGGGGGCTCACCTTGCTTTTACCCCGCAAGTTGCCCAACTGGCTTTTCGTTACGCTTTGCATGCTCATCGGCGGTGTACACGGTATGGTCTATGGCACGCTCTACGCGCCGGCGCAAGCGCTGTTTTTCAAAATGGATCTTGCCACTGCTATCGCCTGGATTGTGGCCGGACTGCCTTGGGATGCCCTCCACGCCGCGGGCAATATGGCCGCTTGCACGCTGGCCCTGCCGCTGTCGACCTTGCTGCAAAAGCTGGAGAACGGTGTGAGAAAACCCAAAAACCGATAAAAAAGAAGGATGCTTTCGCATCCTTCTTTTTTATGCTCACTGTACCATGTGAACGTCCAGCTGCGGGAACGGAACCGAGATGCCTGCCTCATCGAACGCGGCAAGAACCTCTTCCTTGAGGTCAAAGTTCACGGGCCAGTAATCCGCCTGCTTTACCCATACGCGGGTTACGAAATCCAGCGAGGAAGCGCCGTGCTCGGTAAGGCGGACCATCGGAGCGGGATCATGCAGGATATTATCATGCTTGGCAATAACGCCCAGAATGATCTCCTTAACCTTTTCCACATCCGAACCGTAGGCTACGCTGAAGGTCAAATCCAAACGGCGTGTTTCCTTAATGCTGTAGTTGGTCACACTGGTGGAGGTGACGTTTTTGTTGGGGATAACAACAACCTTGTTGTCGCCGGTCTTCAGCTTCGTGCTGGAGATCGAGATCGACTCTACAGTACCAACCGAACCGCCGATGTCAACAAAATCGCCCTCGTCAAAAGGCTTGTTGACAATGATCATGATGCCGGACGCCAAGTTGGAAATGGTATCCTGCACAGCCAGCGAAATGGCCAAGGTCAAGGTGGTGAAGATGGCAATGATCGAGGTGGTGTCTACACCCAGCGCGGAGAGCAAAATGATCAGGTAAATGACCACAAGCGCTACTTTGCACAAGGAAGTTAGGAAATTGGCCCCCGCACCCTTGAGTTTGGTTTTGTTCAGAATCTTGCGGATAACCTTGACCAAAACGCTGACGGCAATCATACCGACGATTAAAATCAGCACAAATTTCAAAACGTTATGCCAATTGTTCATCACAGTGTCTTTCATGGTGTTCCACAAATTAGTGAACCATTCTTGCATGTTTTCCTCCTTTTGTCACGTCCCAAGCTCCCTCGTTGGGCGATGACGGCTTTTATTTTTCATTTTTGAGGGACAAAACTGAGAACCACCGCAGTCAAACCGGGGCAGTCAAATAAAAAATGTCTTTCTAATGAATTATTTTAGCACAAACAACTCCGCTTTGCAACATGATAAAAGAAATTTTTTATATTTTTTGCGAAAGGTTCTGCGTATTTTATCAAATATCAGAGTACTTTTGGATACGCTTTAGCGTACCGCTCACCGCAAGAAAGGGGACCTGCCGATTTGGGCACTTTTTGATAGCGTGTTAAGATTTTTTCTTGCGACGAATGCCAAACCAATAGATAGCAAAGCCACCTGCGGAAACAATTGCCGCGCCGCCGACGGCGATGGCGACGATCGCCACCGTACCAAGGCCCTTTTGGTTTTGGACGTCCGCGGCGCTGCCGCCTTGATCGGCGTTGCTGTCGTCTGTGCTGCTTGCAGGCAGCTTTGCCAGCACCTCGGTCCTTACAGCCTCGCAATCAGCACAGGCGTAAGTCTTTTCGCCCGTAGCGTCAACGGTAGGCGTTTTGGAGATGACCGGTTCACCCCAAATGTGGTTGGCATATTGCACGTCACCGCAGATACAAGCCTTTTTGTGCTGAGTGTCGCTGTGCTCTTGCCAAGCACCGTAGGTGTGCGCCGCGGGCGTGATCGCCGCGCCGCAGGTCGCGCAGGTGTTGGAGCAATCGTACTCACCCGCGTGCGGCTCAACGGAGCGGACGGCACTACACTCGTTACAGGTGGTGTCACAATTGTTGTCGTAAGTGTGTTGTGCGGTGGTGGTTACCACGTCCTCGTGGCAGTACTTACAGGTGGCATCACAAGCATGATCGCTTTCGTGATTCTTTTTGGGCGTGATCACCGCGCCACAGCTCGCGCAAGTGCCGGAGCAATCGTACTCACCCGCGTGCGGCTCAACGGAGCGGACAGCGCTACACTCGTTGCAGACGGTGTCACAATCGTTATCGTATTGGTGATCGCCCACCTCACGGACGACGCTACACTCGTTGCAAGTGGTATCGCAGTCATTGTCGTAATCGTGGTCCCGCTCGGGCGTGATCGCCGCGCCGCAGGTCGCGCAGGTGCTGGAGCAGTCGTACTCGCCCGCGTGATCAGCGGTAGGTGTGAGCGTTTCACCGCAGTCGGGGCATTCTTCGGCGCAGTCCCCGGCGTTTTCGTGTACGCAAAACTCGTCAAGAGCAATGCGATAGGTGGCGTTGGGAATCCACTTTTTGTTGGTGAAATCGCGGCCGCGGAATTCAATATAATCCTCGTAGATATAAACGTAATAGCCCTGGCTGCCCGTGATGCTTTTGCCCGTCAGAGCGTGGGCGAGATAATCCACCGCACCCGTGTTGAACAGGTAGTTGGGCAGTGCGTTGCTCGCGTCGGTGGGGAAGTGAGGATTGTACATATTGTTGATGTCCGTCATAGCCCAATGGCTGTGCCCGCTGAACATCATAGCCTCGGGGTACTTGCGCAGAATGTCGCGCAAGGGGGCCTCGTATTTATCCCGCATCGTGCGGTAGGTGGGGGCGCGGTCCGCACCGACTTCCGTTTCCCACTCCAACCAGTTCTGATCACCCGCGATCACACCATTCCAGCCGTGTGCAGGCATGCCGCCCGATACGGTGTTGTACAGGCATTGGTGCAGCATAATAAAGGAAGGATGGCCATTTTTACGGTCCTCGGCAAGAGTCTGATCCAGCCACGCTAAC
Organism: Oscillospiraceae bacterium; assembly: GCA_015065215.1. Taxonomy (GTDB): domain Bacteria; phylum Bacillota; class Clostridia; order Oscillospirales; family CAG-272; genus Firm-07. Next base: position 23,469 of record SVQT01000025.1, on the reverse strand, counting down.
TGTGCGTCGCTGATTTTAGCGTTGGTGCCCGCGACCTCGCTGGCAAGGAAAATGAAGTGATACCCGCCGATCCAAAGATCGTAATAATGCTTGCCGTTGGTGATTTGATCCTTGCCCGCGGCCTCAAGATATTGGTTGAGATACTCGATAAAGCGCGCCTGCTTGATGGCGTAATCACCGTAGCCATCCAGGGTGTTGTCGGGCTTGAATTCGTGGTTGCCCACAGCGGGGAAGAAGGGGATCTTCACGTCGGACTGTGAGCCCAGCATCCGATCCCAAAGGTCGTAAAGGTTCTCGTATTCGGCGATGTTGCCAAGATTGGTAATATCGCCCGAAACGAAGATGCCCGCGGAATCGGGGTCGATTTGCTTGACGTCGTTAAAGAAATTTTCAATGCGGGTGAGACCGGTCACGTTGGTGGTGCTGTGCACGTCGCTGACGATCTGGAAGGAGAGCTTTTCCTCGCCAAGCGCGGGGTAAGTGCGGTCGGCGGGGAGCGCCACCGAGAACATGGTCGCGGAAACGCCCGCGCCGTTATAGGCGCTGACCCATAGATGCGTCGCCTCATTGGGGATCACCGAGCCGGGGATCATGGTAATGTTTGTGGTGGCGGCGGTCAGGGCACGGTAACCGATCTCGGTATAATTTGCAAGCGGGCCGTTTGCATCGCCCCAGTAAAGGATCGCGTGAGTGGGCATCGTGGAAGTGTTGGCAAACTGATCGGGGTCGATCGTAACGGTGACTATGCCGTCTGCCAACCCCGTGGTCTTGTCTGTGAGATTGTAAGATACGTTGGTGGGTGCATCGGGGGCTTCACCGCTGACGACGATGTCAATACGGGTACCGTGGTCGGCGGAACCTGCCCCACTATTGGGATCAAATACCATAAAGAGGCTGTACTCTCCGGGAGGGAGAAGGCCAAGATCGGGGTAGTTGGAGGAGTGCGTTGCCTGGCGGATGTCGATCGCCACGCCCGAGCCCTTGCCCTTATTGTCGCCAGATCCCACGGCGGGATCGATGTATGCCCAACGGATCGAGGTGTTATTTTTGGAGGGATCCTCGTGCTTAGGAGCAATGAAGACCCAATCCTTACCCTCGCCGATGGGGGTGACCATAATGGGCTCGCCATAGGCGAACTCCGTCTTGTTGACGGTCAGAACGGGCTTGATCTTGATCTGGATCATGTGGGTGATGCCCGATCCGCTGTAAAGCGTTGTAGAATCAGAGCAATACACTACCCAATAGGTGCCCGCGGGCAGGTTGAACATGGTCTTTTCGGTACAGTTCATCAAAGCGGCACAGTTGGCACGGTTAGTGGCGTTGCCCATGGTGCCGAAGCCGGCGCCTGTGTGGGCACGAAGATCTACAGGGACGGGGGCGATACCCTCGGTTGCCGTGTCTTTGTTTTGCGGATCGTTATGCAGCTCGTACCAGATGATGGTGCCGTAAGAGCCGTAGGGCTTTCCGTCCACGTCTGGCACGATGCCGCACCAGGTCTTGGTGTCGGTGCCTGCCATTTTTGCGGTGAGCATGATGGGGTCGCCCACGTAGTATTCGGTCTTATCCAGCGTCATCGGTCCGTCGGTCACGGTGATGTCGATAGAATATGTAGTGTATTGCGTGTTGGGTGTTCCTTTGCGTGCCCAGAATACGGTCCAGGTTCCAACACCGATGTCGCCACGCGCATCGTTACCACCCGCGATTTCGCCCGTGCGGATATCGACGGCCACACCGGAGCCGGCACCCTTTGAGGCAGGGCGGCCACTATCCATTTTGTCTTTTGCAATGTACTTCCATCTCACCGAGCCTTTGTTGGCGGCCACGTCTTCCTTTTTACCAATACCGATCCAGTCGGCACCCGTACCCGTATCCCACGCAGTTACCATGATGGGCTCGCCGTAGGCGTAGGCGGTCTTGTTTGTGCCCATGACAACGGTGATGTCTCGGGTGTATGTGGCACTTCCGGCAGAGCCGTTGTTTGCTACCCAGAATACGGTGTATTCACCAACGGGGATGCCGTGGTAAGCCTCATGACCCGCAGCGGCATATACCGTACGGATGTCAACGGGCTCACCCGAGCCGTGGCCGGCCTGAAGGCCGCTGCCCGTGCCTGCGGCGATATAACACCAGTGAATGCCACCAGCATTGACCTCTCCCTTTCGGGCAATGCCAATCCAGTCGAGGTCCGAGCCTGTGGGCGTGACCATAATGGGCTCACCTTGCACAAAGATCTCCTTTTCCAGCGTAAATTTTGCTTCCGCATCGGCGGCCAGCGCATCCAAAGGCAGCATGGCGACCATGGGGAGCATCATACATAGACAAAGCAGAAGTGTAATAAGGCGTTTCATACAAAATCCTCCTTAAAAATATGGTGTGATTGTCTATATCATACTGTTACATCTTCATATTAGCACGCAAGGCTTGACAGGGCAAGCAAAAAAATGTATAATATATAGCAATAAATTATGATGAGGGGTGCGTATGAAAAGAGCGGTACATCATCAATCACAAAACACAACGGGATCTCTGTTGACCACCTACCGATACGATCATACCAGCAACCCGGGGCCCATCGGTATCCCGCATTTTCACAAAAATTACGAGATCCTGATCCCCACTCTCGGGCAAACCGATGTGACCGTTGACGGCAAGCGTTATACGGTGCGCCCCGGGCAGGCGATGATGGTCCATCCCTTTCAAACGCATTATCTTCACCTGGATCAAAGCTCGCGCCTGTGGTGCTCGGTGTTTTCGGCTTCCCTGGTGGGCGGGCTTTGCAGTCTGCTGGAGGGGATGAAGCCAAAAAACCCCGTGTTTCGCCCATCGGAGGGCAGCACACGCTTCTTTTTAGAGGAAATGATGACCTATTTCGGTGCATGGAACAAGTGGGAAAAGCTGACCGTGCCGCAAAAAATGGCCGCTAAAGCGGGGCTTTACGCCATTGGATGCGAATATCTGTCACAGGTGGAGCTTGTGCCCGACCGCATGGACGACCGCTCTGAAAATCTGGCCGCGGCGGTAGCGGCGTATATTGCCGCGCATTTCAAAAATAATCTTTCGCTAGAGCAGGTGGCTAAGGCGCTGGGGTATAGCTATCAGCATCTTTCTAAAACCTTTCATGGCCTGTTTGGTATGAATTTCAAGCGCTTGCTCAATCAATACCGCATGGAGCACGCCATGGCGCTGGTGTCAGAAACCTCCCTTCCGCTGACGCAGGTGGCCTTTGAAAGCGGCTTTCAAAGCATCCGCACCTTCAATCACGTGTGGGCAGAGACCTTTCAGAATTCGCCCAGCGAAATCCGACAAAAAATAGAAAAATAAAAGGCACCGGTGGGTGCCTTTTATTTTTGGTAAGCCAATATCCAGCTAAATTGAGCTTTTTATCAACATTTTCTCAAATTCAGCCATTGTTTCTATCGTTTTTCTCGGCATACACCTCAACGCACAGTCCTTTTCGACCGCATTTGGGGCAGGTCAGGCGGCGCATTCTCGGCGTGTGATACGCCCAAAACGCTTCCTTTAATTTAGGCTTGAACACCTCGTGACATTCGGGGCAGATATAGGCAACGTGATTAAAATAATACTTAGATATGCAAATTCCCCACGGAATTGCCACAAGGGCCCATATCACGAACAGCCACCAAAGACCGTTTGTGATCCACAGAACGATCGACGTCCATTGCAGTGCGGTCACGGGAATACCCGTCAGCACCATAGTCCAACGCATTTTGCTCAACTTGCTTTTTTGTTTCATAATGTGGGCTATGTCACCGATAGATTCAACGGAGAAATTTTCGATCTCTTTTAGTTCGCGCTTGATGCCCTCAATCAGCTCAAGCTTCTTTTGCCGCTCAGAGAGCTCTTCGCGCAAAGCCTGCTCCTGCTGTTCAAGCAAAATTGAAATGATGCTTTCGGGCCTTTCCTCCGCGAACAAAGCGGAAATACTGTTGATGGGAAGTCCGGCTTCACGTAGAAAACAGATCATGTGCATACGCTTCAAGTCGTCCTCTGTATAGAGCCTGCGACCGCCCTCACTCAGCTCGCTCGGCACGAGAATGCCTCGATCATCGTAATATTGAACCGTTCTCACCGATACGCCGCAGAGCTTTGCGATTTCTCCCGTCGTGTATTTTGACATAGCTTATCACCTCCTCGAGCCCTATTATACGGCATAACGTAGCGTCACGAGCAATACCTCACGCAAGGGGATTTTTCAAAAAAATTTGATTTTTTGACCGTTTTTTTATTTTAAGTATAGCACGATCAACGAAAATTTACAATACAGAGAAAAAAGTATGGCGAATATTTGTAACCTTGACTCCATGGCGTGTACTTGTCTTGATGGGATACAAGCTGGCTCGCTGACGCGCGCTGGGCAACCAAAAATATATCAACAGCGCAACGCGCGCGGCTCCCCAAAGAACAGGCACCTGCGGTACGAACATTTGCCCGAACAGGCACAAACAAAAAAGACCACCTCGAATGTCGCGGCTTCTTAAGGACAGTATTTAATAATATTTTTAAATACAGAAAAAGGTGCTGAGTCAATTACTTTCTGAAAAGTTTTGAATCAGCATCTTTTTTGTGTTTGGTATTAGTTTTAAATGGTAAGCTTTTCGGCTTCCTTTTTTGTGGCACTTCTGTAAATGAAATAATAAATAATACATCCGACAAACGTACTCAGTGGAAAACAGATAAATAGAAACGGTAACGTTTTGGATATAGGCCAAACAAACCACGCCCAAATACTTCTGATTAAAAATCCGCAAACAATTCCCACAACCAAAACACTTTTCGGACGATTCAGAGAACGAACCGCATTTAAAAGGACTTCCATAGAGCAGGTGATAAAGTTTGTAAGACAGATCAGTATCAATCGTCCTTTGGTAAGTGATATGATTGCTTCACTATCAGTAAAAATACCGATCAAAAAGTCCGAAAAAGCAACCACCAAAACACCTATAAGCATAGAGATCGCCGTACAGTAAAGCATCCCGATATTCATCGTTTTTTTAATGCGGGAAAAATTTAAGGCTCCAAAGTTTTGGGAAATCATAACGCCTATAGCGCTTGCTATGGAAGCCCCAACCGTATAATTCAGCCTATCTAACTGGGCGGATATTGCGTTTGCTGTCATCGCATCTACGCTGATAGAGTTGACAGAAGACACCACCACAGTCTCACCAAAATAGAACGACAAGCCACCTATACAGGAAGGCAGACCGATACCGATTATTTCGAGCGTCTCTTGCTTTCTCAAACGCAAATTTTTCTTCTCAACCTTGCAGTATTCACCGTCCCTTAAAATGGCAATAAGAGCCAAACTTAAAGCGATCGCATTAGAAAGAACGGTAGCAATGGCAACGCCCGCTACAGTCATATTGAACACTCCGACAAAGACAAAATTCAGTCCAACGTTTGCTATGCCGGAAATTATCATATAAACCATCGGACGCACGCTATCTCCCGACGCGCGTAAAATGGAGGCGCTGAAATTATACAGCATAGTGATCGGCATTCCAAGAAAATATATTTTCATATATGTGTCCGCTTTGTCAAGTATCTCGGGTTGGCAGTTCGTCATAATTAAAAATTGTTTCGAAAACACCAACACTATCAACATAAGTAACACGCCCGAAAGCAAGCCCAGCACCAACGCGTCACCCGTCGCCCTTCTTGAACCTTCCTTATCCTCTGCACCAATTCTTCTTGAAATGACTACGTTTGCGGCGGAAGAATATCCCGAAACAAGACAAACAAGCATAGAGATCAAAGAACCGCAAGCGCCTACAGCGGCTACATCAGCATCACCTGCCAAAATGCCGAGAACAGCAGTATCTGCGGTGTGAAAAAGTGTTTGTAAAATATTGATCATTACCAACGGCAATGAAAAAAGAACAAGATTTTTGAATATCGGACCGGTTGTCAACTGTGTTTTATTGACTTTCATTATGTGGTGCTCCTTTGGTACTAATATGCAAGGTCGGGAAGTCTGCCAGTGCAAGCCTTGCCGCACCGTCCGAGGCATCCGGCACAAAGCATATCTTATATTCTCCGCGCGGATTTGCCTCCTTGAAGGCGACTTCAAATATATCTTTGCACCCTTCAAGCCATTCTGTTATCTCACCTGCCAAAAAACAGATTTCAATTCCAAGCAACATAGTCAAGTTCCCCACAGAACGCCCAAGAGCTTCGGCAATCTCGCAGTAGTCTCCGCTTTGGGCGCAGTTATGAAGAATATTGTGTAATTTTCGCTTTCCGTATCGTATCGAACCAAGCTCCAATGGAAGTTCCAATATTTTTCCGCGCTTCATAGCCGCAACTCCGATCCAGTTATCCACTCTTACCATCACGCAATCCTGACAGATATGCGCCACGGAGTAAAGAACACATTCGGGGTCGTGCCTAATAGATACGGGTAATCCAAAATGCTTGGCAACAAACAATTGCGGAAAAACCGGTACCCAATTATCAGCAATCGGATAACGAAAGCTTCCGCTCTCGGATCTCATTCCTTCCATTGCTATGCCAATACCGCAACAATTCTTTTTGTCACACAGAAACTCTGAAATTTTTTTACAAACCGAAAGCTCCAGCGCCTCTTCAGTAGCAAAAGACTCAGCCTCCCACTTTTTAGATGAGATCATCTTGCCGTTTATTGAAAGAGACGTAATAGCAAACCCCGAATCGTTAATATCAATGCCAATGAAATATTTTTTTTCGTTTAACGAAAGGTACGAAGGATTTCTTCCCTTTGCGGCAGATGTTGTCCTTGCGCCACAATCGGATTCTATCAAAATACCGTCTTCTATCAAAATTGCCACAAGCTCGGAAACACATGCCCAACTCATTGAAAGTGCATTGCATATTTCCCTTCGAGTAACCTTTTGATTTGCCCTTACAAAGGAAACAATGGAAGAAATGTTATCCTTACGCTCTTCAAATTGCTTGATGCTTGCCATATTACCCCCCATTTTATCGGACGTAGATATATTATAGCATATTTTTTTCTGCTGTCAATAACTTTCAAGAATATTTTAGGAAGATTTTCAGAAGATAACAATCCATTCGTCAGCTTTGCTTCTCTTGACACAAGGGGGAAGTTCATCTACACCTTGTCAATTTTCCTGGCAAGCACTGCTTTTGTAGACACAAAAGCAAAATACGGCATATCCCTTTCGAGATATACCGTATTCTTGCAAAACTGTCCTTTAGGGTACGCCCCTAATGAGGTGGTCTTTTTTGTTTGTGGTGAAGCCGTCATTTTGATATCCGAACTATTTTCAATGCGGTCAAGCTCCTCGCCCGTGGGTACGGCAAGGGGCTCGTCCTTAAATGTAAAGGTAATAATCAGCTTATCATCGTATAGCAGTATGGATTTGACCAGACCGTCGATCAGGCGCTCGCGGTTTTTCGTAATGCTTACATCCAGATTGCTAAAACGCTCTAATATGAACAGAATATGCTCCTTCGTGAGTGTGGGGCGCTTGACTTCTTCCTCTAAAATGCTATGCTTGATGCGCTCCTCCTCGGCTTCCAGCTCCTCCAAGCGGGACTTGGTGGAGCGTGTGATGACGCCCATTTCAATGGCTTTCATCACATTATCGAGGGATTTTTGCACTTCCTTCAACTGCGCTTCCAGTGCAGGAATCAAGGTGTTATCTTCCTTCATTAACTCCATAATGCTGTCTGCAATCTTATTGAGCGTTTCGGTATCCTTCAGAATGCGCATCACGCGCTCGATCACCAGATCCTCGATCCACTCCTTGCGCACCGCCTTTTTGTCGCATTGATGCTTTTTCGCCGTCGCGCATTTGTAATAGCGATAGATCGCGCCATTCTTTTTTTGCGCGCTGTCACCCACCATCATCGTTTTGCATTTGCCACAAAACAGCTTGGTGGTCAGGATATAACGCTCGGGCGCTTTGCCCTTGGCAGAGGCGCGCTTGTTGGATTCCATCCGCTTGGATACTCGCTCAAATACATCGGGTGAAATCATAGCGGGAACTCCGTTCGGCACGACCACGTCGCTGAAATGGTACTCGCCAATGTAAATGCGGTTTTGCAGCATGCGGTTCATACTGCTTTTAGTGAACGGCTTGCCCTTTGAATAGCGCACGCCACGTCCGTTGAAATCGTTGATGATATCCGTAATAGATTCGCCGGCGGCATATCGGTTGAAAACATCTATCACAATGGGCGAAACGGCAGGGTCGATCTGATAATTTTTCTCTGCATCGATCACGTATCCGTATGGCACCACACTACCGTTATATTTGCACTTCAAAGCATTTTCGGTCATACCGCGGGTGATCTTTTCCGCAAGGTCGGCAGAATAGTATTCCGCAAGCCCCTCTAAAAGAGATTCCAAAAGTATTCCTTCCGCGCCTTCGGAGATCGCTTCGGTGGCGGATACCACACGAACGCCATTCTTTTTTAGCATAGCTTTATAGATGGCAGAGTCGTGGCGGTTACGCGAAAAACGGTCAAGCTTCCAAACGATGATCAGATCAAAGCCGCGCTTGGCACTGTCCTTGATCATACGCTGGAATTCGGGACGCTCATCGCTTTTGGCGGAGAACGCGCGGTCGATATAATGTCCTACGATCCGCAAGCCGTTCTTCTCGGCAAAGGCGGTGTTTTCGCGGATCTGCCCCTCTATGGATTCCTCACGTTGATTGTCGGAGGAATAGCGTGCGTAGATGACGGCGCGCAGACCGTCAGAAATGCCATCGGAGCGCTTTTTCGCATCACGTTCCATTGCTTTCCTCCATCATTTGCAGCATAAGTACCTTGATTTTGGCACTCGCCTCGGATTTGGGATCAAAGCACATCGCCACAAAATCCGCCATTTCACGACGGCGCTCTTCTGTGATTTTAAGTGCCTGCGGCTCGTATTTATAGAGCTTGCCTTGAGGCTTGTCTGTGCGCCCGAAAATGTAATCCATGGACACGTCAAAGTAGTCGGCATACCAAAGTAACGCCTCTGCCGAGGGCGTGTAGGTGCCGTTTTCATAACGATAAATACTGGTCTGCGGACAGCCGATCATATCCGCCACCTTCTGCTGCGAGAGCTTCATGCCCTCTCGCAATGCTTTCAATCTTTCACCAAGTATCTGCATAGCATACCTCCGTCGATAATGCTATTATAGCATAACAAGGAGCGGTTGTCAACACAATTGGCGCTGAATTTGAGTCTGCGGTTGCACTATAAAAGAAAATATGATATAATATATTTAATTATCGTGCGAGCAATTGCGGATTGGAGACCAAAATGGAAAGATCGACCTTGAACAAATGGGCCGATTTGCTGTTTGATACCGGCAAGCGGAACAATTTGGTGAACTTTAGAAATACCAAGATGGGGACGGCAGAAATTGTTGCCCCCGATATTGGCATGCTTTTCTCCGCTGCAGAGCATTCTGCAGTGTTTGAGGTCTATGATCCCAAGAACGACGAGGAAGATGACGATTTTGAATTTGTCGAGGATATGATCCCCGCGGAGAACGAAACAGCCGAGGGGACGAGTACCCCTTCCGGCGAGATCAAGATCACCAAAGAGCGGTACCTCGCTATGTATGGGCACAAGTTAAAAAAAGGACAAATTCTGGTCTATAACAGCTCCAACAAGCCCCTTCAGGCATTGAAAAACATCAGTAAAAAGGGACGCACTGCTATTGAGGAAACCGGTGTTAACATTCTCTATCTCGCATTTGGCTTTATCCATTGGACCGAAAATGAAAACTCCGAATATGTGATGAAGGCCCCCATTCTTCTCGTTCCCGTTTCCATCGAAAATGAATCCGCGCTTGACCCCTATCACATCAAGGTTACCGATGACGAGATTATTGTCAACCCCACGTTCTCCTATAAATTGCAAAACGAGTTTGGCTTCACGCTCCCCGTGTTTGATGATGACAATGACATTGAAACTTATTTTGACAAAGTGGAGGCACTCGTTTCCCGTTTAAAATGGACGGTCGCGAGAGATTGCAAGCTTGGCATTTTCTCGTTTTTGAAGATCAATATGTATCAGGATCTCAAAAACAATGCGGAAACGATTATTAAGAGCCCCAACGTACGTGCAATGGCCGGAGATGATATGTCTGTGATCGGCCTCAGCATGGGAGATGGAGATACGATCTCTCCCGTTGATTTGCTTGAATTGCATAACGTAGTAGATGCAGACTCCAGCCAATCCGAAGCCATTGAAATGGCGAAAGAAGGCAAAAGCTTTGTTTTGCAGGGCCCTCCCGGAACGGGCAAGAGCCAAACTATCACCAATATCATTGCGGAGTGCTTGGCTGACGGCAAAAAGGTGTTGTTTGTTTCCGAAAAGCTTGCCGCTTTGAGTGTGGTATACGATAAGTTAAAAAAAGCGGGACTCGAGGAGTTCTGTTTGGAGCTGCATAGCCATAAAGCGAACAAAAAGCAGGTCATTGAGGAACTGTGCCACACGTTGAGAGCTCAAAAAAGTGGTGTATCCGAGCGCGCACAGCACGAGCTGGAGGCAAAGCGCAAGGCGCAACGGCAGTTGGATGCCTACGCGGAGGAGTTGCACAAAGTCCGCCCTGTTATCAATAAAACTCTTTATCGGCTGTACGAGGAGGTTTCTGCCTGCCGAAAGGCACCGGATACCGAATTTGCGATCGCCAATATCAAATCCAAAGGTGAAGAATATATTGAGCGCGCTATAGCCGCATTGGAGCGCTATGTGGAATACACGCCCTCTATCGGATATGACTATCACCACAATTCTTGGTTTGGCTTCGATACGCCGGATACCTCTTATGAGGCAAAAATGCAACTCAAGGTCGATCTCAAGGTGCTTGCCGATCTTTGCGTTGCTTTGAATCAAATTGCTCTGCGCGCCAATGCAAAATACGGTGTTAAGATCGATACACTGCGATCTGCGTATGCATTCCAAAGCTTTTTTGCACTGGCAAGTGAAAGCGGCTTTATAGTCCCTGCATTGTTGGCGTCCGGCAGAGTCGCCCAACTCTTAAAAACTGTATTGGAAATACAACCTTTGGCAGCAACCGTTTTGGAAAAACGCGCTATTTTGGACGAGCAATACGATGCCGATATTTATAAAATCGACGGAGCCTTGTACTACAAAAAGCTGACGAAGCAATTTAACGGCGGTTTCTCACGCTTGTTTAACGGCGAGTACAAGCGCATGATGGCTGAGTTGAAGCTTTGTCGTCACAACGGCAAAAAGCCCAGGTACAAAGCCGCAGTGCAGCATATGGAAGCGCTTGCTTGCTGTCAGGCAACACAGGTTGAATTTGATCATTTGGCAAGCGATATTGCACCTTTACTTGGTGTCGGATTCCAGGGCGTAACGACTGATTTTGATCAGTTGATTGCAGAACTGCAGGCAATGGCGGCATTTGCAAATGATGGTGTCGCGTACGCGTCGCTTGCAGAGCTGTCTGTAGAAGAGTTCGCCGCACAGCAAGGTAGCTTCGCGCAGTTTGCCAAGGATTTTGACGAAGCATTGCAACCGAGCAGCGATGCAGAAAAACGCATATTTGCCCAGGTGGATTTTGCAGAGTGTGACTTCAAAGCTATAGATCTGTTGGCACTTGCCGACAAGCTGCGCACTTGCCTGCAATCCATCGATCAGCTTGACAACTGGTGCGAGTTTGTGAAAATGCTCAAGAAGCTCCAAAATCTTGAAGCAAGAGGCTTTGTTGATTATACGATTGATCGCAAGATCGCGACCGATGAAGTGATCCCCGCTTTCAAAAAGGCATTTTACTCGCAGTGGGTGGATGCCATTTTGCACGATTCCCCCGTATTGCTGGAGTTGATGCGCGTTCCCCACGATGAGGCAGTAAGACGTTTCAAGGAAAAGGACGAACTGAATTTTGAGATCAACAAGGCTAAGATCCGTGCAAGCGTTTCGGCACAGCGCCCGAGTCTTGATATGGTGGCGCAAGGTAGCGCGATCTCGATCTTGCTCCGAGAGGGAGAAAAGCGCCGCAAGCAAAAGGGCGTTCGTCAACTGCTTTCCGAAATCGGAGAGTTGGCGCTGACGCTGAAGCCCTGCTTCTTGATGTCGCCCTTGAGCGTCAGCACGTTCCTGTCTCCCGATATCAAATTTGATGTGATCATATTCGATGAGGCTTCGCAGATTTTCCCGCAGGATGCGATTGGTGCCGTCTATCGTGGCAAGCAGCTGATCGTGGTCGGTGACTCAAAGCAGATGCCGCCCAGCAATTTCTTTAATGCCTCGGCTGATATGGATGACGATAGCGAGGATGAGAGCATTACCGATTTCGAGTCGATTTTGGATCTTTGCTCTACCACCTTCCCACAGCGCAGACTCAAGTGGCATTACAGAAGCCGATTTGAGCAGCTGATCTCTTTTTCCAACAAGAATTTCTACGATAATGACTTGGTTACCTTCCCCTCTGCAAAGGCGGATATGCCGGGCGTTGGCGTAGATTACCACTATGTGAATGGCACGTTTGATCGCCAAAGCAAGACAAATAGAGCGGAAGCCGAATGCGTGGTAGATCTGGTGTTTGAAAATATTGAAAAGTATCCCGAGCGCAGTCTCGGCGTCGTGGCATTCAGCATTTCACAGCAGAATTTGATTGAAAAGCTGATCGCTAAGCGCAGGCAAAGCGATCCCTCCAAGGAGCCGTTCTTTAAGTCTGATCGTCCCGAGCCCTTCTTTGTCAAAAATCTGGAAACCGTACAGGGTGACGAACGTGATACGATTATTTTCAGCATTGCATACGCCAAGGATGCCCAAGGCAGATTACTGCTGAACTTTGGTCCGATCAATCGAGAGGGCGGCGAGCGCCGCTTGAACGTTGCCGTTACACGCGCCAAATATAATGTGCAGCTTGTTACCTCTATGCATTACAGTGACATTGATTTGTCCCGCACGCAATCGGTTGGTGCAAGACTTTTGCGTGAATATTTGGATTATGCGGAAAATGGCGCTATCGCATTGGAGCGCGCTGTTAGTATCAATGCGTTTGAACACTTTGACTCCGAATTTGAGATGGAAGTGTGTGAATTTTTACGTGACAAGGGATACACTGTTGACACCCAAGTGGGTTGTTCTTCCTTTAAGATCGACTTGGCGTTGAAGCACCCGCACACCTCCAACTATCTGTTGGCAATTGAGTGCGATGGAGCCGCCTACCATTCTTCAAAAAATACACGCGACCGAGATCGCTTACGTCAAACCATTTTGGAGAATATGGGTTGGAAATTCTACCGCATTTGGTCGACCGACTGGTTCAGGAACAAGCGCGCAGAGAAAGAACGACTGCTTACCGCAGTAAAGGAAGCAATCGAAAACGCTCCCAAAGTGGATGCGCAGCCGGACGAGTCGGAGGTCTCTTTCGAGGAAAGAGTGGAAGAAAAGCACTTTGAATTTCCAACGTATCAGATGGTAAATGTGTTCAACGTTCAATCCCGATGCAACTACGATGTCCCCCGCATTATACGCGCGGTGCTTGAAGTGGAATCTCCTGTGTCGGAAGAATGGATGCTGAAGCGATTGGTCCATTTGTATGACGGCCGTGAAAAGGTGACATCCGTTGTTTTACGCGAATATGAGGCACAAATGCGCTATTGCCGCAACCTTGGCATCATTCGCAAAAACGGTTTCCTGTATTTACAAGGCAAAGAAATTCCCATGCTTCGTGTTCCTGCAGAAAACACAGGCGCTCCGCGCGATGTCAAATATATCGCGATCGAGGAATTGGCACTCGGTCTGAAGGAGCTGTTGAAGCAAAATGTTTCTGCCGAGAAGATGGGACTGTTCCGCCTCCTCGTGCAACACCTTGGCTTCAGCCGTATGGGAGATGCCATCTTGTCCCGCCTTGAAAGCGCATTGAAATTGATCTCGCACGATATTGAGATCAATGGTGATATGCTTTCGTTGAAATAAAAATTAGAAAGGATGTGTAAATGGCTATTCGTCCAAATCAAAACTTGTTTGAATTATTGCGAACAAGAGAGATACTTGCTATTCTCGACGGTGATGCAACATTTGAAGAATTCAAGCTTAAAGACGGTTCATCAATGAGCATCGCTCTCCCATATTTAAGCGGGCCTGATTTGTGTGATCTTTCCACACGGTTTGGCTTGCCGGTTACGTATTCTTGGGGCGGCGGCACTTTGAGCCGCTGGCAATATTTAGATGAACTGCTCGAGCATTGCATCGAACGAAACAAGTGTTCCGATTTACTGACATACATTTTTTCCAAGAGGCAATTCAACAATATTCTTGCAGGACATACACCCGAAGTAATAGAGGATGCGTACAAGCAAATTGTTGAAGGTATTATGCGGCATATTAACGGATACCTGTATTTTGGCGGAAACGAACTGGTTTTAATTGATGATAGATTTGTCATGCGAAAACTTGGTGCCACCGTTACAATTAGCACTCCTAAAATCCGAACAATTGACCGCGAATACATTATTAGCATCTCTAAACGTGCAATGGAGGATGTAGAAAGTAAAAACTTTGATAGTGCCATCACAAAATCGCGCACTTTGCTTGAAGAAGTTTTTTGCTATGCAATAGAGAAAAAAGGAGAAACTCCTTCTACATCCGGAAATATTGCCGATTTATATAAGCAAGTGAAAAATCAGTATAATATGCATGCTGATGCTAATACAGACCGACGAATCAATACACTTTTGTCTGGCCTTGAAAAAATCATATCGTCTATTTCCGAAATGAGAAATAAGGATAGCGATGCTCATGGTGTTGGAGCTGCGAGAATCAATATTGATGAGCATCATGCCAGACTTTTCGTGAATGCCGCAATGTCTATGGCTGATTTCATTCTCTCGGTAGAGAAAAAGGCGAATCATACAGTTTAAAGAAGCGTGTTAACACTTTCTTTTCTGGACTTTCCCGCAAACTTGTGGTATAGTATGTGCTACCAACCATAGGAGGTAGCAAAAATGGCACGGATCACAGTGAAAGAACTATACTACGGGGAGCGCTATAGCGTGATGGGCGAGGTGTTCAAGGCGATGCTGCTCGCACCGGACAAAACGGTGGACGAGCAAACGCGCTTGGAACTGGAAATCGTCCGTCAGACGCTGATCGCGGCAGAAAAAATGAAACAAAACGGCGACTGCATTGCCGAGAGCGATCTCGGTAGCGCGGCCGCCGTTTTTGCATCGGGAGGTGAGAGGAATGGCTAACATCTTGGAGGAGCTTTGGCGTGGAAACGTTGTTCCTTATGGTATCGTGCGACACACGGCCGAAATGACGCAACTGATGGGCTACATCGCCCGACACCACGAAAAGCTAACAAGCAATCTCACGGGGGAATTAAAAGAAACCTTTGAAAAATTAGATGACTGCTGGAACGAGTACTCTGAGCTGTGCGATAAGGAGGTCTTTATACACGCTTTCCGCCTCGGCATGCAAATCGCCATAGCGGCAATGACAGAGTGGGACGAGTGACGTTCTTTCCCTTCTTGAAAGAATTCGGGGACTGGGCAAATTACCCAGTCCCACCTCCCCGTTTCAGGGAGTAAAGGTCGATTGCGAGTTTCGCCTTTGTATTACGGTGCACTGTGCGCCTGCAAAGGCATTGGGCTAAGCCCAAACCCCTAATATATCAAAGGGAGTCGTGAATCACGACTCCCTTTGACATAACGACAAACAGATATTGATGCCCCAAAGGGCGCCCCGAAACGGGGCGCCCTTTGCCTTTTTGAAGCTGTTTTTGAAATGTGCTACTTTTATTTTTCGCTCACCTCTTGACAAGAACTCTCGGTTCCGTTATAATAAAAGAACCACAAGTTATGATTGAGGTGCGTTATGAAAGTTTTGAATCAGGAAAAGCTCGACCGCATGGCCGAGTACATCAAGAGCTATATGCGAGCCAACAACGGCGAGGCGCCCAAGTTTGGGGAGATTCTCGCGCACATGGAGATGAGCAAATCGGTGGGATACCGCTATCTTACCCGACTGAAGGAGCAAGGTGTAATCGAGTACAGTGGCAAGGGCACGCTCTCGATGGAGGGTAGATCCCTGCGCCGATATAACTCTGTGCGCGTGCCGATCATAGGCAACGTGATCTGCGGCAGCCCCGAGGAGGAAGAAGAATATGCGGAAGGATTTCTCGCAATCCCAGAGGAATGGGTACAGGGCGAGTGTTTCCTGCTGCGCGCTTACGGCGACTCGATGGTTGATGCCGGTGTAGAGGCAGGCGATCTGATCCTGGTCAAGAAAACAAGCGAAGCGACCGATGGGCAGATCGTGGTAGCGCTCACCGAAAACGGCAACACGCTCAAGCGCATCTTCTGGGAGAACGGCCGCCCGCGCTTGCACGCTGAAAACAAGAGCTACACCGCCCAGCAGCGCGACATTTACCCTAAAGAGCTTTCCATCCAGGGTGTTGCGCTCAAGTTAATTAAAGATTTTTAAAAAACAGGAGATTGCTTCACAATGGGTGATTTTTCTTTTGATGGAATGAAAAAAGATATTATCGCAGCGGGTGGGCTTTTTTATCAATACAGACCTTGTCGCCGTGATGCATCCACCATCTATGATATTGAAAATATTAGGCACGGCGTAGTCTATGCACAAACGCCACTAAACATGAATGATCCCTTTGACTCTATGATAGGCTTCTCTACCGAAAGAGTGTATGAAGAATGCATCGAGATAATTGTAAACGACCTTGAAACCGATGAAAGTATCAAAACACTTATAAAATATTTGCTCAAATATAAATTGGTTGGAAAAATAGCGGAACTTATCAACAGCCTAAACTCACTAAAAAAATTTTTGATCAAAGAGCGACATATTTTGCATGGAGAAAAGATACCCTTTGACACCTTTCTCACGCGCAATCAAAAGCATCTTTATAAAAACATGCCCCGCACTCTAAAACAGCATTTTGATACAACGAGTATGCTTGTTTGGGGATCAATTGTCGCAAATTTTGGTAACGTTGAAATTGATGAGACACAATTAATGTCAGCGCTTCAGCTTGATGACGGTTTAACAGAACTACACGATCAAATAGTGAAAATTTCTGACGGGTATTTTTTAAAACTGAAAGAGATCTTATCAAAAACAACAATCTCTTGCTTTAGTGTCAGTGGATGGAATAACCAGTTGATGTGGTCCCACTATGCCAACTCATATGCTGGAATATGTGTTGAATACGATCTTAGCGAGCTAAGGGATAATATCGGTTTTGTTTATCCGGTGAATTATCTTGCCAAACGCCCTACAGTCTCATTAAAAGATTTTGGTATAACAACTTTCCAAGTTGATGAAAACGGAGTTTTAAAAACAGATGATGCGAATCCGGAAGTGATTATCTCTCATCTTCTTGCAAAAAACCAATGTTGGAAATATGAAGAAGAATGGCGCATCATTAATTTTGGCAGAGTTCCGTTTGCCCCAAAATTCATTACGATGCCACGAATAAAATCAATTACGTTTGGCCCCAAAATAGATTTGTTTTGCAAAAAATTATTATGGGATATTTCTAGAGAAAACAAGATCGATTGCTACGATTTGAGGTTAAAACCAGACAGCTATACCGTTGAGAGAGTGTTGCTTGATGAAGCTCAATTTCCTTTTGATATGGACGAAGAAGCGCAATATATTTCGTCATTAATGGATATGATTGTTGCTTTGAGCGAGAAAATAGAAGAGAATGCAAAATGCTACATTGAATCGTGCAAAAATGGTAATATTCAATATTCCTATATGTTGCAAGTGCTTCAACAGGCCCTTGATCTCATGAGCAATGCTTATTTTTTGAAAGCAACTATAAATCGAATGTGCGAGCATGCTCCAGACGAAACTCTAGAAGAAAGTCAACGAGCGGAAATTTTAAAAGTGGATAGTATAATCTTAGAGGCGGAAAAACAAGTGCCTGTTATTCGAGATGAAACCCAAAAATCATTTGAAGTAGGGCTGATACAATTCACTGATTTTATTTCCACTCAAGTCCACTTAAATAATATCCAAGAGTTGGTTGAGAAATATAAGACTCTTCCTTGGAATAGCACCATAACAGGAGAAAAATAGGCGAAACGCGGGGGGATAATCAAAGTATATGGCATTTTTCAAAGTAGACAACCGCATCTTCTCTTTTGATCTGAAGCCGCGCGACCTTGCCGTTTATTTCTGCCTTTGTCGGCACGCATGCAACGAGGGTGGGACATGCTTCCCTTCGCGGCGGACAATCGCCCGCGAATGCGGAATTTCGGGCGCAGAAACGGTAGACCGCGCGCTCAAGGTGCTGATAGAAAAAGGATTGATCGAGAAGCATCATCAGCACAGCGAGGACGGCGGTTATCGTTCCAACGTCTACCACATCTTACCCTTGCGGTGAACAGTGGGTAGCATAAAAAAGAGGATACTAACTATACCCACTTTAACTCATTTTTTATAGCAGAAAAGAAATAGTACACGCGCGCGAGGTGGCGGCATTTTGCGGGGGTAAAATGCACGAAAAATCGGCTGGCAAACCTTGTCGATTTTGAAGCAGGTTAAAGGGTGGACGTCAAGACGCCCACCCGAGCCACTTTGGCCGGCAGAGCCGACCGCTTTATCTCTCTTTTCCGCCGTTTTTGAGGCACTTTCCTCTTCTTTCGGCATTCTGCCGAATGGACGTTACGGTGGGTTATTGGACGTCAATTTTGGTGTCATCACCCCCAAGAATCGCCCTCAAAGCCCCATGGTTGCGGGATTTTGCTTGACGTCTTTGTTGACGTCCAAAATGTGAAAGGAATCGAAAAAATGATTTGGAGTGAATTTAAAAAGCGCACCATTGCGGTGCTTTCCGATCATAAATCGGGTTTGTTTCCTGGTGATAGTGACAAAGGAGAGGATGCGCATAATCGGGAGGTCGGAGAGTTGATAGAATGGATTGAGAGCAAAAAGGATAGCGGTGTGGGTCCTTTTAAAAGATTCTGGCAACGCCTGAAAGAGATCCTCGGAAACAACCGAGGTGAGTGCGAGCTGCCCGATCATTTGATCAAAGAATTTGCTCGCTGCCTCCTGCCGGATATTCTTGCCTACTTTGAAAGCGAAGAAGGCAAAGCGGCATTTGAGGAGTGGAAGTCCAAAAATAATGGCTAAAGACAATCAATAACAAACGCAATCCCGGCAATCTTCTTTAAAAAGATTGCCGGGATTGCTATCTCTCATTTTAACTCCTTACCTTTCCTACTCACAACCTATAAATTAAAAATGCTATTAAGGCTAACACCAAACTTGCTAAAGTTCCTAATAAATATTTATTTCTAAATTCGGGATCTTTCAAATCATTTGATCTAGCCCAAGTTTTTATGGTGATAATAATTGCAATCGCGGCAAAATCTCCAAAACTTGCGAAAATTAAAACCAATGCTCGCTCAAACATTCCTATTATTGAGCCGACATCAAATATTTTGCCTGGCTGCGAATTAGGATATAGGTCATAAAAAAGCTTGTTTATAAAAACAGAAACGGGAATAATTAAAAACGAAACAGAAAAAATGATTTTTATTACAAACTCATATTTTTCGAACTCAGAGTTGAAATCAAATAATTTAAACATCACAACGAAAATTGCGATATGTAATACTTGGTCTGCAATAAATACGAGTGTTTGTTTTAGCTTTTTGTTCAAGCAACAAGAAATTGTATCTATCACATAATGCGAAGCGAGAAGTGTTGCTATTATTATGAGGGCGCTTGTCCATCTTGTCATAAAGAACAGGAATAAGAACGGAACTGCATACAGCAACGAATGAAGAGCAACATATTTATTATTAAAAAAAGCCTTTTCCTTACAACTACTGCAGCGGTTGCAATCTTCTCCAATATTGGCGTTTTTACATTTTGCAATTTTGGACGTTTGCAAATAAAAATCTCCTAAAAAATGTAGAGTCAATAAAATCAAAAAGTTTACCATATTTCTTCTCCCAACAATTCATAAATTGTTTTATCCATTGTGCGACTGTCTTTTATTTTTCCCAAGGAAACATATCTGTCAATATTTTGGCGTGATGTGCCCATCGCTTGTGCAAGAACAGTGGACATCCCGTAACTCCAAAATTCTTCAACAATTAAGTTGTTATAATAATCTTCTTTTGATCTAAACTCGCCTCTTGTTTCAAACAAAAAACGGAAATCAGTATCAAAAGGTTCAATTTCTCTTGATTTATCATACACTTTATTCCATCGTTCAGATGAAATTATTCTGTGCCTCATTTCCAAAATGAAATCATAAAACGAAATATCTTCTTCTACTTGTTTAATAGGTAAAATAATGTCTGCTAAAAGTTCAATCCAACGAGCAACCTGAGATTGACGAACTTTCATGTCAACACCGGCGAAGCAAAGCATGTTCAAATATTTATCATAATTAGATCTTGTGTTGAAAAATATTGCATTACTTTTTCTTTTTGAAATCTCATTGATTGCATCACGCGCTAAATAATAAGCTTCTCCGTCAAATGCTAAAGACGACCATTCCTTCACATCATATTTTATTTCTCCGTATCCTATTCCGCACCGCACTTTGATAGGATAAATAAGCAATTGCAATTTTCTGATATACAAAAAAGCAGATTGAAGATTAAAAAACAATCCCTGAAATTCATCGCCAGCACTGGAAACGACCTCTTTTTTTATATCTTCACTATACAAATAATTCAAATAGCTTACGGCATTCATTAAGATGTTTTGGACATCATATCTATCTTGATAATGCCTCGATTCAACAATATCAAACATTAAAGCAGCATATTTCATATACACTTAACTCTCCTTTTTAGAGCTGTAGGGTTATTATACCACATCTTTTCTTAAAAAGCAAGTAAAACACGTTGCTTTTTTAAAAAGCAACTTCTTGAGGTTGCGTTTTTAAAATGCAACCCGTTAAAATTGCTTTTTGATGTCTGTATTATGCAGGGGCTCTGTATTGTTTCTTCACCGCGAAACAAAAACGGGTATAGAGAAAAAATCCGCCGAGTGTAAGATGGCACTTGCTCTCGGCGGATTCAATTTTAATATGGATAATTATAGTAAAAAACAAATCCGAACCATTCGTTTGATACGAAATAGTTCGGATTTGTTACGTTTGGTGACCCGTACGGGAATCGAACCCATGCCTTCGCCGTGAGAGGGCGACGTCTTAGCCGCTTGACTAACGGGCCTTTTAGATTACTGCGTTATTATATCACATCCCCAAGCAAAAAGCAAGACCTTTTTCAAAAATTTTTAAACTTTTTTGATAAAAGCCTGTTGCCCTGCCTTTTTCACATCCTGTGCAGTCTTTTATTGAGTCATACACGCGCAAAGAGCGGATACCGAAAGCTTGCCGTTTTCGCATCCGCTCTTTTTCTCTACGATATTTTTTTTACTGCCGCTTTGTATTCTTCATACGTGGTGATCACCCGCAGTGCCGCCAAAAGGGCATTGGGGGTCATGCCCGTGGGCAAGCCGACAACGGCGCAAAGCTGATCACGTCTGGCCGCGGCATCCGCGCAACCGGTAAGGCCATCCTCGTAAAAATCGGCTTTAGAGATTGGATTTGCGAGGAGCTCACCCCCCGCGAAAGGCGCCAACAGCTCGTAGAGCACCTCGCGCTCCTGCCCCTCAACACCAAGCGTTCCCTCTGCCGAGGGGACTGCTTTCCTCTTTTCCACTCCCTTGATCCGGGGAACATACAGTGGGATCAGCCGTTGGGGCGGAATGGCCGAGCCGATATGCGCGCGGATCAAGGTCCCCGCTCCATCCGGATCGGTCAACACAATCACCGGACTTTTTTCGGCAAGCGCCCGAAACAAGGCCAACTTTTCCTTTTTCTTGAAAACGCCAAAACCTTCCGTGGTCAGAATCTGCCCTTCGGCCACAGATAAAATCCGCAACCGATCGTATTTCCCTTCCACGATCACCGGGTATTTCAATTTTAATTTTTCTTTCATCTTTTTTCCTTTATGCGGTAAAATAGGCGATCAACACGGCAGCGCCAAGCAACATTCGATAGATACCAAAGGGCGCGAAAGAGTGCCGACGAACAAACTGAGTCAGAAACCGGATGACAACCAGCGAAACCAAAAAAGCGGTTACTGTTCCTACCCCCAAAATCAACCATTCGATAGCGCTCAAGCTCCCCCCCGCAAGCAAAAACTTTCCCCCTTTCAAAAGACCTGCCCCCAACATAGTGGGCATGCCAAGAAAAAAGGAAAATTCCGCCGCGGCCGTGGCCGTTAATCCCAACAGTATACCGCCAAGCACCGTTGCCCCCGAGCGGGATGTGCCAGGCACCAGGGACAGCAATTGAAAGCACCCTATGAGCAGGGCGGTTTTTGCCGACATTTCTTCTATTTGGATGGCAGACGGGTGCCTTTTTCGCCATTTTTCAATCAGCAAAAACAGAATGCCATAAAAAATCAGCGCAGCCGCCACAATCACAGGTGTATGCAGTCGCTCACTGATCCAATCGTCTAACAAAAGCCCCAAAACGACCGACGGAAGCGTGGCAAGCAAAATCTTACCCCAAAGGGTGAAAACAGCGCGCCGCTCCCCCCTATCCTTCCCCTTACCAAAAGGGTTCAAGCGTTTGCGGTACAGCACCGCCACCGCCAGGATCGCCCCCAGCTGGATGACCACCTCAAACAGTTCAAAAGCCGCTGGAGACACAGGCAGTGTCAGAACCTGATCAAGCAGGATGAGATGGCCGGTAGAGGAGATGGGCAACCACTCGGTAACCCCCTCTAAAACACCAAACAATATCGCCGAAAGCAAGACAAAAAACACGGTTTACCCTCCCCGTCTGTGCCAAAAGCCGCTAAGCAAAAGTCGACTTTGGCGGATTTTTCAATCTTTAGACTTCAAAGGGAGGGGGCAGCTCAGGGTTTTTCTTTTCCGCCGTTTTGGCGCAGAAAATCAGCATAACTCTTTGCCGCCTGCTCGGTTTTATTTTCTCCGTACTCATAATACTTCCGATCTCGCAGATCGTCCGGGAGATATTGTTGCCGTACATAGTGACCGGTATAATCGTGGGGATACCGATAGCCCCGGAAAAGCGGTGATTGCAAATGACGCGGCACCGTTAAGCCCCGTCCGGCGTCTACATCCTCGGCAGCTGCCGCCAGCGCCAGATAGGCCGAATTGGATTTGGGCGCGGTCGCCAACAGCAACGCGGCGTTGATCAACGGAATCCGCGCCTCCGGAAGTCCGAGCTCCAAAGCGGATTCACAGCAGGCGCGCACAATAACCGCCGCCTGTGGATAGGCAAGGCCCACATCCTCAGAAGCGATGACCTGTAAACGGCGGCAAAGCGAGATCAATTCTCCAACCGCCACCAGCTTTGCCACATAAAAAGCGGTCGCGTCCGGATCAGAACCACGAATGGACTTTTGCAAGCAGGAAAGCAGGTCATAATGAGTATCGTCATCAAAATTGCCCACGCGCACATAGTAATCATCCACATTTTCTCTGAGATCGAGACC